>JBNKZT010000061.1:0-22996 GCA_050301775.1 Promineifilaceae bacterium (SeqCode)
GTTTTCTGGAGCTGGCCCGTAATCCGCTGCTGCTGCTGTTGATTGCCTATCACTACGAACGGGAACGCAACCTGCCAGATTTACGGGCGGAGTTGTATCGTCACTGCATTCGCACCCGCGTTACCCGCTGGAATACGATTCGGGGCACGCACCGCGGCCGTTTTGGGGAACAGATTAAATGGAATATGTTGGGTGAATTGGCCCTGTACATTTTTCAGCATGAGTCCCAGGGGTTGTTGGAGCACCGGGCGCTGCTTGATTGGCTGGAGACGTTTGCCCAAACGCAGCGGCTGCCGGAGGGCACGACGCCGGAGGATTTGCTGGATGAGATCGCCCGTACCAGCGGTTTGATTAATGAGTGGGCGATTGATCGCTACGGTTTTTCCCACCAGACGCTGCAAGAGTTTTTTGCCGCCGATGCCTTGTACCAGTTAGGCCCACAGGCAGGCGCGGCACGATTGGGAGAACATCTGACGAATCCGGCCTGGAAGGAAGTGATTTTGCTGTACTGCGGCTTGACCAAGGATGCTGAGCCGCTCATGTACCTGTTGATGGATGAAGCCCGGGGGCTGGCTGACGGTAAGACGTTGTGGCTGATGGCCGGGCAGTGTATGGCCGAAGGAGCGCAGCGGGTGGCCGAACCACTGCGGCGGGAGTTGGCCAATAAACTGGTTTTATTTTTGCGTGAGCCGGAGGATGGCCCCATTTTAGCAGTGGATGAGAGCAGTATGGCCATAGCCAATTTGAAAGCGTTTGCCGCTGATTTGCTGCCCGGCTATGCCCGCACTCTGATGCAGAGTGGCCGCGGGAAGGATTTTTTCCTGGCGGAACAACTGCTGCCGCCGGGTGCTGACGATGACTTGAAGGAAGAGTTAACGCGTCAAATGGCGGCGCTGGCTGGTTCAGACGATACCGAAGAGCAGCAGGCGGCGGTGGCGGCGCTGGGGCGGCTGGGTGGCGCTGGGGCGGAAACGGCAGCGGCGCTGCTGGCCGGGCTGTCCGATGATGATGCGGCGGTGCGGGCCGAGGCGGCGCGGGCGCTAGCCCGTCTGGGTAAGATTGACGATGCGGGTGCGGCTGCTTTGCGCCAGGTTTATGAGACGGATAAGGACGACGACGCCCGCTACGCGGCGTTGGAAGCACTGCTGGCGCTGGGCCGCGCCGCCGAAGTGGGGATGTTGCCGATACCGGCCGGGGAATTTTTGATGGGCAGCAGTGATAAAGACCGGGAAGCGCAGGACAGTGAAAAGCCGCAGCATCCTGTTTATTTGCCGGCTTATTTTATGGATAAAACGCCGGTGACGAATGCCCAGTTTGCTAAATTTATGGCTGCGGGTGGGTATGCCAACCCGGATTATTGGCCGGAAGCGATTGAAGCTAAGCGCTGGAAAGATGGTAAATATTTAGATCAATATAGCAAGGAATACCGCGCTCAGCCTGAGTATTGGGCTGATGAGAAATGGAATCAAGCGGATTATCCTGTGGTTGGCGTGACCTGGTACGAAGCGATAGCTTATGCCCGCTGGGCAGGCAAACGGCTGCCGACGGAGGCGGAATGGGAGAAGGCGGCGCGGGGAACTGACGGGAACCTCTACCCCTGGGGCAATGAGTGGGACGCCGCTAAATTGAACAGCAAGGAGGCTAAAAACGGAAAGACGACGCCGGTAGGGCAGTATTCGCCGGGCGGCGACAGCATTTATGGTGTAGTGGATATGGTTGGCAACGTGTGGGAATGGTGCAGCACCCGCTGGGGGCACAATTACCCCTATACGCCGGATGACGGCCGTGAAGACCTGAGCGGTGGTGATGACGTAGGACGCGTATTGCGTGGCGGTTCCTGGTACGATGAAAAGAAGTACATGCGCTGCGGCGCCCGCTGCGGGAGCAATCCCAGGTTCGGGAACAACTACAACGGATTTCGCTGCTGTTGCGCCACGTCTTCTCTCCTCCGTTCTGAATCCTGAATCCTGGCTGCTGGGTTCTGATCTTTCTGATTTCTGGGGGGTTCGGGGGGTATCCCCCCGCCTTCTTCCGTTGGTCAAATTTGCAAATTTGACCTACAGTTTATGAAAACATTCAAAAACCTCTATCCCAAAATCTGCGCCTTTGAAACCCTGGAAACCGCCTTTCGCAAAGCGCGGCGCGGCAAGCGGCACCAGCCCAACGTGGCTGCCTTTGAATGCAACCTGGACCTGGAACTGCTGGCGCTGCAAGACGAACTGGCCGACGAAAGCTACCGGCCGGGCGGCTACCGCCACTTCACCATTTATGACGGCAAGCCGCGCCGCATCAGCGCCGCCCCTTTCCGCGACCGGGTCGCCCATCACGCCCTCTGCGCCGTCACCGAACCCATCTGGGAAGCGCGTTTCATTGATGACTCTTACGCTTGCCGCCAGGGCAAAGGCACGCACGCCGCCCTGGACTGCTGCACCCAGTTCGCCCGCCGTTACCCCTACGTGCTGCAATGCGACATCGTGCAATTTTTCCCCTCGGTAGACCACGAGGTGCTGGCCAATTTACTGGCCCGATATATTGCCTGCCCGTCAACGCTGCGTCTGGCCGACAAAATCATCGCCAGCGGCGCCGGCATCCACAACGACCGTTACCAGGTGCAGTGGTTCCCCAACGATGACCTGCTGGACGCCGCCCGCCCGCGCGGGCTGCCCATTGGCAACCAGACCAGCCAGTTTTGGGCTAACGTTTACCTGCACGAGTTGGATCAGTTCGTCAAACAATCGTTACGCTGCCCGGCTTATCTGCGCTACTGTGACGACTTTATGCTGTTTGCAGATAACAAACCAACCTTGCACCAATGGCGACGGGAGATTGAGTCGTTTTTAACGACGCTGCGGCTCAGGATTCATGCTCACAAAACCAGTGTTCATCCGGTTACAAATGGGATTCCTTTTCTGGGTTTCCTTGTTTTCCCTACGCACCGGCGGCTGGCGCAGCGCAATGGCTTAAAATTCCAGCGCCGTTACAAATGGCAACGGCAGCAGTTAGCCCAAGGGCACATCAGCTTCCAACAGTTGGATACTTCGGTGCAAGCCTGGATCGCTCATGCCGCCCATGGCGATACCTGGGGGTTACGTCGTTCCCTGCTTCGCCCGACTATCCCAAAACACCATGGAACAATCGCCAATCTTCGTCAAACATTATGATTTAATGGCCTGGCTTATCCCACACACGCTGAACTTTCCCAAAAGCCAGCGCGGGGTGTTGGCCCGCCAGATTCAAACAGAACTATTCCGCATCTACGAGGCCCTGGTCGAAGCTGGCAGCAGCTCATCTCCACTGCCCAGTCTGGAAAAGGCCGATCAGGGCTTGATTCGCTTACGCACTTACCTGCGGTTAAGTCGGGATTTACGGCTGTTAGCACCAAACCAATTTGAACATGCTTCCCGGTTGGTGCGCGAAGTAGGACGTTTGCTGGGCGGTTGGAAAAAGAAAGTGGCTGAAGTTTGATGCTGTGCGTTTTGCAACGATAATTAGCTGGTATGGGGATGAACCGAATGGCGCTGCGGCGCCCGCAACAGGAACAATCCCAGGAACAGGAACAACAACAACGGATTTCGCTGCTGTTGCGCCACGCCTTAATCTTTTTAGGCCGGAAACAGCCTGTCGTTTACGGATAGCAGGCCGGTGCCAGGATAATTGTCTGATCAGACATTGTCCGAAAAGAGAAGACGATTGCGGTTCATTCCCGGCCACAGCCGCTGCTTAAAGCGGAACGGCCGAATATAAAATGACCTTGCCTGGCCGGGTAGAAATATTTCGACAGGCCGGGCAAGGTTACTTTCTAATTGTCGGGAATAAACCGGCCAGAACCGTTTTGGAAGGGCAGGGGGGAATCTTCTGTGTTAGCAGGCAATCCGGCCGAGATTCCCGCGCCATAAGGCGCCCAGGTGGGCTGGCTGGCGGTGGCGTCTTCCTGGGAAATCAGCCGGGCTTCTCCGGTGGCCAGGTCAAAAATGTACAGAGCATCGTCAAAAATGAAGGCGATTTGCTGCCCGTCTGGTCCCCAGGCCATGAAACTTTGTTCACGGGGGAAAAGGGCCAGTTCACCGGGCGGCGGGTAGAGGCGACGGCCGTTACTGCCATCGCCATCCATCAACCACAAAGCATAGCTGCTGGTCTGGCTGTTGAGCGGGTCGGTCGCTTTGAGGAAGGCAATATCGCTGCCGACCGGATTCCAGTGCAGATGCGCCCACATGCCGGAGTCGGGGATGAAACGGCCGTTCACCCCCGTTTCCACGTCCACCGCCCAACTGGAAAAGGTTAACGCTTCCGTGTCGCCGCTGTCGTGATTGGTGAAGGCCAGGAAACGGCCGTCCGGCGACCAGGTTAGCGTGGGAACCCAGACCCAGTCGGAGCGGGTGTTGTATTCGGTGAACTGCTGCAACTGGCGGCGCTGCAAAGCGCCGTTGACCGTTTCCGTGTCAATCACGCCTACTTCATTGGCAAAGCTGTAGGCGATGAGGCGGCCTTGCGGCGACCAGGCGTAATTGCCGCCCCACCAGCCATAGGTCGCCGGATACGATTCAATCAACTGCTCCGGCTCAAAATCCGCTTCCGGATCGGGGTCAATTTCGCCCAGCCAGAGATCGTTGTTGGCTTCCCAGCCGGGTGGCAGATTGGTCGATTGGGCGGTGGTGTAGGCGATGCGCAAGGTTTCGGCTGCTGATGGGTCCCAGCCGGCCCAGAGCACGTTGTTTACACCCAGCGGCCAGGGTTCTGCGCCGCTTTCGGTAGAGATGACCCACAGGTTGTTGTTGAAACTGGTCGTGTCGCTGGTAACGCGGGTGTAGAGGAGGTAACTGCCGCCGGGGGAGAGGGAAAAGACACGGCCGTCCAGCCCATCACCCGTTTTTAATGATTCCGGAAAAGCACTCAAACCGCGCAGCAGCACACTGTTGCCACCGCTGATGTAGGCCAATGTACCACCGAAACTGATATTACCTCGCGCTGCACCTACGCCAACCATGACAATCTCATCCTGGGCCGGTTCGATGATTGTCGTCTGCGTCACCCAGCGTTCCGTTTCCAGCCCGTCCCGATAAACGATGCGTACCGTTTCCTCCTGTAAGCCGTCCTGGCCGGTTTGGATGATGCGCGATGGCTCATCGGCATCCATCGCTTCGTTGCGTACCAACTTGCGCTCAAAGGGCAGGCTGCGCGGGATAATTTCGATACTTTCCGTAATCCGCACGACGGTGATTTCCAGGGCATTTGTGTTGTTGTCGAGGGGAGTAAACAGAGGGGGGACGATTTCGTCAGCCTCATTGAGGGTAATGCCGGCTTCAACCAACGCCTCGCGTACAGTGGTCGCGGTGGTGGTGGCTAACTCAGTTGTCTGGCCGTCGGCTGTAATTTGGAGTTGAACCGGCTCCCGCTCCATAACGGCTGCCGGTTGCTGCATACAAGCAGGCAATAAAAAAACTGTCAGGAGCAAAACGCCAGTAATGGCCTTACATGTAACCGGCAGCTTGTAACTTGCCCACTTGCAAACGTGCAAACCGGCCTCTTACGCTTCTTCCCACATCTGGCGCATTTCGGGTGAGAGGGTTTTGGCGACCTGATCGGCCATATCTTTCCCAACGATGGCTTTGATTTGATGGAAAACGGCCGTTGTCGGATACCGGGCAAAATCAGGGTCCGTATTCCCGGCACGGCGTGAAACTTGATTCAAAAAATCATATTGTGTCAAACCCTTATTTTGGAAATGGGCTAACCAGAAGACTCGGCTTAAATCATCGGCCAGGTCAGCCGGCAGCGCTTTAGCCAACTTCTTTTTTGTGCCGCGATCCAGATTAATGCCAAACGTCTTCAAAACAGCCCGACTCCAGCGTTGGGCGTGAGATGGGGTGCGCAGTTTGCCTGCTTTTTGGATGTAAGCGAAATAATCAGTTAATTTATCATTGTCTGTATAAGTCATACTTGTCATGCTGCCTCCAATTGAGCTAGTTTTACCCTGCCTACATAACAGCGTCAAGCGTTTGTAACAAAAAAACAGGCGATAATGAATGATTGTCCCTGAATCGATGAGTTTCTTTTGAAAAAGGTCAATGCCAGTTGACGAAATACTGGAAATTGTTATACTTTATCGGCTGGCTATTTGAATTATTTGACAACAGTCTTATACAAGAAATGAAGCAATAACCAAGATAAGTCATCTTGGTTATAATTTTGCTTATTGGCGAAAATTCCTCCTCAAATTTGAGGATTTATACTGAGGGTTGAGAACATGTCTGAAGAAAGATTGAGTATTACAGCAGAGCCACGTACTATCGTGGGTAAAAAGGTTAAGCAGCTGCGTCGTACGGGAATGATTCCGGCGGTCATTTATGGACAAAAAGAGTCTGTGAATATCCAATTGGAAAACTTGGCTTTACGCCGTCTTTTACGCCAGGCGGGATCAACTCATTTGATTGATGTCTCGTTGGGTAAAAGTAAGCGGATTGTTTTGGTCCGTGAAATTCAGAGCCATGTTACCCGTGGTGATTTGATGCATGTTGATTTTATTGAAGTTGACATGAAAGTGCTGATAACAGCCGAAGCCGATTTGGTAGCAGTTGGTGAGTCTAAACCGGCGACACAGGGATTGGGTGTGGCTACTTTGACGTTACGCTCTGTGGAAATTGAAAGTTTGCCGGATGCACTGGTTTCTGAAATCGAAGTCGATTTGAGTCAAATTAAAACGCCTGATGATGTCATTTACGTTAGCGATTTGGTTACGCCGGAAGGGGTGACGATTTTGACGGACCCCGAAACGACAGTGGCTCGCTTTGAATATGAGAAGATGGCCGAAGAGGAAGAGGAAGAGGAAGAATTATTTGTTCCTGCTGCCGATGCAGTCGAGGTTGTGGGCAAGGACAAAGACGAGGACGATTTCGAGGGTTAAGCGAATCGTTTTCTTTTAAGTTTGTTTTTTCGAGGGCTGGAACTTATAAGTTTCAGCCCTTTTTTATTAGCTGGTCAGCGTGTCAGCCAGTCGGCTATTTAGCAGAAAATGCTGATCGGCTGAAATGCTGGCTGGCTGATTCGCTAAAACGCTGAAGTGCTGAAACGTTCAGGGGCGAGTACAATTCCTGGTATGAAGCGATGGCACGAAATTGGGCTGCTCGTCTTGATTTTGTTTTTGGCGGCGGGGCTGCGGCTGACGGGTGTTGATTGGGATGGCTATTTTCATTATCATCCTGATGAGCGGTATATTACCTGGGTGGCCACGACGATTGAGTGGCCGGATGATTGGCGGACGGCGCTGAAACCTCATCAATCATCGTTTAATCCGTATTATTGGCCGCCAAATGCGGCCAGTGAAGGGATTGTGGTGGAGCAGGATCAGCCACGGGATTTTGCTTATGGGCATGTGCCGTTGTATTTGGGGGTGGCGGTAACGCGATTGGTTGAACGGTTGGGTAAGTTAACGGCCGTTTTGCCCACCAATTGGTTTCTTACACGAGATATTTTGAATGGTGAAGGGCGGGTGGAGTTTGGTCAGTTAACGGCCGTAACCCGTGCGCTAACTGGCCTGATAGATGTTGGGTCGGTCTGGCTGATCTATCTGCTGGGGCGACGGCTGTATGGGGTGGGAACTGGTTTGCTGGCTGCCGCTTTCCTGGCCGTGAACGTCATGCACATCCAACTGGCCCATTTTTTCACAGCTGATCCGTATTTGACATTTTTTGTTTTGGTCGCGTTGTATTTTATGGTTCAGGCGGTGGGCAGGAGGGCGGAGAGCGGGGGTGCAGAGGGGCAGGGGGGTAGGGGTGATAACTTTCTCGCACGCCCACGCGCTTACTTGCTTACGCGCCCACTTGCCTACTTGCTTCCTCGCCCACTTGCCTACTTGCTGCTTGCTTCTGTTTTCGTGGGTTTGGCCGTTGGATCTAAATTTGCGGCTGTTTTATTGTTTTTTCCACTAGCGCTGACGGTTTGGATCGTTGTTAATGAACAGGGGCGACACACGCCTTCTTTTGTCAAGTTGTATGCGGCTGTTGTTTTTGCTGCTTTTTTGGCCTTTTTTGTAACCAACCCGTTTGCCGTGCTTGATTTTAGCTGTCAGTTTGTTACCCCGGCCGTGGCATGGGGACCGGTGACGATTCCCCGACTCAATTGGGGGTCTTGCTTCCTGGAAAACATCAGTACCCAAAGCGCGATGGTGCGGGGCGATATTGATTTGCCTTTCACCCGCCAATATGCTGGTACACGGCCGTTTCTCTACTTCTTCGAAATGCAGATCAAGTGGGGAATGGGACCGCTGCTGGGGCTGCTGGCTTTTTTTGGGGGGGGCTGGGCCATCTGGCAAGCGGCTACAAGACTAAGGACTAATCTCCAATCTCCAATCTCCAATCTCATTTTACTGGCCTGGGTTGTGCCTTATTTCCTGACGACGGGCAGTTTTTATGTGAAGTTTATGCGTTACTGGCAGCCCATCACGCCGTTTTTATTGTTGTTTGGGGCGGCGATGGTGATGGAGTGGGGGAAAAGATGGCGTTGGTTGATAACGGCCGTTACCATCATCTTTACCACTTTATATGCCATCAGCTTTGTCAACATGTACCAACAGCCTCATCCCTGGATTGAAGCATCGCAGTGGATTTATAACCATGTAGAACCGGACACGTTGATTTTGAGTGAGCAGTGGGATGATAGCCTGCCCAGCACCATGTGGCTTGGTGATACCTACCGCCGCCGGACCGAATATCCCAATGCCGAATTAACCTGGCATTCGGGAACGGGGGTGGAGGATGATGCTGCCAAACTTGCGGCCAATCTGGATTTGTTGGCCGAAGCTGGCTACGTGACGGTTGTGTCTAATCGGGTCTATGGCGTGGTGCCGCGCTTGCCAGCGCAGTATCCATTGTCCAGTCAGTATCATCAGCTTTTGTTTGATGGAAAGTTGGGGTATGAAGTGGTGGGAGTGTACGGCCGTTTCCCCCATCTTTTCGGCTTCAATCTCAAACCAGACACCTTCGGCTGGCCCAAATTACGGCCACCTATTGTCGTGGCCGATTATCTAACGAATCAGCCCGGCATCATTTGGGGACGGGCTGATGAGAGCTTTATCGCCTATGACCAGCCTCTGGTCATGATTTTTCACAACACAGGAAAGTTGACAGCGGCGGAAATGGCCGCTCAGTTTGAGCGATAAAATTTTAATCGTTAGATGATATTGATTTGCTGACGGCGAGCACCCCATTTATCAGCTGTGGCCGCGAAATGTCCAGAGAGCGGCATTTTACAAAAGCGACACTCCCCCTTTTCTGTTAAATTCCAGGTTCCTAAGTTATACCAATTGCGTTCGATAAGCAGTTGGCCGCAGCCGGCGCAGTAGGTGGATTGCCCCGATTGGTCGTAGACATTGCCGGTGTAAACGTGGTGCAGTCCGGCAGTCAAGGCTTGCTGCCGGGCGCGGCTCAGGGTTTCGGGCGGGGTTGGGGCCACGTCTTGCATCTTGAAATCGGGGTGGAAAGCGGTGAAATGCAGCGGTACGTCCGGTCCCAGGTTTTCCAGGAACCAGTCACATAATTGGTCGATTTCGGCTTTGCTGTCGTTGTGGCCGGGGATGAGCAGCGTGGTGACTTCAAACCAGACGGCCGTTTCCTGTTTTAACCAGCGCAGCGTGTCCAGCACCGGTTGCAGATTGGCAAAGCAGAGCTTATGATAGAACTGCTGCGTAAACGCTTTCAGGTCGATGTTGGCGGCGTCGATGTAGGCAAAAAAGTCGCGGCGGGCAGCGGGCGCAATATAACCGGCGGTGACGGCGACTGTTTTCAGGTCCCGTTCATGGGCGGCGATGGCGCAGTCGATGGCGTATTCGGCAAAGATGATGGGGTCGTTGTAGGTGAAGGCCAGGCTGCGGCAGCCAGCACGGACGGCTGCATCGGCAACCGCTGCCGGACCAGCCCAATCGGTCAGCCGGTCGTTTTGGCGGGCTTTGGAAATGCTCCAGTTTTGGCAGAAGCGGCAGCCCAAATTGCAGCCGGCGGTGCCAAAGGAGAGGACGGAACTGCCGGGATAGAAATGATTGAGTGGTTTCTTCTCGATGGGGTCAATGCAGAAACCGGAGGCACGGCCGTAACTGCTCAACACCATCCCCTCATCCCGCGCTTCACGGACAAAGCAGAAGCCGCGCTGTCCAGGCCGCAGTTTGCAGTAGCGGGGGCAGAGGTCGCATTGGAAACGGCCGTCATCCAATTGATGCCACCATTCACCCCGAACAACGCCCGGTTCAATCATTGTACGATCATGATTGGCCATACGATTTGGTTAGCGCCTACATAATCCGCTGTGTTGGCGTGGGGAAGATGGAGATAGTGTTGTTTACCGGGAGAACCGCACTGCTTTGTTTATCTACGGCTATCTGATGCGGATTCAACAGAGTCTCAAGTTTTAACGCGGCCGTTTCGGTTTTTATGTCCAGCACAATGGCCCACTCTTCTACAAGTCGTTGTTTGAGGGAGCGGAAAGCACTGCGTTCGGTGCTGTTTAACGCATCTTTTTTTCGCCGATAGGCGCGTAAATCACGGATAATCTGGGCGGTAGCTTTGGGTGTGTTATGTGTTTGTGCGTCCTGAATCCGAATTTGCCGTATTTTATAGTTTGACGACATCTCTTCGGCTGGTTCTTGCAATGTGGCAATGGCCAGGTGGATTTCTTCAGGCGAGGATAACGGCCGTAACAGATCACTGTCCATTTTATCGACCGGCATCCAAAAAATGCTGTCGGTTGTCTTAATTCTGTAATATCGTGTCTCTTCGCCGCTGATGTTTTTGACCTCGATATCTTTGATTTGACCAATGCCAAAACGGGAATGAACGATCCAGTCCCCATCCGAATAGGTGTGAGCTTCTTTCATCAATGAATCTCCTTTAATGCGGGAACATCTTTTTCGACAAAAGGTTTGAGGTATTGGTTTAATAAAATGCCCCAACGATGTTTACAAATGTCGTGTGTTATGCCATCTACGCCGCCCGAGTTGGCGATGCGATGACTCAAAGTGAACCGGGTGGCGTCATCAACAGGTTCCAGAATGATGCGGACCACATTGTCTATTGCTTGCATGTTGGCAAATTGCTCGGTCAATTCCACAGTGCCCTGTAATCGAAGTTCTTCGTCTTGTTTGATAAAGGTGACGGTGGCGTACAGAACGCCTTGCCCGGCCGGATTAAATGCTTCATAGAAACGGCCGTTTACATACGGTTCCAGGTTTATCCGCGAATCAGTCGAGACCCGCGGGTTCCACCAGGCATCAATGCCAACCGTCAAAGCTGCGAAGACCTGCTGCGGCGCTGCTTGCAGCAAAACGCTTTGTTCGATGTGAATGGTTTCGACCGGCGGGCTAATGATTGGCGCGGCGGGCTTTTGTCCAGGAAATAATCCTAGAATTTCCACCAGCCGGTAAGGACTATCAGCGTCATTGTTGGCCAGCTTTGTCCGCAGAAAATGAGCCAGATCATCGTTAAGGATATTCCAACGTTTGCGTCCTTCCCGCCTCACCTCGATGAGATTTGCTTGTTCCAGTATGTTCAAGTGCTTCATGACAGCAAACCGGGACACATCAAAGAATTCAGAAATTTCGTTGGTGGTGCGGGGCCTTTCTTCAAGCAAGTTAATAATCTGGCGTCGTTTTGAATCGGCTAAGGCTGTCCAAATTGAAAGATCGTTGCTCATATGTGACATCATTGTAACATATTGGTCACGTATACTCAATGCTGGCGGGGATATGTGATGCTGTTTCTCAGGTTACGGCCGTTATCTACCAGCCGATGATGCCACCATACGACTCCCGGTTCAATCGTTGCGCGGCAAAAAAGTGCAATATCCAATCATAACATTTCGGGAACCAATATCAGGCGCAAATGCCCCTCTTTTTCCAATTCGGCCGCAAAGTTCTCCATCTCGTCAAACTTAAACACATTTTGCGTGGGGCTGCGAGTGGGACGGCCCATGACCATCACCTCCGCTTTGGTCTCGATGGCGGCTTGTTGCAGTTGTTTGCGGATATTACCTTCCCACACGGCGTAATTAACTTCAGCGACACCGCGTCGCTGCGCACGGTCAACCAAAATGAGCATCGTGAATTTACCCATTTCGACCAGCTCGTTATAGACAATGCTGAGTGGGCCGATGGTGGCATGGTTCAGAAATTCGGCGTCCATGGCGTGAAAAAAAGTCAGGCGAGCGCCGGTTTTGAAGGCTAAATCAATGGCGTATGTCACTGTTTCGCGGCTTTCCGGTCCACCGCGGACGGCGCAGAGGATTTGGTTTAGTTTTTGTTCAGTCATGGTTTAGTCTCCAGTTTTTAGTCTCGTAGTCGCTAGTCTAAAAGCGGATGAAGAGCCAGATTGTGGCCAGGCCGACGGTGATGAGGAGAGCCGGGAATCCTTTCTTCAAAAAGTACATGTAGGTGATGGAGGAACCGGCACGTTCGGCGATACCGGCTGTGACCATATTGGCCGATGCGCCGATGAGGGAGCCGTTGCCGCCCATCGCCGAGCCGACGGATAGGCAGTAAAAAAGGACTTTGCTCTCTGCACCAGGGATGCTGCCCGATAAGAAGCCAATGACGGGCAGCATGGCGGCGGTGAAGGGGATGTTGGCGATGACGGTGGAAAGGATGGCGCTAAGCCAGATGACGGCCAGCATGGCCAATGTTAGATTTTCACCGACCAGCCGACCAATGCCAGAGGCAATATAGCTGATCAATCCTACTTCCTGAATCGCACCGACGCTGATGAACAGGGTCATGAAGAAGACGAGTGTTGTCCAGTCTACGGCTTCGATCATTTCTTCAATATCCGGTTTGATCCAGACGAGGAGGGCGGTGGCGCCCATAACGGCCGTTACCGATGGCAATAAATGTACTTTCTCGCCCAACACAAACAACAGGATCATCCCCGCGCCCACAACGCCCGCTTTTTTGAGATGATCCGGTTCCGTGATGCTGCCCCGTTCCGCCAGCCGCTGCAACAAAACCTCGGAGATACCTTCTCCGGTTTCCGGTGTTCGTAAATCATCCCAATAAATGAATAGGTTGTAGATGATAAGACCTACCAGGGCCAATATGACGCCGGGAGTCAGGTTAACCAGGAAATCGTTAAAACCAATCCCCCCATAAGAGCCGATGAGGATGTTTGTCGGCGTGCCGACCAGGGTGCTGATGCCGACCACATTGGAGGCCATCACCTCGGGCATGAGCAGCGCCAGCGGGTTGATGCCCAAACTGAGGGCAATGCGGATGGTAACGGGCGTCATCAGCAGCATGGTGGTGACGTTATCAAGAAAGGCGGAAGCGATACCGGTCACAAGCATCAAGATGACAACCAGCAGCCAGGTCCGGCCGCCGGAGAGCCGGTAAGCCATATAAGCTGCCCATTGGAAAACGCCGGTGCGCTCGACGACAGCAATGACGATCATCATGCCCATGATGAGGAAAATGACGTTCCAATCAATGTAGCGCAGCGCATCTTCAAAATGGAAGATATAGAACCCTTCGTACAAAGGCGGCCCCAGATAGCTGAAGGCGAAGATGAGTGAGGTTCCCAACAGGGCGGCCAGCGTGTTGTGCAGCTTACCCAGGGCGATGAGGGCCAACATGCCTACGAAAACGAGTGTAGCGATCCAAAAGCCGGGGGTAATATGCCTTTCCAGGGTGATGATGGGGATGTGGAGCAGGTTGCTTTGCTGCAAGCTTTCGATGTCACGGGTTTTTATTTCGTAAACCGCCTCGCTAAAATGATGCCGCTCGACACGGATGGTGATTTGGTCGGGGATGGAGTCGCCGGCAACGAGGAGGAGGGTGTAACGGCCGTCTTCCTGGCTGACCGCCTCGGCTAAAATATCGTCCCCCGAATAGACAGTCACGTGGGCGTCGAAAACAGGCTGCTTCTGTACATCCCAAATGCGGCCGGTGAGGAGAGGGGAAACGGCCGTGTCCTGTGCTTGCACCTCATTAATCGTTACCCAGGGCCAGACAAGCAGCACAAAAAGCGCCAATAGCGGTAAGCGGTAAACAGGAATCCGATGACGCATGGCCGATAACAGATGGTTCATTGCCCATCTCCTGCCGGATAAATGACGGTGGCTCCTGTTTCTTGTTCGATGTGACGGCCGAACTGGTCAAGCTGCTCATGGGTGAAGACGTTCTCTGCCTTGGCTGCCAAAGGGCGGCCCAGGATGACGTAATCGGCCTTTAATTCATGACACAAACCAATGATTTCATCGCCGACCACATGCCCTTCCCGGATAACGCCTTCGGCTGTCACCCCCTGCCGCTTGGCCTGAGCCTGGGCGGCCAGCAAAATAAACTCACCCAATTCCCGCATCTCTTCGGAGATGGTTTGGGTGCGCGATTGGGCACCCTTCTTCAAGAAATCCAAATTGAGGACGTACAGAAAATAGATAGGTAGATTCGTTTCAATTGCTGTACGAATCGCCTGGTTGATGGTGGGCTGGCTGGATGCCCCGCCCCGGATCGCGCAAACAATACCACTCATTTAATTCCTCCTGGTGATGGAGACAATGACCGTATCGACGCACCTTTTTTATGATGATATTACTCTGAACCAGCACTTTTTCCAACTGTTTCACTGCCGGCTTATTATAAGGCAGATTGCAATGTAAATGGTTGGAGATCGGCCACAGAATTTGCCTTATGGCCATCGGGAAGGACTATCTCCCGCATTTGAGATTTTTGCAATTTGGCTTGATATAAATTGCAGCCGTGAAAGTTGACTTTATTGAGATTGGCTCCTATTAGCTGCGCCTTTTGCAGATTGGAATTGATGAGCGTGACTTCGTTCAAATTGGCGTTGTTCAACCAGGCCCGCCGCAGCGTTACATCCTCCAACGAAGCACCGCTTAAGTCAGCGCTTTTCAGATTGGCGGCAGTGAGATCAACCTGGCTTAGGCTGGCGTTGCAAAGACGCGCGTTCTGCAAATTTACTTTATACCACCGTGACGTGTAGCCATGAACTTCAATGTCGCTCAAATCAGCGCCGCGCAGGCTGGCCATCACCAGAACGCTGCCGTTCAGCCTGGCCCCAGATAAATTGGCTCCGTCTAGCCTGGCTTTTCGTAAATAGGTCCAGCTTAAATTTGCACCCTGTAAATCTGCTTCCGTCAAATCGGCTTCACTCAGATCCACCCAGCTTAAATTGCTGCCTCTCAAGTCTGCGCCCCGCAAGTTAATCGACCGGAAAACGCGTTTCCCTTTTTTTAGCTTATGAATGAGTTCTTTTATCTTCATCGTTTTAATCTATGCTGTTATTGCCACTTCCTGTTTTTCTGTTTGATATTCGCGCCAGGCCCGGTTAAAAGCCAAAACGTGTTCTGGACGGCCGTGCCGGGTAATAATTTTGGCCCAATCTTTATGTTCATCAGGTTTTCGCCCTGGTTGCATGTAGCTGTAATCTACATTTGCCATAGCGCGGGCCAATTTCCCAATCTGGTCTTTACGTCCTTTTTGATTGAATAACCAACGTTTAAATGTAATGTTCATCTTTCTTTGTGCTTTCCTTGATCTGTTTCCACCTGGTCCGTTTGCTGGTCAATGACCTCATCAGGATGTACCTGGCCCACCATGACTGGCCAGGCTTCTTGTTTTGTTAACGTTGCCAGGCATTCATCGTTAAACCACAGTTCAAACAAGTCATTTTCAATCCGTTTCACTGTGTACTCGTTTGTTTTATTCATGTTTTGGCATTTCTCACTCTTCTTCGTCCTTTTCGTCTCCGGCAAGTGCCGCGGCCTGTTGCCGCCGCCAAATCCAATCCATCTCTTCCTGCTGGCTGACCTGCCGTTGGCTTAGTGCCAGACGCTGCTGTTGCGGCTGAATCTTGAGGATCCGAACCAGGACCGTGTCGCCTGGAGATAAGATGTCTTGTGGGGCAAAGTCCCGCGTACCCCGCATTTCACTGATGTGGATCAGTCCCTCGATATCGTCGTTTATCAGTACAAACGCGCCAAAGTCAACCACGCCGGTAACGACGCCTTCTGCCAGGTCTCTTGCCGCGTGAGTCTGGGCGAATAATTCCCAGGGGCTGGGCTGCAATGCTTTACGGCTTAAACTGATGCGCTCTCGCTCCAGGTCTACCGATTGGATCAACACTTCAATTTCTTCGCCGGGGGTCAAAAATTCTGCCGGGTCTTCTACCTTTTGCCAGGCAATTTCGGAAATGTGAATGAGTCCTTCGATACCATCCAGGTCAACAAAGGCGCCAAAGTTAACCAGACCAGTCACCCGCCCGGTAATAATTTCTCCCTCTTTAAGTTTCAAGGCCAGCAACTGCTGCTGTCGCAGCTCTTTTTGTGCTTTCTTGGCCGACAAAACCAGTCGGCGGCGGCGGCGATCGACTTCAATCACTTTGAGAGGCAGCTCTTTTCCAACCAGTTTGGCTTTTTGTGATGCTAAATTGTGCTGGTTGTGTACGTGCTGTAATTGAGGGACGTGCGACGTGGGAACAAAACCGCGTAAATGGCCAAAAGCCACTAAAAGACCGCCTTTATTGTGGCCGGTGACTTCGAGTTCCAGCAGGTCTTCGCTGGACAGGTATTTTTTGGCATCCAGCCAATCTTGCTGTTCCAACCCTTTGTTCAGTGACACCAACAGGTCTTCGTCCCCTTCGGGTGTACGCAAGACGTAGAGGGTGACTTCGTCGCCAACGGAAAGTTGGGCCAGGTCGTCTTCGTCAATTCTCTCGATGTCCTGGGGAGGGACAACGGCCGTTCGTTTTGCCGCCACATCGGCCAGGATGACGTTGTCGTCAATTTGCAGGATTTCTCCCTGTACATATTGACCCTGTTGTAGTAGTTCCGGCTCATATTTCTCTAACAGGTCGGCAAATGAATGGATTTGTTCGTTGTGATTATGCGGCGTCGCCTGTTTATTCTGATCTTGACCTTCTAATTTATCTATTGAAAACATTTTACTCCTTCATAATAGCCTGGAAACGCATGTTTGCGGGCTATTACCTATTTATCTTATTTGTTTGTGGTCTTGACCAAATCTGCCATTTCCAGGGCTGGCGCGAGGGAGATGGTGTACTGGTTGTTGTCTCCTGAGCCGCAGCTCCGTTGTTTTGTTCATCAACTGGCGTTTGGGGTGGATCCAACAAACGATCGAGCTTAGGGGTGATTTTTTCAGCCTCTGTACCGGCGACGATGGCCCATTCTTTAACCAGCCGCTCCCTGAGGGTACGATAGGCGCTGCGTTCTGTCTTATTTAGCGCGCCTTTTTTTCGCTTATAGGCACGCAAATCACGAATAAGCCTGGCAATCGCCCGTGGCGTATTCCGATCCCGGACACGCTGAATGCGACTTTGCCGCGTTTTATAGTTGGGTGGCATCTCTTTAGCCGGTTTCTGTAATGCGGCAATGGCCTGTTGGATTTCTTCGGGGGTAGATAACGGCCGTAACACCTCACTGTCCATCTGGTCTACCGGCACCCAGAACGTGCTGTCTGTGGTCTGAATCCTATAATAATGGGTCTTCTCTCCGCTGATACCTTTCGTGTCAACGCCTTTGATTTGACCAATGCCATAAAGAGAATGAACGATCCAGTCCCCTTTTGAATATGCGCGGGTTTCTTCCATTAATTTTGATCTTGTTTTTGCTGGCAGCGGACACACAACGTCGCATACGGAATAATTTCTAACCGTTCTAATGCAATAGCTTCACCACAGTCGGCACATATACCATAAGTTCCATCGTCAACACGTTCCAGTGCTTTTTCAATTTGGGCGAGCTGTGACTGGGCAACATCACGTAAAGCAAGGCGCTGTTCGCGCAAGATATAGTTACGGGCCAAATCATCACGAGTCGGATTTACGCTGGTGCGCTGGCCTTGTTTCCCTTCGTTTGCTTCCCCGGCCCCCAGCAGTCGGGCCAGTTCTTCTTCTAGCTGCTGCCGTATCTTCTGTAAGTTTTGAGTTTGAATCATGTTACTTTCCTTCTTTACTATCTATTGGTCCGTTTGGTTTGTTCACCAAACCTCGTTCCAATTGCATGGAATTTTTTCCTGGGCGCATACGCATGAACATAGTGCATACGCTTTTATGCACAATCGTATTTATGAAATTTCGTATTTGAGCCTATCTGACGAATCAGGGATTGTGTTGGTAGGAAATACCTTTTTCGGCGAAAGCTTTGAGATGCTCTTTTAATGACGTATGCCAGTGGTGGCTGCAAACGTCACGTGTTGTGGCCGACAATGCGGTGGATTAAAGTGATTTGAGTGGCGTTTCCTGGGATTCCAGGGTGATGCGGACACAATTGTTGGGAGCTGCTGTCAGGGCCGTCCAAATTAATATGTCATCAGGCATATGTGACATTATTTTAACATATTGGTCACATATTTTCAACGTTTTATGGCAACACAATTCCCGCATCTCTTCGGAGATGGTTTGGGTGCGCGATTGGGCACCCTTCTTCAAGAAATCCAAATTGAGGACATAAAGAAAATAGATAGGCAGATTCGTTTCTACTGCTGTGTGAATTGCCTGATTGATGGTGGGCTGGCTGGATCCCCGCCCCGAATCGCGCAAACAATGCCGCTCATTTTTCCTCCAAAGGTTATAAAGCAATCGGGCCATGCGGGACAACCGGGTCTAATTGCATGACCATCCTACCGCCAGAGAAAATACGCACGTTACCATCGGTAGCGGAAACGACGATAGCTGTGGCTTTGGTTCGCGCCGTCACGGCGGCTGCAGCCGTATGTCTTGTGCCAAGTCCGGTAGGTAGATGTAATTCAGTCGCGTTAGCTGCCAGAAAAACGGCCGCAGCTTGAATAAACCCATCGCCCCGAACAATAAAAGCACCATCCAACTTGGCCAATTCAATCAGCGTATGATGAATGTCGGGGTTGGTGAGGCGGCGGACGGCATCTTCATGTCCTTGGAACGGGTTCGGAATGAGCTGCCGGGCATCTTTAAGTACTTCAAGCGAATCGCCGAGTATAAAAATGGCGCCAACCTGCTTGCCACGCTGCGCCGACCGCCCAATTTTGCTGGCGATAGCCACACATGTCTCAAGCACGATCGGTTGGATACCGTCAGTCAGTTTTAGTAGATCGGAGACTGGCAAATGTTCCAGCGTCGGGTCCACGTCAGTTAAAACGATCAGGTCGCCTTCCTGTGGATACACCCCGGCTCCTACTGCACAAATGACAAATTCACCGGCTGTAATGGCGCCGGTTCTGAGGAGTACAGAGAAAACGTGACGGACTTGACTATATTTCTCTGCCGCGTGCACGGGGAGGCGTACCGTTTCTATACCGTTTTTGTGTAATTGTTCACATGTACTGGCTTCTGCCGAGGCAGCGATAATGCGCGTTTTAGTAACCAGGCCGACGAGTCGCTCAACGAACGCGCCGCTTTTGGTGACACAGACGATGGCATCCGGCTTGACGACCTGGGCGACGCGGGCGACCATCTGCGCCACTTCCGCATCGGAACGGAGCAATTCCTGGGAGTCAGTTATTTGGGTCATATTTCTGCCAGATTTTGCCAAATAACGGCCGCACCATAACCGACAACAGAATCATATTTGCCGGTTGCATCACCGGATGTGGCGTAGTTCAAGATGTTGACCTGGTTGGCGCCCAAGGCTTCTGCCGCCCAAAGGACGGTGGCAATTGCGCCCCGGCCACAAGCAAAACCGGCGTGTTCTTCCTCGGCGTTGAGGATGCCTTGGGGATCGAATTCGGCCAGACGGCGCAAGATTTCACCATCAAATTCGGCGGCCAGCGGCTGCGGATAGAAATGGGAGAGGTCGGAACTGGCAATCAGGATGGCGTTCTGGCCGGTCAGTGTTTGGGCTAATACCTGAGCCAGCGCCTGGACAACAGTTGGTGTTTGATTGCGGATCATGATGGGCAGTAGTTTGAAGCTGCCCAAGACTTGTTGGAGGAAGGGAAGTTCAATTTCCAGGGCGTGTTCGTGGTCGTGGGCAACGGCCGTTAACCCCATCCCCAATTTTTGCAGCGCTTGATGCACCTGTTCCACTGCCGTTCGGTCAACTTCCACCACGCCCAGCGGCGTTTCGTAAGCCTCGTGGGCCGTCGTCAGCAGCGAGGCGTGGTACATCTGGTGCAGTGGTGAAACGATAACGGCCAGATTGGGCCGCAAACCTTTCAAACAGGCGAAAGCGTGGGCGGCCACCTGGCCGGAGTAACGATACCCGGCGTGCGGCACAACGATACCCAAAATTTTGCCAGGGGGTACGGCCGTATCTACCTGACTAAAAAAATCATCTACAGTTTGCCGGAGTCGGCCCGGATTGCCTGGATACCAGGTGCCAGCGATGGGTGACGGCCGTATGTTCATCCTTGCTCCTCCTAAAATGGGGGCGCGAACGTCTCGTTTGCCATAAGCTGCGAGACGTACAGGCGTATCGCCTGTAGCTTTATCTCATTCTTCCTCGTTGCTGAGTGTGGTGTTTAACCGTTTTTCTACCATTTGGCCGATGAGAATGTAGCGAAAATCGGCTCCCATCCAGGCCCGCACCGTGCCCCACAAGCCGTACAGGCCCCAAATTGCCATCAAAATGAACGGGCAAATCATCGATCCCAGCCCGACCCAAAAGATAGGGGGCGGAGCGTCTTGATATTTGTCGGCGTTGGCGATGAGGGGGATTAAGGAAATCGTGTAAAAACCACCCCAACAGGCCCAGGCCAGAATCATCACCAGCAGGCCCAGAAGCTGATAAATAGCCGCTTGCAGTCCTTGTCGGGCGGCGTAGGCTGATTTTTCCTTTTGCGTAATGTAGATGAGTAAGCCGGCTATTGGGGCAATCATCCCGGTAATGATGGCCGCATGAGCTAAAGCAGCCAATAACCGGTCTTCTTGGGCATATGATTTATCAGAGGACATCACGACTCTCCAAAATGTTTGTCATAAATGGTTGGTGAATGTTGGGGACGATGCTTGGATAGCAAACTTGTATACGGCCAGTATAACAAACTTATGGGCGTGATTGAAAGTTGCGTTTATCACGCATGGCGTGTGATCTTCATCACCACATCATTCTCAATTGGTGGCTTCGAGGCGGAAAATGTATTGATCAAGGGATAGTCACACTTGTATAACCGCGGAGGGCGCGGAGAAAATAAGGGGAAATCTCTGCGTTCTCCGCGCCCTCCGCGGTAAATATCTTTCCTAATAACCTTTGATCATTACACTTCGAGGCGGAAAACGGCCGTTTCCCCCCTATCACTCGCTTCAGCCACCAATTGTTTGTGGGAAGGTTGGCTGGTTTTCGGTTCGCTGCCTGGCGCAAACCAATTGGCGTTGTGAACGGCCGTTTGATTGATTTGCGCCGTAAACGCCATCGTCAAGGCCGGTTTTTGCGGATGGATGGTGACGGTGGTCAGGTTGGTTAGTTGGGTGGATTGGTTGATTTGTTGGCGGGTGTGGCGAACGGCCGTTTCCCAGGGCGCTTCAATCGTGTGGCCAACTCCGCCCGGAAGCTGCCAGGAATTGCCATTTTTGCGCCACAAGACGTCGCCATTTTTATTTTGGATGATGGTAACGGCCGTGACCTGCCACTGCGGCGGCGGCACAAAAGCCGGTCGATTAGCCTGTTCGCGTTTCCGGTTCATACGCGGGTACACCACCCACTTCAACCAGAGACTCGCCAGCCTAAATAGTAGCGAAAGTCGGTGATTACCCCAATATGGCGGGCCACCGGCATGAGTCAATCCCCGTTCCAGTCGATCCTGGTGTAAACCCAGCATCGGCTGCGGCAGCGGTTTGGGCCAGAAAAAATCAACCTGCGGCGATTCTTCCGATGTAGTGATTTCGCCGCCGCGCTGGATACAGCGGAAAACAAAATTGAGCATTCCTTCCGGTTTAGCCGGGGCAAAATAGACGCCCACCAGCCGCACTGGCATGACAATCAATCCCGTCTCCTCGCGCACCTCGCGGGCGATGTTATCCGTTGGCAATTCGCCTGCCTCCACGCTGCCGCCTGGCGGTGCAAACGTATGTGAATCATCCCGCTGGATGAGTAAAACTTGTCCCGCTTCGTTGGTAACAATGCCGTTAGTCCCAATTTTCATGGCTTTTAGTCGTGTAGTCTCGTAGTCTCTAGTCTCGTGATTTCAGTCGCCATCGACCATGTTTTTGGCGATTTGATTATGCCGTTCCAAATGCGGTCCCAGATCGACCGTTGTCAGGTGGCCGTTTTCGACGATGATACGGCCGTTGATGACCGAATAATCCACATTGGGCGGCTGGCACAGGACAATGGCCGCAACGGGGTCGTGATTGGCCCCGGCGAAGGCTACCTGGTTCAAATTCAGAGCGATAAAATCGGCGCTTATCCCTGGCGCTAAATAGCCAATGTCATCCCGGCCCAGGACGGAAGCGCTGCCTCGTGTCGCCAGTTCCAATGCCTGCCGCGCCGTCATCGCATCCGGCTTGCCGCCAAAACCGCCACGGCCGCCCGGTTTTTCGCTCAAATAACGGTGGGGAGCGACGCGCTGGAGCAGCATCGCCTGCCGCGCCTCGGCCAGCAAATGGCCACCATCATTAGAAGCCGAGCCATCGACGCCCAGCCCGACGGGCACACCGGCCTGGACCATTTCTGGAATGCGGGCGATACCGCTGGCCAGACGCATGTTGCTGCTGGGGCAGTGGGCCACGCCGGTTCCCGTTTTGCTGAAGAGATCAATCTCGCCATCACTCATGTGGACGCAGTGGGCGTGCCAGACATCGTCGCCGGTCCAGCCTAACGACTGCACGTATTCCACCGGTCGTGCGCCAAAGGTTTCCAGGCAGAATTCTTCCTCTTCCAGCGTTTCGGCCAGGTGGGTGTGCAGGCGTACGCCGTATTGGCGGGCCATATTGGCCGATTCGCGCATCAAGTCGGGCGTGACGGAGAAGGGGGAGCAGGGGGCCAGGACGACGCGCATCATGGCGTGGCGCGATTTGTCGTGGTACTGCTTGATGAGACGCTGGCTGTCTTTGAGGATGAACGTTTCGTCTTCGGT
>JBNKZT010000062.1:0-22695 GCA_050301775.1 Promineifilaceae bacterium (SeqCode)
GGCCGGAAGCCGAGCAGGAAGCGGCCGGCTTGCTGCGGGCCTGGGGCGACGTTTCCGTGGTGACGCAGGCCACCGGTTACCGCAAAATCAAACGTTACACTTTTGAGACGCTCGGTTTTGGCCAGATTGATTTGCCGGAGATGACGCTGGAGACGAGCGGTTACTGGCTGGTCTTTGGCGAATCGTTGACGGAGCAGTTGTATGATGCTGGCATTTTGCTGCGGCCCAATGATTACGGGCCTAACTGGAAAACGCAGCGGCTGCGGGCGCTGGATCGGGATGGTCATCAGTGTCGGATGTGTGGGGCGTCGGGCAATCAAGACCTGACAGGTTTCCAACCAGATGATTTGGCGAGCGAAGAAGGTTTGAAAAAACCTGTCAGGTCTAGGTCTTTACACGTGCATCATATACGGCCGTTCCGCGAATTCAACTACGTCCCCGGCCAAAACGAGAACTACCGGGAAGCCAACCAGCTCGACAACCTCATCACCCTCTGCCCCAGCTGCCACCGCCAGGCCGAAGCGGGGCAGCAAACCCGCTCGGCGCTGGGTGGACTGGCTTACGTCCTGGGCAATCTGGCTCCACTCTACCTGATGTGCGATCCCAGCGACATCATGGTCAGCGCCGAGAGCCGCAGTCCCGTCACCAAAGCGCCCACTGTCGTCGTCTACGAACGGGTGGCCGCTGGCGTCGGTTTCAGCCAGCGACTGTTTGAACTACATGACACGCTGCTGGCCGCCGCCTTGGAACTCGTCAGCGACTGCCGCTGCCGCGACGGCTGCCCCGCTTGTGTTGGCCCACCCGGCGAAATCGGCCCGGACACCAAGCAGGTAACGCGACAATTGTTAAGAAACTTGGTAGATTAATGAAGGGGGGAATTTATGGACATAATCATTTTTTGCTTGGGTCCAATCGTAGCCGTAATTTTAGGAGCAGTTCTTATCACTTTTGCGTTGCAAAAGATGCACAAATTTGCCTCTTTGCTTATCGTTGTTGGGACGGTGCTTTTTTCCCTCATTTGCTATTGGCTATTTACTCTGGCCAGTTATGGAGATATGGGACCTTTTGGGGCTTTCGCTATTGGGGTTATTTGTGCGGGAATAGCAGTAATTTGTGGCATTTGGATGGCATGGAGATTGAAAACATGGCGAAAATTAGCGGCCGTTCTTGTCGGTGTGGTTTTTCCACTGACGTTGTTTTTTAGTGTTCAGTTTGGTGAAGCCCAATCCCCAGAGAAAATAACCCGACAAAACGCAGAAGAAATTGTTGTTGCGCTTCTCCAATATCAAGAAAAATATGGTCAATTTCCCAGTGCTCTCAGCAGACTTGAACCAGAATTTTTTGTGACCTTGCCCGAAGCGCTAACTTCTCAACATACTGGTTGGTTGTATGAAACAAAAGATGATAGATTCACTTTTGCCTATTGGAAATGGCCTGAAAAATATGGCTCGTGGGTTTGTTTGTATGATTCAACCAATTCAACATGGAATTGTGAGTTGAATAACTGGGGACCATTTAAACCTGTTCCGACTCCTTGGCCGTGTGAAAATGAAGATGGAATATGGGTTGATACGGCAGATTGTAAATAATCAGTCGAAAGGAATAGTCATTGAGTTGACTAAGGGGAAAAGTATGAACATGCAAAAAATTATCCAATCCCAGTATCTAGCGGCGTTGGCGATGTTGGAAAAGGCGATTGCCGAATGTCCTGAAGCGTTGTGGAACAATCCGGCGGACAAGAATAAGTTCTGGAACGTCGCCTATCATGCGCTCTTTTACACGCATCTGTACATCCAGCCGGACGCAAGTGATTTTGTGGCCTGGACCAAACACCGCGAAAACTACGAGTCTATGGAGCCAGCGAAGGATATTCGGGAACCGTACAGCAAGGCGGACCTGCGCGAGTATGTGGCTTTTTGCCGGGAGGAGATTGGGGCGAAAACGGCCGTTCTCGACTTCACCGCCACCGACTCCGGTTTTTACTGGCTCCCATTCGGTAAATTAGAGCTTCAGTTTTACAGCATCCGCCATTTGCAGCACCACACCGGCGAACTGTGTGACCGGTTGGGCGCGGCGGGCATCGACGTGGATTGGGTCGGGACGCAGGATGTTTAACAACGAACGAAACACAGCGAGGCTTTGACATGAAAATCAAACTGATTCGTAACGCCACTTTGCGCGTCACCTACGCCGGACATACTTTTCTGATTGATCCCTACCTGGCTCCGAAACACTCCCTGCCCTCGTACACTGGCCGGTCGCCCAATCCGCTGGTCGATCTGCCCTGTACGCCGCAGGAGGTCATCGCCGACAGCGAGATGGTCATCGTTTCCCACCTGCACAGCGATCATTTTGACTCCGTGGCTCAGGAACTGCTGCCCAAGGATATGCCCATTTTTTGCCAGCCGGGTGACGAGGGGCGGATTGTTGAAAAGGGGTTTGGGCGGGTAACGGCCGTACCCACCACAACTCACTGGCAAAACATCACCATCCGGCGCACGCCCGGCCGGCACGGTTCCAGCGCGGCCATCTTGCAGGCCATGGGCAGCGTCTCCGGCTTCCTGTTCCAGGCCGATGGCGAGCCGACTGTCTATTGGACCGGTGACACGGTCTGGTATGATGCCGTGGCCGAAACCATAACCCGGTATCGGCCGGATGTCATCATCACCCATTCCAGCGGCGCGGTCTGGGGCGATGGCGAACTTATCGTCATGGACGCGGCGCAGACGATTGAGGTGTGCCGTTTTGCCCCATCAAGCAAGGTCGTCGCCGTACACATGGAAGCCCTGGATCATGGCACAGTTACCCGTCAGGCCCTGCGTGAATTGGCCCAGCAGTCTGGCGTATCCGAACAGCGGCTGCTCATCCCTGACGATGGCCAACTGCTCGAACTGGAGCCACCATTATGAATGGGACACAGCGCAGCCAGATTAAACCAGGCCAGAAAGTGGCCATCGTCTTGAAGAAAGATCAGCTCACCGGCAAATTGACCGAAGGCATTGTCAAAGACATTCTGACCAAATCGCCGACGCATCCGCATGGCATCAAGGTGCGGCTGGAGAGCGGCGCGGTCGGCCGGGTGAAAGAGATCATTGAAGGGTGAGAGATGAGGGGAGCGATGATTACAATTCGCGATTACTGTGAATCTGACTCCGTCAGTGTAGGCCGGCTTATTGCCGAAACGTATCGGACGTTTAATCTGGATTTTGCCGGGCCAGACGAGCAGGCTGATTTATTGGGGCCGTTTCAATTTGCCGACTCACCAGAGCCAGCCCATCAAGCGGCGATTGCTGAAGTGATTGCCGCGCCAATGGTATTGGTGGCGGAAGATGCCGGTACGATTGTGGGGGTGCTGCGCGGCGGCCGCGTGGATCATAAGCAGCGGACGGTATTGCAAAGTTTGTTTGTGGACGGCCGTTACCATCGTCAAGGAATTGGCCGTCAATTAGTCACCCAATTTGAGCAGGAATGTCAGGCGCGGGGCATTACCGTCATCAAACTTGCATCCACCCTTTACGCCGTGCCCTTTTACATGGCGTTAGGCTATAAGCGAACGACCGGCTTGCGCACCCTGCACAGCTTTTCCGGCAGTGGATCGGCCTACCAGCCGATGAAGAAGGTGCTGGAAACAAAAAGAGCGTGACCATCAGGCCACGCTCTTTTGCATCTGAATCAATGCTTCTTTAGCTTTGCCGCAGCAGGAAGACGCCGACACCGGCCAGTAAAATCAACACCACGGCCGCACCGAGGACGATGAGACCGATATTGGAGCTGCCCGAATCGGCTTCGGGTGCGGTGGTGGTTTCAGGGGTGGTAACGGCCGTGTCCGCCGTGTCAGCCGCCGCTACAGCCACAGCACTCGCGTTGGCATCAAACCGCGTACCGAATTCCACAGCAATCGACATACTATTGGAGACAGCTACCGCCCAACTGCCAGTCGTTGTCATCACATAATCGGCCGGCGGGAAAATTTGAACCTGATACGTATCATCTTCCAGATTCTGGAAGCAATACGGCTCATTAATACCATCGGTCACATACGTGGAAACATTGCTGCCACCACGGAATAGACTGATGGCGGCGTCGGCCATTAAGCCTTCTACCACATCACGCTGCCCGTTGCCGTCGGCATCGTTAAAAGCTGCGACACAAATCGAGTTTGATGTAGGTGATGAAACAGCAGCAGGTTCTTCGACGGGGACGTTTGTGGGTTCCGGGGTTGGCACTTCGGCGGCATTTTCCCCTTCTGCCGTTGGTGTTGCTTCTTCTGCCGGCACAACTTCCTCCGCCGGTGCGACCTGTCCTGGCGGCACAATCATCAACTCCTGCCCAACAGCGATAAAGGCCGGATTATTATTCAATTCAATGATGGCCGGCAAAGCCGCTTCCGGGGCCAACCCCATTGTTTCGGCGTAGCGAATAGCAATTGTCCACATCGTATCACCCGATTGGACAATATGAACGACTGCGCCATCGGCCCGTGGCGTGGGGGTAGGTTGTGGTGTCCAGGTAGGGCCGGCCGGAGCCGCTGCCCCACCACCGGCAGGAGCCGGATTGCTGACGGAGGGATCGACTTCATCTAGTGTGTAAAGGCCCATCGTATCCATGAAAAAGCCGTTGTTGGAGTACGGATACGTAGAGCGAAACTCGATCCACACTGTCATATCTGCTTGTGTGGCTGTGAAATCGTGAACAAAGGTGGCGTAAGCCTGGTAAAATGGCGAAACGGTTGCGCCAGTCCACCAGCCGCTGTAAGCAATCGCCCCTTCGTCTCGCCAGGCAGCGCCAACGGGACTGGCGCCCAGGCGAACCTGGCCCGCATCAGGCCGATCGGGCGGTACCTTTCCATTTTTATAATCCATCACAATATCAGCGTAGATGGGGGCAACCAGACGATAGCGGCGGCCAACCTCCAAACCAGTTACATCCTGGGAAATGGCGGCGTACATCGGCGCCCAGGCCTTGAATATTTTGAGGGTGTAAACGCCATCGCGCCAAAGGATATCTTCTCCTTCGGGGATACCGCCGATGCTGTTCCAGACAACGGATTCAGGCCGTGCAGCCGGTAAGTTATCCCAGGCGCCGGGAAATGTGACTCCGTCTACGAAATGGAGTTTCCAACCATTGGGAACTGTTAGTTCGGCAATATTGTTTTGATTATAGTGACCTTCTTCAAAGCCAGAATTGACAAGAAGGTTTTGCGTACCCTGTGTTTGCGCGGCTGTTTTTTCGACTGCGGCCGAACCGATGATTGCCACCATGACAGCCATCATAGCCAATAGGGCGATTGTTCTAAATTTCATCTCACTCTTCCTCCACAAAGTCAGGCTGTACCTGATGTTTGTGTTTTACAAAAATAAAGCGCAATGGAATTGCGCCAGACAATCGAGGATTTTAGCATATCGTTACCTGATTCACAAAGTTACTCAGAATTCTTTGGGGTGGCCCGATTGGGGTGTTTTTTGGGGAGCCGCCGCAGCCAGAAAAGCCCAATGGTGCCCCCGGCTGTTTGCAGCAGCCACAATAGGGGCAGATTGCTTTGATTGGGGAAGATGGTGTCTGCCAGGTAGCGCCAGTTTTGAGGACTGGCAATTACTGGACTCAACTGGCTCAAATCGAGGTGATAGTTGTAGGAGAAGCCGATGTGCAGCAGCATATTGCGCAGGGAGAGGAAGAAGAGTCCGTAAGTGATGAAGGCGAAAAAGGCCAGCTGAAGCGGGTTTTGTGTTGGGCGCAGCAGCCAATCGACGGCATAGGCCAGCGGAATGGCCAGCAGGCTGAGGAAGGGAACGAGGTAACGGCCGTCACCCGTAAAGCCATGCGATGTGAAATGTTTGGCAAACAGGAGCAGGTAAACGAGAAAAACCGTCGTCGTCAGCCAGAACGGACGGCGGGCGTGGCGGAAATAAAGCCAGAAGCCGGGCAGCGCCAGCAGCATAATCGGCGAGAGCAGGAAGATGCCTTGATTGTAACAGGTCAGATTGCACCAGCCGCCGCCTTCGCCCCAGATCAGCAGGGCTTGTAAACCGGGCAGCAGCGGCCAGCTAAAGGTGGAGAAGAAGTTGCCGGCCCAGGGGTAGTTGATGGCGTAGGCGTAGGAGAGGGTCAGTGGGCTGCCGAAGTTGACATTGTTGTAAGTGGCCAGGAACCCGGCCGGAATGAGTCCGCCCAGGATGAACGGACCCATCTTAACTAAAATGCGGCGTAGGGTGAACGGCCGTACCCCCAGCAACACAAACAAACCCACCAACACCACTAACAAGCCATTGGAATACTCCACCAAAACTGAAAAACCCAGCACAAAACCCAAAAACAGGTAGCGAAACCAGAGATTGGGAGATTGGAGACTGGAGACTGGGGATTGTTCCGTCTCTAATCTCCAGTCTCTAGTCTCCAGTCTCGTCACCAACACAATTGCCAACAACACTAAAAAGCCAGATAAGGCGTGAGAAAACAGAACGGTGCTGTATTTCCACTGCGCCGTGCCCAGGCTGAACATGATGACGGCCGTTACCGCTCCGGCCATCGTCACCCCCTGTTGGCGCAGGAAAAGGTAGAGGAGTACGGCCGTGCCCGTTCCGGCCAACACCGGCAGCAGCATCACGTACAACAGGCGTGGGTTTTCGGCGTCGTGGCGGGATGGCAGAGGAGTGAGGGGAGCGGGCAGGTATTGGGCTAGGGTGTAGAAGAGGGTGGCGAGTACGGCCGTGCCCGGCGGTCGATCACTGTAAAACGCACCGTCCCGGATGGCGATGTCATTTCCCTCGGCATAATTATCAAACGGCATCAGGGCAAAGGTGTGGTTTTCGGCCATCGCCCGCGTCAGCGCATAATGACTGCCGTCATTACTGCTCGTAATCCCCGATACCGTCGCAAAATAAAGCGACGACAACCCCACAAACAACACAACAATAACAATCCAATCTGCCTGCTGCTCAAAATGATTTCGCGCTACCTTCACCTGTTCACCCGTTCACCCGTTCACCCGTTCACCCGTTCACCCGTTCACGAAATGGGCGGTTCAATCTCAATTTCCTGGTCGTAATTGGCGAAATCGACTTGCCAGATACTGGGTGATTCTTCTGCACCTGCTGCCGGTTCGGTTAGCACCACGCGCACCAGTTCAAAGGTTTCCGGCACTACCCACAATTGGGCGTCGGCCGCGGCCGGGCCGATGAGACCGCCGCTCATTTGGAACAGCCGGTCACCGACGACCACGCCGGTCAGCGCATACAATTCTGTATCCGGGCCGTCTTCCAGCTTTTCTTTACCAATCAACGTTAACTCCGAGACATCAGTGGACAGGATGGTGGGCAGACCGATTTCGACGTCGAACAAAACGGCCGGGTTGAAGCCCCAGTTAGGCGGCAGTTCTTCCCATTTGCCGGTGAGCGGATTGGTCTGCCACTGCACAGCGGCTACGCTGATGACGTCTACTTTGGTCACGAAGCCGGTCAGTTTGGCCAGGACAATGGCCTGGGCCTTGTCCGGGGCGGCAAAATCGCCGTCGGCGCGCACCAGGGAAATGATGTTGTCAGGATCGAGGTAAGCCGGGGGACCGCTGTGGGTGATGGTGAAATGGAAGCCGGCCAGTTGGCCCATCCGCTGGGCTGTATTTTGTACGATTTCTTCCGGTGTGGGGTCCGGTTCGGGAGCCGGGCGGCAGGCAGCTGCGCCAAGCAGCGCGAACAGGAAGACAAAAAGTAGCGAAAGGCGTGATTTTTTCATAATTTGTCAAACAAAAAAACAAGAGCCAGGCTAATGAGGTCGGCGTGATGCAGCGGGTTGACGGGCAGCGTCACAACAAAATCACAATCCCCCGCGGCTCGGCTCACGGTGCCCACCGGATCAATGGGCGCCGATTCAAGGGGATCGCTGACGATCATCAAATTGGCGGGAACCTCTTTATACAGGGTCAATAAAACATCGCTGTCAGATTCACCCCAGGCCAGCCAGGTGACGCCGTCGGCTTCGATGGTAAAAAATGGAGGACTGTCTCCGGCTTCGGCCTGGTATTGGTTGAGGATGGCATAGACGGCGTGGTCGAGGATGAGGGCGTAACTGGTGTGGACACGGCCGTTTCTCACCCTACCCTTCTCCTCCGGCAAATCCAACGACGCCACCAACTTCCCGTCCGACCGCGCAAACCGTACCCGGTTCCGTTCATCGGCCGGAATCCAGGGGCTGGCATAATCCGCCACCAACCGCAGCTTACCCTTGCCGTCAAACAAATGATAGCGTCGTCCTGAATCTTGTTCATCATGCAGGCGTCTGATCCTAAAATCCATAACATTCAAATAATACAAGTCATCCCCCAAACGGCCAAACTCAACTCAATCCTTAAAAAATACAATCTCATCCATTCCCAAACCACCAATTGTGATATACTCCAGCCCATGTTGGGTATTACAACAATTGAGCCTACGACCCAACCACTAGCAACCAACGACCATCAATAAACATTATGTGCGAAACCTGCCAGAAGGAATTTGTCCACCTCCACGTTCACAGCGAGTACTCCCTGCTTGATGGATTAAGCCGCATCAACCATCTGGTCGCGCGGGCCAAAGAACTCAACCAGCCGGCCATTGCCCTCACCGACCACGGCACCATGTACGGCACCATTCCCTTCTACCGCGCTGCCAAAGCGGCCGACATCAAGCCCATCATTGGCGTGGAGACCTACGTGGCTGCCCGCACCATGCAAGACCGCGACTCTCAACTGGACCGTGAACGCTTCCACTTGCTTTTGCTGGCTCAAAACCAGACCGGCTACCTTAATCTGCTCAAAATTGCCAGCGCCTCGCAGCTAGATGGTTACTACTACAAACCACGCATCGATCACGACTATCTGGCGCAGCACAACGAAGGCATCATCGCCACAACCGGCTGCCTGGCCGCCGAAATTCCACGGGCCATCAATTACGGCCAAATCGACAAAGCCTACGAATTAATGGGCTATTACCTGGACGTCTTTGGCCCGGAGCGCTTTTTTGTTGAACTGCAAGATCATGACATTCCCGAACTCAAAGTGGTCAACACCGAACTGATCAACATGGCCAAGAAGTACAATCTGCGCTTTTTGGCCACCAACGACGTTCATTACACCACGCCCCAGGAAGCCGTTCCCCACGATGTCCTGCTGTGCATCCAGACCAGCAGCACCATCAACATGGCCAAGCGGATGCGTATGTCCGACAACGGCTACTACCTCAAATCGCATGAAGAAATGGCCAAATCATTCGGCCACATTCCTGGCGCGTTGGAAAACAGCCTGCTCATTGCTGAAATGTGCGACGTTAACCTTGATCCGCAAGGCTACCATTTGCCGCTGTTCGACGTACCGCCAGGGCATGACGCAGCCACCTATTTGCGTCACCTATGCGAGAAGGGCTTGATCTGGCGTTATGGCAGCGAACGTGCGGCCACGGATCGGGTTTTGCGTCAGCGGCTTGACCATGAATTGGGCATCATCAATACGATGGGGTTTGATACCTACTTCTTGATTGTTTGGGATATGTGCGAGTTTGCCCGCAAGGCCGATATTTGGTGGAATGTGCGCGGTTCTGGCGCTGGTTCAGTCGTGGCTTATTCGCTGGGCATTACCAGCATCGACCCATTGGTCAACGGTCTGATTTTTGAGCGCTTCCTGAATCCGGGGCGGGTGTCTATGCCCGATATTGATCTGGATTACCCCGACGACCGCCGCCATGAGATGGTTGAGTACACGGTGCGTAAATATGGCCAGGAGAAGGTGGCCCAAATTATTACGTTCGGGACGATGGGGGCGCGGGCGGCCATCCGTGATGTGGGGCGGGCGATGGACATTCCGCTGCCGGAAGTGGATGAAATTGCCAAAATGATCCCGGCCATCCCCGGCAAACCGATCAAGATCGAGAATGTGCTGGACAAAGATCATGAATTTTATTCGGCCGATTTTGCCGAACGCCATAAATCTGATGGTAAAGCACGGGAATTGATTGATACGGCCGCTTCCCTCGAAGGCGTTTCCCGTCATGCTTCCAGCCACGCCGCCGGCGTCATCATCTCTGACAAACCATTGGTGGAATATGTCCCACTCAACCGGCCCACCAGCGGCGCCGAGGGATTGGGTGGCATCCAATCGGTAACCCAGTGGCCAATGGAAATCGTGGAATCGATGGGGCTGCTCAAAGTTGACTTTTTGGGCTTAAGTACGCTGACCGTCATGCGCAAAGCGGCCCAGCTCATCGAAGAACGGCATGGCGTTAAGTACACAATGGAAAACATTCCTTATGATGTTGGCCATGTCGGACCTGATCCCAGCAAAAAGCCGGATGCGTTGTTTGACATGCTGGAACGGGGTGACGTGGCCGGTGTCTTCCAGGTCGAAGGGGCGGGGATGCGCCGCTTGATGATGGAGATGAAACCACGCCGTTTTGACCACATCATCGCTGCCATTTCATTGTACCGGCCGGGGCCGATGGAAAACATTCCTGAATATATCCGCCGGATGCACGCGGCGTTGTTTGAGAACAAGGATATTGTTGAGTACCACACTGAAGATTTGAAGCCAATCCTGGAAGACACCTACGGCATTTTGGTCTACCAGGAGCAAATCATTCGTATTGCCTCTGATTTGGCCGGTTACGAGCCGGGTGAAGCGGATATGATCCGCAAGGCGGTGGCCAAGAAGAAGAAGAAGTTGATGGAGGAGCACCGGGTTAAGTTTACCAAAGGGGCCATGGAGCGCGGCTACACGAAGGGGGTTTGCGACGCGATTTGGGGTGATATTGAGTTTTTTGCTCGCTATGGTTTTAACAAAGCCCACGCCGCCGATTATGCAGTCATTACCTGCCAAACCGCTTTTTTGAAGGCCCATTATCCGGTGGAATATATGACCGCCCTGCTCAGTGTGGAACGGGACAACACGGAAAAGGTGGCCAAGTATCTGGCGGAAGCGCGCCGGATGAACATTGCTGTCGCCCCGCCGGACATTGACAATGCCATTCTTGATTTTTCGATTGAAGATCGCAAGGGCAAGCCGGTGATTCGTTACGGGATGGGGGCGATTAAGAATGTGGGGGCCGGACCGATTCAGGTGATTTTGGAGGAGCGGGTGAACGGCCGTTTCACCGATATCCAGGATTTATGTGACCGGGTAGACATGCGCCGGGTGGGTAAACGAGCCATTGAGTCGATGGTTAAGGTTGGCGTCTTCGACAAGTGGGGCACGCGGCCCCAATTCCTGGACGCGCTGGACCGCATCACCGGTTACAGTGGCAAAATCCACGATGCGGCCGCTGCCGGGCAGATGAGTTTATTTGGCGGGGTCATGGCGACGGCCGTTGACGTTTCCGTCGATCTCCTGCGCCCCGCTTCAGAAGTTGATCAAATCGACCATCGCGAATTACTCGACTGGGAAAAAGAACTTATCGGTGTTTACCTCTCTGAACACCCGCTGGAGCGGACATTGGCCCCTATTTTGAACAGCGAAAGCAACGGTTTCACCACCACAGCCGAAATTGACACCAACTCAAATGACAAGCCGGTCAAAATGGCCGGGATGATCAGTTATTTACGGCCGCACACTACCAAGAAGGGTGACGCCATGGCCTTTGCCGCGTTGGAGGATTTACACGGCCGTGTTGACATCATCTTCTTTCCCCGTACCTGGAAGCAGTTCCGTGACCAGGTACAGATGGACCAGATTCTGGTCATTCAAGGCAAAGTGCAGGTGCGTGACGACAGCATCACCGTGATTGTGGATGGGGTCACCAAGAATGTGGTCATTCCGCAGGACGCCGATGCGACCGATGCGGATTATGACGTGGACTGGATGAATGGGTCAAACGGGTATGGGGATACGGCGACTTCGACAGGTTCTGTGACGGCCGTTAACCAACCCCCTTCATTTACTGCCCAAAAAATCGCCGAACCCGCTCCGTCATTGGCTGCCGCACCGCCCCCGCCGCCCAACTTCGAAGAAGAAGCGATAGTCGCCACAGTTAAAACAGAGACAAAACAGGAAAGGACTCCGCCGCCCCCGGCGCCTAAACCTAAACCAGTGGACAAAACCCGCACCGTCGTTGTCGAGATCAAACCGGTGGGCAACTGGAAAGACGCCTGCCGCCAGGCATTAGACAAATCCGGCCAGTTTGAAGGCAGCGACCGGCTCAGTGTGCGGCTGGCCGACAGCCATCTGGCCATGGATTTCCCCAACCAGTCCACCCGCCTCTGCCCCGATTTGCTGGAATCCTTGCGCATGGTCCCCGGCATTGCCCGCGTGTATGAAGGGTAGCGATCCTACAAAAAAGACCTCCGGGTTTTTCAAAACTTCGGAGGTCTTTACATCACTTTTTTCCAAAATCTACGACAATGTACGTTTCAAGAGATTGAGCCAGTTGCCGCCCATGATGTTGGTGACGTCAGTCTCAGAATAGCCGCGCCCGGCCAGTTTGGCGGCAATGAGCGGTTCGTCGGCGATGCTGTCCATTTCGGCGGGAATGTCTTCGCGGCCAAAGCCGCCGTCCAGGTCGCTGCCAATGCCGACGTGGGCGGCGCTGCCCAGCACCTGGCAGACGTGGTCGATGTGGGCCACAACGTGATCCAGCGTGACCAAGTGTTTGGGATCACCCATGGCCTGACCGGCGCGGAGGAATTTGTTGAACAGGACGGTTCCAATCACGCCGCCGCGCTCGCCGATGAGGTGGATTTGGTCGTCGTTTAGCTGGCGGTCGCCGGGAACCAGGGATCGCGTATTGCTGTGTGAGGCGATGACCGGTCCCTCGTAGCGATCTAACGCTTCAAAGATGGCTTTGTCGCTCATGTGGGTCAGGTCGAGGATGAAGTTGTATTCGGCCATGATTTCGAGGAGGGAACGGCCGTCATCCGTCAACCCTCTCCGTGCATTCCAATCCCCATCAGCATACCGCGTATCATCCCAAGCCAGACCTATGGCCCGTAGCCCTCGTTCATACCAATATTCAACTTCTTTCGGCCGGCGGATGGGGTCGGCCCCTTCCATGAGGGGAACAATGCCAATGAGCGGCTTCTCTTCCCCTTGATGACTGGCGACCACAACCTCCAAATCGGCCAGCGTGCCGACTAAGCGAATGCGCTCATCCTCGTCGGCCAGGCGGTGGTAGTAATCCAGTTGAGTCATGGCCAGTTTGTGCGCTTCCTGGGCGTTGTGGTAGATGATGTCGTTTTCAAAGGAGGGGTTTTTGCGGCTGGCCGGGGAAACGAAGAGCGTGCCCAAACACAATCCTATGCCGCCCTTTTGCATGGCGTCAAAGGCGACGGTAGCCTGGCCGCGATGCGGGTTCCGTTTTTCGGTGGCGCGGATGTGAGTGAGGGGCTGGCGGGGGGAACGGCCGTAGCCCAGGGCGTTGTAAGCAAGGTCAAGATGAGCGTCTACGATGAACATAGCGAGTCAGCGAGTCTGCGAATGGCGGGTTACTTCCGCAGCCAATCAACCAGGCGTTTTCTAATCTCTTGTAATCTTTTGGATGAAACATTGCCCAGGCGCGCATTGATTACAGATGTTTCTACGCTTGCCAATCGTGCCAAACGCACGACCGAACGCACTTTCAAACCAGTCGTAGCAAAATCAGAATCAGACGAATCAATGATCTCATCAAATTTGGGAATGGCCTGGTAGGTGTGGGAGGAGATTAAGGCCAGTAACAAATCGGTATGGGGACCGGGAGCGGCAGCAACAACCAAAGCCGGACGTAGTTTTCCCCCTTTCAAATCTGTTTGAGGAAATCGAATGAGAACAATATCGCCGGGTTTCATGGGCGATTAATCTCTTGAGCGTCTTTCAACGTGTATTCAACTTCATCATCCTCACGGAAAAATTGTTCCAGTGTAAAGTCTTGCCACTGGCTGCCTTTCCACTCATCATATAACGGCGTGATTTCTCGCTGGGACATCACGAAAAAGGTGAAATCAGCAATTTGCTGCACGATGTCATCGGGCAAATTGTTAATTTGTTTATATAGTTGTTCGCGGGAAATCAGATTTGTCATATGCGCCACCTCATTAGGTGTGATTTTGTCTAAATTATAGCATATTCAGAAACGGCCGTAGCCCAGCGCGTTGTAAGCAAGGTCAAGATGAGCGTCTACAATAAACATACGCGAGTTTGCAAGTCTGCAAGTGGTAAGTTAATGAATTAATTCGCGGAGTCGGGTCAGGTTGATGGGGTCCATTTCGATTTCATTGCCGTTTTCGTCTTTTTCTGTTTTGGGCGTTTCCAGATGAGCCGAATGGTCAGCCCAGCGCGGGTCGTTGACGAAGTTGGCGAAACCCTCCAGACCAATAAAGCCATCGCCGATGTGGGCGTGGCGGTCTTTTTGCGAACCCAACTCGAATTTGCTGTCGTTGAAATGGAAGGTTTTGATTTTGTCCAGGCCAACGACCCGGTCAAACTCGGCCATCGTTTCTTCGTACGCTTCCGGTGTGCGGATGTCGTAGCCGGCGGCAAGAACGTGACAGGTGTCGAAGCAGACACCCAATCGATCACTGGGACCGCCTTCAGCCAGCATTTGAGCCAGATGCTCGAATTTGTAGCCGAGGTTGGTGCCTTGCCCGGCCATTGTTTCCAGGCAGATGGTGACGTTGGGAGCGGTAACGGCCGTTTCCTCCACCAACCGGCGCAGTGCACGAGCAATATGTGCCAGCCCGGTCGCCTCATCTCCACTGACGTAAGAACCGGGATGGAACGTCAGCAGTGGAATGCCCAACTGTCCAGCCCGTTCCACCTCAACTTTGAGCGCTTGATATGACTTTTCCCACAATGCCTCATCAGGCGAAGCGACGTTGATGAGGTAGCTGGCGTGGACTGCCACCGGGGAAATGTTGTGTTTGGCCTCGGCTTTTTTGTAGGCGTCGATATCTTCCTCGGTGAGCGGTTTGGCCTGCCACTGCCGGTTGCTTTTGGTAAAAATCAGCATCGACTCGCAGCCAGCTTCCTGCCCGCGCTCAAATGCGGTATAGACGCCCCCGGCCGCACTCATGTGTGCTCCTAATCGCATAAAATCTCCTTAAATGAGCGGCAAGTTTGCAAGTGGGCAAGTATTGCAACTCGCATACTTGCCCACTTGCGTACTTGCAATCTACCTTGTTAAATCTTCGCTTTTTTCGCCGCTGAAATAGCCAATTGACTCCATGCCATCAATCGAGTAAACGGCATCGCCAACAATGCGCCAAATCCGTTTGCCGGATAAGTCAACGATGAATTCACCTTCTCGTTGTCCGGTTGCTTCGCCTTCCAGCGTGTAGAGGACGCTGCCCTGTAAATAAGCGAACTGTTCTCCTTTACGATCGATTAAGCCGCGCATGTGCCACCTCCGAAGTGAAAGGCTGAAGGCGGAATGCTGAAGGCAGAATGAGTTGTTGAGTTTCCGCCTTGCGCCGTGACTCTGATACCGATGATTGCATTATACAACATTTTGCCGTTCGATCTTTTACCTCAGCAAGCTGATCAAAACAAATAATCGGCGGGCTGGTAAGCGCCCGCCGATTTTGCTAAATAAACTTGGCGTATCGTCTGGACAAGATTTTACCGGAGAATTGTTAATGGGCTAGAGGTTAGGGGACTCCGGTTTGTTACTCGATATTGGGCCAGTGGAGGAGGAGTACGGCCGTTAACACCCCCACATTAATCAGCACCCCCACACCACCCTTGTCATCCAGATTTTGCCAGCCGCCGTCCCAAAGCAGGAAGTAGAGCACGGATGAAAATACGGCCGTGCCCACCATTATGGGCCGCCACCAGGCTTGCCGCCCAAAAAGGCCAATCCCGCTGGCGACAAAACCAACGGCAGCGATGATGAGGGCAACGGCCGTTACCCCTCTTACCGTTCCCACCTCCAAAAACCGCGAAAACAACCACGCCCCATCCGGCCAGACCATGCCCGGTTGCAGCTCAAAAAATCGTTGACTCTGCCCCAGATACAATAAATGCACCAGGCCATGCAGCACCATAAACACGCCCATAATAATGCGAATCATCAAAACGCTCCTTCTACTCTCAAAGAACAAAACCGCCCTGCTTCATGTCCATCCGCCTGAGTTCATGACCGAACCCCGCGATGAATGAAACCACGTACAGGATGACCGAGCCAAACATGAAAATCATGGATGTCTCCTGGATGGTTTTGGGATTTGTAAGTCCGGGGAAAAGGCCAAAAATCCCGATTTCCAAAGTGATGGATATAAAAACGGTCGCCAGCACGAGCGTAATCATCCAGAGCCTGGAAAGGAACGGCCAGATGCTGCGCGGCAGTACCTTCCGCCACCAATTCAGTGGCTTGCCCATGCGCGTAGCAAACGCCCAGGCTGGCAGGAAGAAGAATGCCTGGCCGATGCCACCACCGACCAGAAAACTCAGGATGAAGAGTCCCAGGTAAACGCGGCGTCCGTGTTTTGTGGGCAGGAACCAGATAGACCAGATCACAATCGCCAGTCCCACAATTATCGACAGAATCCCGGTGATCATAAAATTAGGAATAATCGTAAAAGCTGGCTCGTGACCTTCAAGCCAGAACCTTTGCGCCTCCCCAATAGCACTGATGACAAGCCCATTGGTGGGTGTGTTACCCTGCAAAATTTCGAAGATTCCATGGTTCACCCCGGAAAGCAACCCGAAAAATACGCCGATAGTTGTAGCGATGACGCGTGTCGCATTCAGATTGTCAAAAGATGTTCGCTCATTCACTGTTATTGCTATCTTCATTTTGTTCCTCCCGAACAATGTTTTGTTGTTCACGGAATACCGACAAAAGCACAAACCCCTGCTGGTGCAGGTGCCGCATCAGTCCGATCAGACCTGATTGATCGGCCAGGGCGGTGAGGTGGGTCATTTCTGGCTCTATTTGAGCCACCTGCACCTTAATCGGGCTGGCCGCATTAAGGGCGGCTTCATCCACTTCACCCTTCACCGCAACGTGGTAAGTGCAAATGACGTGCATTCCCTTGTCGCTCCTTTCACAAAAATCATGCTCCTATCTTGCCCCAAAACGCAGTGACGCAGACCACATGAAGATGTGGTCTGCGCCGAAAAAACATGTAGGCTTGTTCCCAAATTGGTTCAATCTCCGAGATTGAACCAATCTTTTAAGTCAGGATTTCTTGTTGGCGGGCAGCGGCAATGGCTTGGGTACGGTTGTTCACGTTGAGCTTGCCGTAGAGCGCCTTGACGTGATAACGCACTGTGTTTAGCGAGATAAACAGCCGGGCGGCAATCTCTTTGTATTTCAATCCAGCGGCCATCAGGCGCAGCACTTCCAGCTCCCGGTCGGAGAGTGGCTCGATGAGTGACGATGGGCGATCAGCGTCGGGCGGCTGCAAACGGGTAAACGCAGCCAGGATGCGCTGGACGTAGTCTGGCTGGACAGTGTCCAGCCGGTTCTGCCAGGCCAGACTGGACAGCGCTTCGGCTACAGGCGGCCCTTGCTCCAAAAAAACACCAATGAATCCTTCTGGTTCGGCTAATTCCAGGGCGCTGCGATAATCGGCCTGGCTAGATGCGTTGTTGCCGATAGCGGCGACCATTTGGGCGCGCAGCAAGTAGGTTTCCAGGGCGATAGGGATTTTCCAGCCTTGAATCGCGGCATTGATTAAGTGACTGGCTAATTCGATGCCTGCTTTTAGCTTGTCTGGATCACGGCCGTTCCCCTCCCGATACAACAAAACCCGCAAACTGCTGTTGTACAACAACCCCAACGAATAGGAGAGACCTGGCTCAGCGGAAAGAGCCGGGTAACTGAATTGATCCTGGAAAGAGAAACCAAACCCTTGCAGCGCCAATTCCGCCGCCGCCGGGCGATGGCGGGCCAGAGAGAGATTAACTTGCTGGGCCGCCACTTCCTGGCGGACGTACTCAGGTAACTCAACCGGCAGCAGGTCAACGGCCGTTTGTATTTCCCGCGCCGCCGTTTCCAAATCCCCTTCAATTTTGGCTAGTCGGGAGAGCGTTACGTGGCCAAAAATGACGGCGGTATTGTAACCACCCAGCCGGCTTAAATGCAGTGAGCGCTGGATGTGCTGCCGCGCCTTGTCTAGCTGATCCCATTGCAAACACACTTCACCCAGCACGCCATAGACGACGGCGCTGATGGGCGGCAGCGAACCAGATTGTTGGCTGCGCTCATCAATGGGAGTGGCGATCTCATAAGCCAGATGCAGTTGGCCATGCTCAAAGGTCATCATGGCCAAACCAATCGTGCTCATCACTTCGGCTACGAGATTTTCCGCGACCCGGCTGTGTCGAATCGCCTGCTGATAAAACTCAGTGGCCTGAGCATAATCGCTCCGCAGCCAGCCAATGCTGCCCAGCGCATAATTGGCCAGGCTGCGTACCCGGTCATCCTGCGCCGGAGCCAGAGCCAGCGCCTGCCCGGCCATTGCCTCGCTTTCGGCTGGCTGGCCCTGCATATACAGCACAAGAGATTGCATGACCAGCCAGTCGGATCTGAGGGAAGCATCGTCTTCGGATTCGATTGATTCATTGCCTAGCGTGGCCCGCAGCCGCTCCAGGTAGAGCATGGCCTGGGCATACGCGCCGCGCAGCACATGCATCCAGGCCAGCGCCAGATGGGTTCGCGGGCTTTGCGAGCGCCACTGCTCCGGGATGGCTTCCACCCAGCCGTTCACCGTTTTGACATCCCCCCGCATAATCATTGGCATGGCGTGGTTTTCTAGCAGCGCCACGGCCGTTTCATAATCTTCAGCCGCCAAAGCGTGTTCAATGGCCGGGCCGGTCATGTTTTCCTGGACGTACCATTGGCTGGCCCGTTGATGGAGAACGGCCGTTTCTGCCTGTCCCAACGCCTGCTGCCGCGCCCGTAATAAATCGGCAAACAGGTGGTGATAGCGGTACCACTCCTGTTCGTCATCCAGGGGGATGAGGAACAGGTTGGTCTTGAAGAGTTGATTGAGGCGGGAACGGCCGTCATCCCGCCCGGTCACCGCATTGCACAACTCACTGCTGAACTTATCCAGGATAGATGTTTGCAGCAAAAAGCGTTGAATCTCGGCCGGCTGCTGGCTGAGCACTTGCTCCGTCAAATAATCCAAAATGAAGCGATGGCTGCCGCTCAGGTTGGCGATAAAATCTGAAGGATCAGGCCGGTCGCGGACAGAAAGCCCGGCCAGTTGCAGCCCGACGATCCAGCCTTCCGTCTTGGCTTCCAGGGCGGCCACATCTGCTGCCGAAAGGGACAGGCCCAGTACCTCGTTCAGAATACGATCCGCATCCTGGCGGGAAAAACGCAGATCTCTGGCACGCAGTTCGGTTAGCTGGTTGTTAGCCCGCAATCGGGCCAGCGGCAAAGGAGGGTCTTCGCGGGTGATCAAAACCAGATGCAGAAGGGGCGGCTGGTTGGTGATGATTGTTTCCAGGACTTCCAGGATGAACGGATCCTGAATCAGATGAAAATCATCCAAAACCAGTAAAAACTGTTTTTCAACGGTCAGAATGTCGTTGATGAGGCTGGCGCTGATGACCTCGCCGGGCGGAAGCTGGCCAGCTTGCAAGACGCTATCGACCTCCCAGCCCAGATCGGCGCCGATTTTTTGCAGCGCAGCGATGAGATAGGCGAAAAAGCGGCCCGGATCGTCGTCGGCGGCGTCCAAAGACAGCCAGGTAACCGGCCAGCCAGCCAGCGTGTTAAGCCATGCGGTGGTGCAGGTGGTTTTGCCAAAACCGGCCGGAGCAGAGATGAGGGTGATTGGCCGGTTGCGTTCCAGGCCATCATTGAGCAGTTGGTTGAGATGGGGACGTGACACCCATTGAGGTGGGAGGGCAGGACGATGAAATTTTGTTGCCAGCAGGTTAGATTTCAGCACATTTCTTGCTCCACCGAGCCGGCACGGCCACGCAGGTTATGGGGACGAGGTTCAGGGCACGGTGAACGTGGATTGGACTTCGCCGACGGCATCGCGAAGGGAGACTTGTTCGCCGGGGTCCCATACGGCCGTTTCCAATCCCCAATATTGATCCGCTGGCCCGTTTTGGCCGGCTTCGGTATGGATTTGGATGGCGGCACCGTCGCCAAATAAGGTCACCTGGCCAAACTTAAACTGGTGGCCATCTTCATCGGTCAGTACCCAGCCCTGTAAAGCGATTTGACTGCTGCCGAAGTTGGCAATTTGAATGGCTTCTTCCGTGAGGCTGCCGACGCCGGTAACGGCCGTAATGACAACCTCGACCTCACCAGCCACCAAAGCCTCGGTTGGGATGGGGCTGGGCAGAACATCGATCGGAGCAGCAGTAGGCGGCGGCGTGGCTGTGGCCAGCCCGCCGATGGGAATGATCAATTCCTGACCAACGGACAAAATATTGGGATTCGTAAGTCCATTCGCCGCCATGAGATCATCCAGTGGGACATCATAAAACGTACTCAGATTGCCCAACGTGTCGCCCGCTTTGACGACGTGAATGAGGGGACTGTCATCGGCTTCCGGTTCGGGGGTGTCCGTGGCAGCGGCCCCAACTGGGGCGTTAGTAGCGAGGGGGGGAGTGGGGGTAACGGCCGTTTCCGTCATCTCATCCATTGTTGCCGGGCTGCGATTATCCCACCAATACAAAATAGCCAGCATTGTTATGGCCGAAACCAGAACATTGAGCAATAAAAAAGGTAACATGCGACGAAATGACATCATTTTCTCCTGAGTGCATGTATTGTACATCAGCGATTAAGCCCGGCAAAGCCGCCCGGTGGCCGGTTTATAAAAATAAATTTGAATAACCCGGCAAGATCATAGACAATAAGGTATAGTACCAAATAAATTATAGTCTCACGGTCTCACAGAATATTGTACTCGAACAGCAAGTCGAGCAAATAGTTATCAAGTTTTACAAAAGGTGAATACATGGCCGAATCATTAAAAATTTTATTCCTTAGCGCCGAAGTTGCCCCTTTTGCCAAAACCGGCGGCCTGGGTGATATTGGTGGCTCATTGCCCAAAGCGCTGCGGGCGATGGGGCATGATGTGCGGGTTATGATGCCGGCCTACAAAAATATCGAAACCGGGTACCCCGGCGTAGCACCAATGCCCATTCGGTTGGACGTTCCCACCAATTTTGGTGACACGCCGGCCGGCGTTTTCCAGGGGAATTTACCCGACAGTGATGTGCCCATCTACTTCATTGCCGAATGGCACTTGTTTAACCGGCCTACCTTGTACGGTTACTGGGATGATCCTTACCGCTTTGCCTTTTTCAGCCGGGCCGCACTGGAATTGACGGTGGCGCTGGATTGGAAGCCCGATGTGCTTCACGCCCACGATTGGCACACAGCACCGGCCATTACCTGGCTTTCTACCGCCGGACAAAGCTACGAACATTTTCGCGGCATTCCCAGCGTCTTCACAATCCATAACCTGGCCCACCAGGGCAAAGCAAGCTGGGACATATTTGATTATCTGGGCATCCAAACCCATTCGCTAGCAGAGGAGGCGTACGGCGAGGTGAATTTCATGGCGCGTGGTATTTACCATGCGACGATGGTGAACACGGTCAGCCCGACTTATGCCCGCGAAATCACGACGCCGGAAGGGGGCGCGGGGATGGACGGTTTGCTGCGCCATCGCCAGTATGATTTGCATGGCATTCTCAACGGATTGGACTATGAAGAATGGGATCCGGCCACGGACAAACGGCTGGCGGCCAAGTTTAGTATGGATGAGATGAACGGCCGTCTCCACAACCGGCGTGTGCTGCAAGAACGATCCAACCTGCCGGTGCGCGATGACATTCCCCTGGTAGCCATGATTTCGCGGCTGGACTGGCAAAAAGGATTAGACATCACCGGTCATGTTATTCATCAGCTTATGAACGGCTTGTCTGGCGAAGCGCAGTTTATCGTTTTGGGGACTGGCGAGGCCCATTACGAGCAAATGTTTGCCCATTTGGCCGGGTATCATCAAGGTAAAATGACCGCTTTCCTGGATTACAATGCCGGCTTTGCCCCGCTGATTTATGGCGGCAGTGATATTTTCCTGATGCCGTCGCTGTTTGAGCCATGCGGTTTAGGGCAGCTTATCGCCATGCGTTATGGGAGTGTCCCCGTTGTGCGGGCTACCGGTGGTCTGGCCGATACGGTTCAGGATGGCATCAACGGTTTCACGTTTAACGATTACAGCGCCGATGCTTTCTGGCAGGCCTTACAACGGGCGATTTATATCTACAATGTGGATAAACCTAGCTGGCAGGCTGTTCAGCGCAACGGAATGATGGCTGATTTCTCCTGGCAAAAGTCGGGGCTGGGCTATCAACAGTTGTACGAGTGGGCGCTGGCCCGTGCTGCAAGCGGCGGGTAATGCAATAATGTGACTGTCATTGACAGGATGATGGTCACGTTTGACTAAACTTTGCCTGCGCTGCCGGGCGTTAAAATGATGTGTTTTGTTGTGTTTACTGTGTTTAGTGGCAGGCGCGTTAGAGGCTTTCGCCATTTGACATTTGCCAGCCGGTATGGGAGAATTCTTGATGGTAATGCCCCCGTAGCTCAGAGGATAGAGCGTCGGCCTCCGAAGCCGGAAGCCCAGGTTCGAGTCCTGGCGGGGGCATTTTTTGTTGCCTGTTAGCTTTGACTTCTGTAGGAATTTAGGCAAGCGCAGTTTTTAACTTGTGCATTTTGAGCGGGAAAAACTGCGCTTGTTTGAGAGGAATCGTTTTCTTTTTGAAAAGTTATTTGTAAACGG
>JBNKZT010000063.1:0-22676 GCA_050301775.1 Promineifilaceae bacterium (SeqCode)
GCGGCTTGGGGTAGAATATCCCATAGCGATTGACAATGACCGGTTAACCTGGGGGGCTTACCAACAGCGTTACTGGCCAACACGCTATTTGATTGATAAGAACGGCCGTATTCGCTACAAACATATCGGCGAAGGAGCCTATGACGAGACAGAAGCGGCGATTGTGCAGTTAATGACCGAACCGGAACCGTAGTTTGTATGAATAGTTTCAAGAAATTAAAACCAGACGATGCCGGATTTTACACGGCCGTTCCCACCACCGTCGTCCAGCCCGACCAACTGACTAAAGTCGAAATCAACGGACAGCCGATTCTGCTCGTTCGTTGGCAGGGTGAACTGGTCGCAGTAAGTGCCCTTTGCCCGCACGCCGCCGCCGATTTGAGCAAAGGTGAGTTTTACCGGGGCAAGATTGAGTGCCCGGATCATGGCTATGTGTTTGATGTGCGTAACGGCCGTACCCTTTGGCCGGAAGATGAAGTATGCCGCCTGAAGCGGTTTGAAGTGAAAGAAGAGAGGGGGGTGATTAAGGTTAAGATTTAGCGGGGATTAAGGGATTAGGGAATTGAATGATTAGAAAAATCCCCTAATCCCCGCATCATCTACGGTTGAATCTGGTACACGACCCCATCGCCATAACTCAGCAAATACAACTCCCCATTCACATCCTCGCCGAAGCTGGAAATGAACAAGCCTTGCAAGCGGAAAACTTGATTGTTGACCCAGGCGCCATCGGGCTGACGCAGCAGGCTCCATACCTTGCCGCTGCAATAATCGCCGTAGAAGTAATTGCCGTACAGGCTTAAATACTGCTGTCCACGATAAACATAGCCGCCAGTCACGGAGCAGCTGCCATCGCCATGTTGATAATCGATCACCGGCGGGATTAGTCCAGTCTGATCGCAAGTTTCAGTTTGGAAGCAGTGCGTGCCTTCCATGATGTTCCAGCCGTAATTTTCCCCGCCGGTGCTGCCTGCCGGTTGGAAATCGATCTCTTCCCAGATATTTTGGCCCACGTCGGCGATGTACAGGTCGCCGGTCAGCCGGTCAAAGCTGAAGCGCCACGGATTGCGCAAGCCATAAGCCCAAATTTCGTTGCGTGCGCCTTCGTCATTAACAAACGGGTTTGCAGCCGGAACAGCATAACCGCTTTCGTTAAAATCAACGTCCAGCCGCAGCAGTTTACCCAACAGCACGGATTTATCCTGTCCGGCCAATAACGGATCATTGGCACTGCCGCCGTCGCCCAGCCCAACATAAAGATAGCCGTCGGGACCAAATTTGAGCTGACCGCCGTTGTGGTTGCCGTAGGGCTGAGGCAGCGTGAGCAGTACCAACGCACTGTTGGGATCGGCCTGATTGGGGTCGTCGGTGCTGACCTGGTAGCGAGCCACGACTGTACCGCCGTTGTTGTCGGTGTAGTAGATGAAGAAACGGCCGTTCTCCCCATACTCAGGATGAAAAGCCATACTCAACAATCCCTGTTCGCTCTCGGTAGAACCAACTAACGAATCAATGTTCAGGAACGGCTGCGGCAAAATCGCGCCATCCTGAATGATGCGAATCGTGCCATCTTGCTCAACGAGGAACAGGCGATCATCACCGGCGTGGGTCAGATAAACTGGCTTGACAAAGCCATTGGCGACCGGAACCAGGTTGATGCTGGTAACGGGCGCTTCCGGGATAGGTGTGTTGGTTGGCGTGGGGGTGATGGTGGGTGTGGCCGTGGGCTGGTCGGTTGGCTGGGGGGTGGGGGTATCGGGAACGGCCGTTGGCGTATCTGGTGCTGTCGTTGGGGCAACCGGAGCCGTTGCCTGAACAACAGGTTCCGTTACCGGCGCAATCGGCGGCGTAACCTTGATACCATCATCTGTACTTTTGCATCCTGCCAACACCATAAGAATAAAAATCAACAAAACTAAAATCAGTTTCTTCATCAAAAAAGGTTCCTCAAAGAACAATCAACGAAAAACGGCCAACAACCTTTCATTGACCGCTTTTGTTGATAGTTTGAAACAATACAGGTCGTTGCCTGAGCTTGTCGAAGGCAACATAGGCTTCGACAAGCTCAGCCATCGAGAGGCTAGTAACGATAGTTTTTTGTAAATGGTTAGCGTGCTTCTTCCAGCCGCTTGCCATACTGCGCCTGGTAATAGGCTTTAAACTCGCCGCTTTTAATTTTGCGCCACCACCATTCATTGTCCTTGTACCACTGGGCCGTTTTGATAATCGCTTCTTTGGCCGTGTGGCGCGGCTGCCAGCCCAACGCCTTCATTTTGCCGATGTTCAGACTGTAGCGGCGATCATGGCCGGGTCGGTCGGCTACATGGCGGATGAGATCGCGTGGCATATTGAGCGTATCCAATAAAATCTCCACCATCTCCATGTTTTCCATCTCTTCGCCAGTGCCAATATTATACACTTCGCCCAGCTTGCCTTTGTGCAAAACCAGGTCAATTGCTTCACAATGATCGACGACATATTGGTATTCTCGCATTTGACGGCCGTCGCCATACACCGGCAGTGGTTCCTCGTCAATCGCATTCGTAGCAAACAGCGGGATAACCTTTTCCGGATACTGGTAGGGGCCGATATTGTTCGAGCCGCGCGTGATGGTGACCGGTAAACCATAGGTCACAAAATAAGCATTAACCATCAAATCGGCACTGGCCTTGCTGGCAGCATACGGGCTGCGCGGTTCCAGCGGGTCGGTTTCGACGCTGGATTGGCCGAACGGAATGTGGCCGTAAACCTCATCGGTCGAGATTTGATGGAATCGTTCCAATCCCAATTCGCGGGTGACTTCCAAAAGGACATACGTGCCGTAAACGCTGGTTTTGACAAACGCATCCGGGTCCATGATGGAGCGATCGACGTGGGTTTCCGCCGCAAAATTGACGATGGTGTCAATATTGTGTGCTTTGACTGCCGCAGTGACAGCTTCGGCATCGCAAATGTCACCCTGGACAAATTGGTAACGCTGGTTATCGGCCACACCGAGCAAATTATCCAGATTGCCGGCATAGGTCAATTTGTCGTAAACGACGATATTGTAATCGGCGTATTTATCGAGCATGTAAATAACAAAGTTGGAACCAATAAAACCGGCGCCGCCAGTTACAAGAATATTTTTCATAGCGATTCTCCGTTTAGTTGAAGGCCGATTAAGGCCATTTTTTGCATCCAGGCCGCATTTTAACGGCGGGTTGTTGTCCGGCCAATGACGTTTCTAATCCTACTTGCCCATTATTGCTGTTCGTTCTCGGCAATAAAGCTGTCAATGAGGCGGCGGGCGATGCTGATAGGCGGTGGAACAGCCGGTAGTTCGTCGGGTTTGAACCAGTTGGCATCAGCGATTTCGGCTTCTTCCAATATAATTTCGCCGCTGGCGTACTCAGCCGTAAAGGCGATCATAAGCGAATCGGGAAAAGGCCAGGGTTGGCTGCCGAAATAGCAGATATTTTTGACGGTGATGCCTACCTCTTCGCAAATTTCCCGTTGGACACATTCTTCCAATGTTTCGCCTGGCTCGACAAATCCGGCCAGAACGCTGTAGGTTTTTGAAGAACGAAAGCGACGGCCGTTAGCCAGCAAAATTTTAGCCCCATCGGGATCATGCCGTTCAACCCGCACAATAACGGCCGGGGAAATACGGGGATATTTAATGTGACCGCAGTGCAGACACTTCTTGGCTCGCTCGTGCTCCAATTGGGTGCTGGGCGTACCACACTGTCCACAAAATTGGCTGGTCCGATCCCAATCAATAATTTGGAAGGCGCGGCCGGCCAACCAGAAACAGGTGTCATCCAACAGGCCAAAGAGCTGGCGCAGGCCCAGAAAAGCCATGCCGGGCGGCGGGTCAAGTTTGTCGGCTACAGCGGCCGTGTAGCAGTGGGTGACCGGTTCTGTCTCCAAATAACCGAGGTATTGTTGGCGTACGGCCGTTAACCCTAATGCACTTACTTCCCGCAAATGGGGAACACGGGCTGCATCCTCTTCTTGCTGAACCAGGAGTTTAGAGCCGGAGAAAATTAACCAATAGGCAGGGGCTTCCAGCGCTGCCGGTGGCCTAATTTGAGGGATGAAAGAGATGCTCATAAGTTATTTAGGGGTAAGGATCGACTGTCGGTACGGCCGTGCCTGGCCCCGGATAGCCGCTGCCCAATGTGGGCGATGGACCGGGTGTGCTGGTTCCCAAAGAAGGAACGGTGGGCACGGCCGTTCCCGGTGTTGTCAGCGGCGGCGGGGTATTGGTTGTGGTCGGGCTGGTTCCCACGGTGGTGGGACTGGCACCGGGAGCAGGTGTGTTTGTGATGAACGAATTGGATGGCGTCGGCGTCATTTCCCCGGACAGTAATGTGGCTGTTGGCGATGGCGTCATCGATGGCGTGATTACAATAGTTGGCGTGGCCGTCATGGTAGGCGTGGCTGATGGGGTGGGTGAGGTAACGGCCGTACCATCCTCAGCGGTTGGTGTTGGTTCAGCGCCCCCCGGGGGAGGTGTCTCTTCAGGAAGTAGAATGCTATCATCTGGTGTGGAACCGAAGCCGGGCAGCGGGTTGGGTTGGACAATACGTTCCACCTGTAAATACCAGATCAACGTCTGCGGTGCGCCTTTGCCACAGCCAACCGACCCCTCGTACAATCGCCAGATCCCTTCGACAGTTAGAGTCGTGCCCGAAGGAACCAGTTTCAGCACCTCTTCAAAGCCGTACCCGTTGAGCTGAAGATTGTCGTTGATGAGTGCCCATCGAATCAGCAGCCCCTTGTACTGGGTGCAGTCGGGTTTGGGCTGGGGCGTGTAACTGCCGGTAATGCGAATGCGTTGGTTATGGAAGGCATAGGGATTGGCATTCAACTCATCAAACGTGACCAGAATCGCCTGGCTGTTTTGGTTGAGTTCAACGGGGGTAGCCGAGGGGCGGTCGGGTTTTAACGGCCGTGTCCCACCCCGCGTTAGCAGCAGCGCCAGCAGCATCAAAATTACTAGCACCCCGCCAGTGATGGCCAAAGGCGAGATTTGCCGCCGTTCTGTTGTTTCTTCTATATACTCGGTCATCGCAAATTTAGTTTCGGCAACTGCGCGCCGCGATGGTGTACCCACCATTCCGCCAACAAAATGATAAATGCCAATCCGACCAGCCAGGGCCAGAATTCCCGCTGGCCTACGTCACCGTCAGTCGTCGTTTCTACGGTCGTTTGGCCGATGCGTACAGTGGCCGTGGGCTGGATTTGTGATTCAGCCGGGCTGAAAAGGTTAACGGCAAAACTGCCCGCCGGGCGTGTTCCGCCATCATCTTGCAGGCTGACGGCATACAAACCTAACTGGTCGGTCTCGCTAAAAATGGGAGCAATCTCGCCCACATCAGCCCGCCAGGTTGTGCCATCCGGCTTTTGCACGGAAACGGCCGTTGTACTGGCCCCCGGTACAATCGTCACCGGCACACCTGGCTGTAAACCGGTCGGCGTATCAAACGCCCGGCCAGGATTGAGCCAGCTTGTAATGTTAGCCATTAAAATGGGAAATGCAATTTGCAGCGGTAAATCGGAATCGCGCAAATCAAACGTAAAGATGGCAATGCGGTGGCCGCCGCGTTCGCCAATCAGGATGAGCGGTCCGCCTTCCGCTTCCACCAGCCGCTGCGCCCAGGGCGCCGACACCGCCTGAGCCTGCCGTACGTGCACATCCCGCCAATCGACAAATTGCAGCAGCGGCGAATCGGCCAGCCGGATGGCCACCGTGTTGGAAAACGCGCCGGTGACTGTGAGCAAATCGCTTTCGCTGCTGGCCGCCACTTCGCCTGGTTGGGGATTGATGATGAGCATGTCGGCTGCTGGTAAAGGTTCAGGCAGTGGGCTACTGTCAAAAACGTACAAATCAAACGCGCCGTCGGCCAATGATTCATTGGCCAAATCACTGCCCGGACTGGCTTTGAATGCTTCCACGCCGGGCAAAACGGAATAGACCTGCTCTAAAAATAGATTGCCTTCAGTGATGAGGAGCGTGCGGTTGCTGACGCCGCCTTCATGCACGGCCCAGGCTGTGTCGTCCAGCGGCAAAAAATCCCCTTCATGGTCGGAAAGGCGGGCTTCGATGGTTCCCGTGCCATCTGGCAGTTCCCAGGTGACGTTGGCATTGTTCCCGGCGGGCACGGTAATACGCCGCGAATCGAACAGCACGCCGTCCAGCGTCAGGCTGAGCAGTACTTCCCGATCCAGCAGCCCTTTGTTGGCCACGCTGGCGAACAGTTGCGGCCCGGCATCTGTATTGCGGGTGGCCAGGGCGGTAATAGACAGATTTTCGCCGCTTGTGCCGATGGGGATGTAGATTGATTCGGCCGGCAGCGGCGGCAAATCGTCGGGCAGGCCGCCATCGGAAATGAGGATGATGCGGGCATCGCGGAAACCCTGGGCTGCGCCAGTAGCCAGGGCGAAGGCGGTGGCCCAATCGGCCGGAGCGGGGTCGGGTTGGGCGGCGTCTAAAGCGCGGCGTAGGATGGTCCGGTCGCCGGTAGCCGAGGCCAGGACGACCGGGGTTTGTCCTACTTTGATGAGGGTCATCTGGCTGCTGCCGCTCAAATCGTTGATGAGATGTTCAACTTCAGCTTTGGCAGCCTCGAAGCGGGTGGGTTCCACATCGGTGGCCTGCATGGAGGCGGAGCCATCGAGTAAAACGACCACACTGCCGCTGACGACTGAGGGGACGGGTAGAAACGGCCGTGCCAGAGCCAACACCAGCGCCGCCAGAATCAACAACTGCAAAATCAGGAGCAGATTCCGGCGCAGTTTTTGCCAGGGCGCATTGGCTTCCCGGTCCCGCAGCAGCTTTTGCCACAGCAGCGTGCTGCTAACCAGCACCTCCCGCCGCCGCAGCCGCAGCATGTACAGCAGGATAATGGGAGCGGCCAACAAGCCCAGCAAGAGAAAGAGCGGCGTTAAAAAAGACAAATTATTTTACGACTCCCTTTATTCGCAATGTCTGAATAACTAATTTCTCCCAGGGCAAATTAGTGGTGACGGGGATGTAGTGGACGCCCCGCCCGGCACAATAATTGGCAATTTCGCCTTGCCAGTCACGCAGTCGTTCCCGGTATTGATTGAGCGTCGTCGGGTCAAGGGTGATTTCGGCGTCCTGCCCGGTTTCTATGTCCACCAGCTTCAAATCGCCGCTGACGAGCGGGTTTACTTCATCGGGGCTGAGCAGGTGAATGAGACCGACTTCGTAGCCGCGTGACTGCAGCGCGTTGAGGCCATCCTGGTAGCCATTGGGGGAGAGTAAATCGCTAATGAGGAAGAGCAGGCCGGGGCGACGGCCGTACAAAGCATAATTCCGCAGCGATAAATTCAAATCGGTGACACCGCCAGCAATTCCCGTTTCCAAAAATTGCAGCAGGCGCAGTGAGTTTTGCCGGCTGCGATGCGGCCCCCAATGCCGGTCGCCGCCGCTGTGCAGCAGTGAAACGGTCAGCAAATCGCCGCTGGTCAGGCTGATATGCCCCAACGCCCCCGCCAATTGCAGTCCATAGACCAACTTGTTCGTTTGCTCATTGCTCAGTCCTGATTGCTCATCACTTCCTTCCGGCCAGTTCATGCTGGCGCTGGCATCGACAAGCAGGTGGACGGCCAGGTCTTCTTCTTCTTCGAGGAGTTTGATAAACGGCCGTTCCAACCGGGCATACACATTCCAATCCAGCCGCCGTAAATCGTCTCCTTTGACGTAGTTGCGGTAATCGGCAAACTCGATAGACGTGCCCCGTTTGCGGCTGCGCCGGTCGCCCTTCATGACGCCGACGCGTACCCGTTCGGCGACGAGGGTCAGTTGTTCCAGTTTGCGTAAGGTAGATTCGTCAAAAAGATTCATGATTAATGATTGGCGTAGTATACTTATTGAAACGAAAAACGAGAAAAGATTGTCAATAGAAAAGTGAGGACGCTGACATGCTGCAAGCGATTCGGGATTATGATGACGCCAAACAAGCGCTCGCCGATGGTGAAGAATTGATTCCGGCGCACGTGCCCTACGCTATCATGGATGGCGAAAATCCGATCAAAGTGTGGCGTGAATATCGCGGGTTGACCCAGCAGGATTTGGCGCAGGCGGCCGGTATCAGCGCTTCTTATCTTTCGCAAATTGAAACGGGGAAACGGGAAGGGACAACTGCCGTTCTCCAAGCCATCGCCCGCGCCCTTAATTTAACCCTGGATGACGTAGTCTACACATCCCCGCAAGAATAGCGATTAGCTGACAAGCTGACCGGCTGAAATGCTGAGATGCTGCACCAACAAAATTTGGAAGAGACGGCCGTTCAGCCCAATTTTCACCGCTTCCGGCACAGCATCGTCGTGGATGGCGGCCAACAGGTTGTCAATAAGCTGGCGGCGGCTGGCCGGGTCGAGGTCCGGCTGCAATTGGGCCGAAAGCTGCCATAATTCATCGTACAATGCCCAGGCCGTGGCCCGGCAGACGCCGATCATCCCTGCTTTGGCTCCTTTGACGTACTGGCGCGAAGCCAGCACCATCAACCCTTCGCTGACCCCACCGGCAAGCAGGCGTTTCCACAATTCGGCCGGTTCCAAATCGCTCTCCAATAAATTCTGGATGGCCACGCCGCCGACCGCGCCAATGTCCAGCATCGTGGCCAGTTTGCTGAACTCGTGGGCGCTCATGCTGGCGCTGAGTTCATTGATGAAGGCATAGAATTTGTCCAGTACCCGCCAGGCTGGTGAATCGGCCGGCAGCCCGGCTTGCCGCAGGTCGCCGCGCAGCTGCCAGAGCGTGTCAGTGCTGGGTTGGGTGAGGACGGCCGTTAAACTTTCTTGAATGTTCATAGTTGAGTCCACTGAAAAAAATACAGATTTCACCGATTACGCAAATTTTCTCCAGAGAAGAATTTTGAATCAGATACAAAATTATACTGTCTTTACGAGATTTTCGTGAGACACGCTTTTTTCGTCAAGAAACAATTCACCGCGATATTGGGAAAGCGCACCGTATTCCAATAGACGTTCGATGCGTTCCAACACGATGGTTTTTGATGTGTTATTGATTTGATGAAAGCCAAGCAGCCGGGCAACGCGCAGCGGTACATCATCTACCGGAATGCCCAGCGCGTCGGCGACTACCAACAGGATGGCTTCTTGAATCTCTTCCGGGGCGATGTAACTGAATCGGCGTGAGACCCCGGTGATGTTGGCCCGGCTGCGAACGGACGGCCGTTTCCCTTCCACACCATATAAAAACTCCCCTCGTACCTCGATCTGCCTTGCTTTTTGCCCATCTTGTACAATTTTTGCAGCAGTTGTGTCCAATAAGGTCATTTGTTGATAGCCAGCCGCATGACTCATCCGCCGCCGCATTTCATCAATGTGAATGGGGCCTTCAGCGCGCACAATCTCGGTCATCCACTGCACCAATTTGCGTTGGTTTTCTTTGCGATTAGGACTGTAATAATAAAAATCAGCGAATGAACTTTTGCCCAAATCAATTTCCTCGGCATAGCGAGTATATGACGTGACCGAACGTGGCTCAGCCAGGGCAGGACGAGCATCATATCGTGGTATGTTGAAAGGAGCATCTGATTGCCTGTCGTTTTGTGTGGGCGATTCTCTGAAAGCGGCCAATAGTTTTTCCCGCTCAGCGGGCGGGTTTTGCCGCCACTGCTGGCTCCATACACGGTGGATGCGCCAACCCAGCCGTTGCAGCACCTGGCCCTGAATGCGGTTCCGATCCCGCGCCGACCGGGCCAGAAAGTAGTTGTCGCCGTCACATTCAATGCCCAGGGCGTAACGGCCGTTCTCCTCATCCAGCACCGCCACATCTACCCGTACCGGACCCGTGCCAACTCGCTGGGCAACTTCATACCCTTGCGCCCGCAGTTCGGCGGCCAGCACATCTTCAAATCGGGCGGGGATACTGCTCGTTTCCGGCGGCAGATCGCCCATCTGGCCCGTTTGGGCAAACTGCAAAAACTGCTTCAGCGCCATCACCCCTGGCGCATTGGTACGCCGCAAATCGATGTCATCGGCCGTCAAATTGGTGAAGATTTCGCAGCGCTGTCTGGCCCGTGTGATGAGCACATTGAGCCGCCGTTCGCCGCCATCCTGGTTCAGGGGGCCAAAATTCATCGTCAGCGTGCCATCGGCGGAACGGCCGTAACCCACACTGATCAAAATCACATCCCGCTCATCCCCCTGCACGTTTTCCAGATTCTTTACAAAAAATGGCTCGGTGGGATATGCCCGGAAAAATGGCTCCGCAGCCGGATTCTCGCGGCGTAGCTGCTCGATGCGCTGCCGCAGCACCTGCCGCTGCCCTTGGCTGAAGGCGACGATACCCAACGTCAGGTGCGGTTGTTCAGTGGCATGGCGCATCACCGCTGCCGCCACTGCATCCGCTTCCAACGGGTTGGTGCGGCTGCCGCCGCGCCGGTAAGCCGTGTGGGGCAAATGGTGATAGCGCAAACCCACATCCCGCTTTTCGGCATCCGGGCTGGGGAAAATAACCAGTTTTTGCCCGTAGAATGCCTGATTGGAAACAGCAATTAACGATTCGTGGCGGCTGCGATAATGCCAGCGCAGCATCCGCTGCGGCGCGTTTTGGGAGACAAACAAGTCAAGAATGCTCTCCTGGCCGATGGGCGCCGCTGTATCGTCTTCAATAATCAGGCGCTCAAAAAACGTGGTGGGTGGTAACTGCCGATTGTCGCCGACGACCACCACCTGCCGCCCGCGCAAAATTGCGCCAAAGGCATCAACCGGCCGCACCTGGCTGGCTTCATCAAAGATAACCAGATCAAACTGGATGCTGTCCGGCGGCAAATAGGCGGCAATCGACAGTGGACTCATCATGAACACCGGCTTGATATGCTGCACGGCGTAGCCGGCCCGTTCCATCAATTGACGGATGGGTAAATGATTGCGCTTTTTATCGCATTCACTTTGCAGCAGCCCCATCTGGCCGCCCGCTTCGTGGTGGGGCAGCCGCTGCCAGTGTTCATTGGCCAACCGAATGCGGTTGTGGAGTAGGAATTGGCTGTCTAATTCACAGAATTTGGCGATGGTGTCATCAGGATGCTGCGAGTCGTATCCCTGTAGGGCGGTGAGTTCGGCCTCGGCTCGTTCGATGAGTGCTGTACAGCGGGCCAGTTGCAATAAATCGGTCAGATGGGCCGCGGCGGCGGGCCAGGTGTGGGCAATGGCTACCAGGGGCGGCAAGCCGAGAGATTCTGTTTCCTGGGTTAACCGATTGTAAGCGGCCATCTGGCCAATTGTGCCGGCTGCGGCGTGGCAGCCGGATAGCCAGCTTTGTTGGTCAGCTAGGGGCAGGAAGGTGAACTGCCGTTGCTGCACCGGGTCAAATTTCAGATGCGTGTGCAGGGCAGTGAGGGCAGCTTCATACTGCTTTTGAGCTTCGGTAACGGCCGTGCCGCTTTTGGCCAACGCTGCTTTATCCACGCCCCGCACGACCAGCCGCAGCAGCGACTCCGGATACAAATTTTGTTTGATACCCTCATGAATGCTGACCAGCCATTCCCCAATCCAGCGTAGTTTTGTCCATTCTGACTCCAGTCCCAACCGGTCGAGGTTAAAAATCGTTTGTAGTTGGGCAGTTTGTTCGATCAGGATAGGTTGTTCCCGCTGCACATCCAAAATCGCGTCCACCGCACCTATTTGCTCCTCCCATGTTGGCGGCAGTGCGGCGCGGCACAGGCCAGCCAACCGGTCTTTGGCCTGCCGGTATGAACTGGAAAACAGCCGCCGCCAGCGGGAACGTCCGACCATCAATTCCTGCCGGATGGACATCACATCTTGGTCCCACGCTTCGGGGATCAACCATTGGTCGTACGTTTTGTGGGCTTGACTGATGCGTTCGCCGGCTTTGAGGGCATTCAGCAGGGCATCGGGCATGGTTTGCCACGCTTCATGCTCGGTTTGTACATCATACATGCGGGGTGCAGTTTGCAATAGTTGGGCGTCCAGGACCATTCCGGTGAGGTCGTTGAGGGTGGGAGGAACGACCGTTGCCAACAAATCTGCCAATCTTTCCGCCGCCAGCAGGAGTTGACGCAGTGCTTCAAGAGTGGCATGGGCCAATTGGGTAAGCTGGACCGGTAGTTCGTCAGGGGCAGCGATGCGTTGGGTTCCCCACAAGGGATGGTCAGCGGGCACGCCAATCTGCACCAGACTGCGCTGCAAAGCATTGGCTGCGGCCCGCCGTTCCTCAAATTCGGCGGCCGACCAGGTGGCCAGTTGGGGAATTGCCAGGGGCGGTGCAGCCGTGGTGGCAAGTTGAGCTTGCAAGTGTAACTGCTGGCCGTAAGCCGCATACAGGCTTGTCTCGCTCTTGCCGATGGGCTGGTTGATGGCCTGGCTGTAGCTGTTGAGATGGTCACGGACTGTTTGCAGCTTGTTCAGATGGGGGAAACGGCCGTCTTGCTTGGGCTGACCCAGTTTGAGCGTGTTCGCCAGTTCGGTCATTACGTGGCGCTTGGTCGATTTGTGACTGTGTAGTTCCAGGCAGATATCACCCAGACCAACTTCATCCAGGCGGCGTTTAACGACGTCGAGCGCGGCCATTTTTTCGGCTACAAAGAGGACGGTTTGGCCCTTACCTCGCGCCTCGGCAATTAAGTTGGTGATGGTTTGTGACTTACCGGTGCCTGGCGGTCCCTGGATAACGAGATTGTTTCCGGCGTGTACGTCTAAAATGGCTAGCGTTTGCGAACTATCGGCGTCGATGACTTGATGGCTGTCGGCCAGATCGATATGGTTGTCGATGGGGGCATCTTCAGCCAGTTGGGGTTGATGCTGAGTGAATCCATCGTCGGTAAGCAGGGCAGTGAGGATGGGATGGATGGTCGGCAGCCGGTCGGCGGACCAGTTGACTGGATTCAGGTCATGGTACATCAGGAATTTGGAGAAGGAGAAAAAGCCGAGGGAAACGGCCGTGTCATCAACCGACCAATCAGGCATGGAGGCCACAGTTTGCTGCACTTGTTTGAAAAACGTCTCCAAATCGAGGCCGTTGCCGGGTGGCAGCACGGGCAAATCGATGTTGTAATCCAGGGCTAACTTGGTGCGCAGCGGCAAATTATCGCCCCAATCAGCGCCGGTGTAGCGCAAACGAAAGCGGCTGGCGGCGTCAGGTCGAAAAAGCTCGACCGGCAGCAGGACCAACGGGGCGCGGCGCACTCTGTCGGAACTGCTGCGATCAATCCAATGCAGCATCCCCAGCGCCAGGTAGAGGACGTTGACGCCCTGTTCTTCGATGTAGTCGCGGGCGACGTAATAGGTGGTGAGCAGCCGTTTTTGCAGTTCGGTGTCGCTGTAGGGGGTTTGCAGTTGGTCGTCGTCGTAACTGGCCGCAAAACCGGCTTCTTCCGGCTGGCCCAGCCCGTTCTCGCCGTTTTCCTCAGTCGAGAGGAAGCCCATCGGTTTTTCGTGGATGACAAGATGGGCGTAGATGGGTGACGGCCGTTCCGCCACAATTCCCACTCCTCTGGCCTGTAATTCCCGATAGTTCAACAGCGGGTTACGCAGTCCTAGGTCGAGCAGTTCGTGTCGGGCGGCATCTAGTTTGGCGGCGACGGTACTCATGGGGATTAGAGACGAATCAGTCTCTAGTCTCTACTTACCTGTTCAATTAAATCGGCCACCGCCCTATAAGTGCGAATGCCTTCGGTCTGGTCTTCAAAGTTGAGGAGGCGGCGGTGGCGCAGGGCGGCAAGGGCAACGGCCGTTAACATTTCCCCCTTGCTTGAAGCCGATAGTTCACCACGAAATGTTTTTTCAATGGACATTCTGCCCAGCTTGATACCGTCGCTTCCCCCGGTAAAAGAAGCCAACGGCTGTAAACTCACTTCAAATGTGCCCGAAACTTTCATGCTTTCTCCTTGTTTTGTCCACAGATTCAATTTCGCAGCTTTTGGCTGTCAATTTTAGCTTGTTATGGAATGATCCCCAATTCGATTAAGGCCACGGCCGTTTCATCCACAAACCGCAGCCCCAAAGCGCCATCCAAGCCGGACGGCCGTTCCCAATTGGTCAAAAATGGTTGGCCGGGCGACAGGGTAACGGGCCAGGATTGGGCCGGGCTGTTGTTAACGTAGAGGGTGATCGTGCCGGTGGTAACGGCCGTGGCCGCCACCCCAATTTCCGCGCCATGACCGGTATCCGTCAGGCGCAGCGCAGCGTACTCATTGGCCTTGTGGAAGCCGCCAATGCCGGCCACCGGATACCATTTTTCCGTCCAACTGACATTGTCACCGGCAGCCAATGACGTGTATGTCCAAAAGTCGGCCGTGACGCCGCTGCCCCACATTTCCACATAATCGCTGTCATCGTCCGTCCATAAACCCGATCCCAGTGTGTCCGGCCCGAAGAATTTGTGGCCGGGAACCAGTGCCGGATCAAAAATGCGTACCACGCCCTGATCCCATTTGTGATCGTAAATGCCAGTGAAGCCGCCGGTTACGTCGGGGGCGAAGAAGCCAATCCAGCCGTTCCAGTTATCGTACCAGCTCAGGTTACGGCCGTCATAAATTGGCCAGCTAATCACGGAATGTTCCCCTGGCAGATCGTCATCGCCCTCAGAGTGGATGACGACCTGGCTGGCGGGCACGATGAATTCGGTCTGGTTGGAGGTGTGGTTGTTGTCGAGGGCGATCATGGCGTTGAGCCAGTATTGGTAGTTGTGGGATACGGCCGTGTCATTTTGCACCCACGGTTCAATCGTCATGTAAGCATGGTCGGCGTCCAGCGTAATCGTAAAACCTACGTCCATCCCCGTCTGGTCTTCCACATCGCTGACGGTGATGGAAACGGTGTCGGTTAGCGTTTGCGTGCTGGCCGTCCAGGGCCGGTACTCGTTCAGTCCATGCTCATCGGTGGGGAAGGCCCACTCGATGCCGCCGGTAGCCAGCCACCAGCCGCGCCAGCCCCAGGCCGTCGGTTTGAGTACCGGATTGTTGTACAACAACTGCCGGCCGGTCATTTTATCTTCCCAACGATACAGGCGGCCGCCTAATTCCGGCAAAATGGTCAGCGAGACGTAGCGGTTGTGCAGCGTGATGGCCTGAAAAGTACGCTCAACTTTGGACTTTTGGAAAACGCAGTCGTGGTTGATACGCGGGTAGGGATAGACAAAATCGTCTAGTTCGGTGGGGCGCAGGCAGTCGGGATGGTCATATTGGTAGGAGGAAATGGTGAGGGTTGAATCTTCGATCCAGGGCGGGATGGGGTAAATTGGCGTCGGGCCGGGAATGGGGGTGGCGGTAGGCGTGGCTTCTGGCTTTTCGACCACCGGCAAATAAGTCTCGTGTTCGGGCGTGACTGTGACTCCGACGGCGGAAAGTAGTAACTGTTGGGTGAGGCTGAAGGCTACCAGTACGGCCGTTACAATTAAACCAATAATGAGGATATGTTTACGCATGTTCCAGCTCCTTTCCAGTACGGGAACGTCCATATCCTCATTATTGAGGCTGCGGGTCAGGTTGTCAATGGGGTCAGGATGGAGTGGTAACGGCCGTGACCCGTTCCCTGTATTGCTTCGTAATTTGATGAGTCTCGCCCAGCAAGGTAAACAGGCTGTCTATCACCTGAAGCGTGTACGGCTGATCCATCGCTTGTCCTGCGTCCAGCGCTGACAGCAGTTGATCTAACGCCTGCGCCGGTTTACGCTTTCGCAGCGCGCTGGCCGCAGCCTGGTACGCATCATCCAGCGCTTCCAGACCGGTCAACCCATCCCCATCTTCCATATCAAACAGGAAGCGGGCCAACGGCAGGAGTTGGCTGGCCCTTTCTGCCTCATCGCCTGGCGGGAAATTGTCCAGAAGGATAAACGCCTCAAAGCCGCGCCCCTTTTTCAAATGCTGATCGGCCTGCTTAAGCCGCTGGGCCGGCGTACCGCTGCCTTGAATTAGGGGTGGCGGTGGCGGCGTTTCCGTGTTTTTGATGATGAAACGGCGTACCAAACCACCGGGTAACGCGCCGGTGAACTCATCCACCATCTGCCCGTTGCGGAACATTTTGACGTTGGGGATGCTTTGGATGCTGAATTGGGCGGCTGTACGCCGGTTTTGTTCGGTGTTTAGTTTGGCCAAAATAAACTGACCATCCGGTTCCTCGGCCAGTTTTTCCAGTACCGGCCCCAATTGGCGGCAGGGCATACACCAATCAGCCCAAAAATCGACCATGACTGGTGATTTATAGGAGCGCCGAATCACCTGCTGCTCAAAATTGGCGTCACTGACGTCAATAATCGCCGCTCGCCGTGCCTTTTTATCTTTTTTGAAGAAGGAGAATAATTTCATGAAGTATCCTTTTGGGAAGTGATGTTATTGGTTAGATGGGATTTAGATGGCAAGGTTACATGCTGAAGAAACCAGTACAGCCGCTACCGGCGTTAAGGCCTAAATTTAATACAAACAGGTTGAGGAAAACGGTAAACTAGTGTTTCGCGGCGTAAATAAACCAACAAATGGCGGATGTCGCGAAACACTTAAGCAGTTTGGCGCAAGCGGCTATCGTAACTGCGGGTTTATTTGCGCCAAACTACACTAGCTTGATAACAGGTCTACAGTTTGTTACGAATCTGGCTGCAACTGCCACAATTTGAGGGCTAATTGCAGCGCCAGGCGCATGTTGGCCTGGTTCAGGTCCTGGTTAGTCAGTTCTTTGATACGTTCCAACCGATAAAGGAGGGTGTTACGGTGAATAAAGAGGGATTCGGCCGTCTGGCTGATGTTACCATGATGGTCAAAGTAGGCATCAATGGTTTGTACCAGGCTGCTGTGATGCTGGGTATCGTATTCAATAAGTGGGCCAATGACTTGCTTTGTGAATTGGCGTACTACATCGATATCTTCGAGTTGACCCAATAGTTGGTATACGCCCAGCCCATGAAAGTTAACGACGTGGTTCAGGTGAAGCCGCTGGCCCAATTCCATCGCCTGCAGGGCTTCATCATAAACACGGGGCCAATCGGCCAGCCGCATGGCCGGCCCGCTGGCGCCGCTGATGAGTTGGTCGTTGGGGAACTCAGTGGTTGTTTCTTCGTAAATGCGCCGGGCCAGGCTGTGGGCGGCTTCCATATCTTCGTTGTGTTTGAAGGTTTGGAAGATGCAGACGTGTTGGTCGCCGTAGACGTGAACCAGGGTTGACCCGCTGTGATTGGCCAATACCCAGTTAACGGCCGTTTCCAACCGCCGCATTGAAGGAGCAGGTGTATTGGCCCAGCTAAATGTCATGATGGCATGGGGTAGGCTTGTATCGTGATCCAGCCGGCCGGCCAGCCGTTCAATTTCTTTCTTGGGCAGCGTACCCGAAAGAACACCTTCCAGGAAATCGCCGCGCAGTGCTTTGCGGGCTTCACTAACTGCTTTCGCTTTGGCCATTTCCAGGGCAAAAGCCGCTGCGCCATGCTCAACAGCCAGACTATCTAAAAAGTCCAGATCATCGGCCGGGCCAATCACAGACAGGTAGCCGCGCGCCCGGTCGCCAGAAATAATGGGGCTGATGAGACGGCCCATATTTTCCACCGGCAGGAGCTGCTGCCAATAACTTTGCCGGGCCTTGGCCGCTGCTTTTCGGTTACGCAGCAGCGATGGTAGCTCATCTCGCTTGGTCAATATGTCAGCTAATTGCGATAAATCGGCATCGGTATTCCGTGGGGCACTCAGCGCCTGGATTTCCAGTCGTTTGTCTTGCACAATGACGATTTTACCTGTGAGGTTAGCCATTACATCGGTCATGGCCGATAGGCTTTGTCCTTCGCGTGACATTTCCGAGAGCTTGCGATAGAGCTGCATACCGCGTTCACTGGTGGCGGTTTGCCGATCAATGAGCAGCGAAGCAATGGCCCGGTATGTTTCGCGGATAGCTGTTCCTGGGGGAGCTACCATAAGGGTAATATCTAATTCGTTTGCTTTACGGTTGAAGATATCCGGCATGGGTTGGAATGCTAATAATCCGGCGATGCCAATTTCAGCCAGGGTTTGCAGCTTGATCAATAGTTGATCGGACGTTGCCTGATCCTGTACCACCGGGGGCAGCAAGACCAGATCGCCGGCGCGAGCTTGATCGGGCAGATCGTCCCACTCGGTCAGTAGGACGACCCACAGGACATTGCGGCGTGTTTGTTTGGCGCCAGCCATAACGGCCGTATCCAATGGCAGCGCCAGCCGCAAAATATCACCAATATTTACTTCTGTTGGGAGCGAGTCGTTTGTCATGTGCATCTATTTATCAAAGCGCTTGCGAGGAATCGTTCCTGCTTTGAAACGTTATTTGTGAACGATTCCTTATCTGTCAATGGGTAAATGGACGATAAAGGTTGTCCCTTCATTAACGGTACTTACTACATTGATTTCGCCGTTATGTTGTTCCACAATACGGTGGCAGGTAGCCAAGCCAAGGCCGGTTCCCTTGCCAGGGTCTTTTGTCGTATAAAAAGGTTCAAAAATATGATCCAATTCGGCTTGAGACATGCCTTTGCCATTGTCGCGCACTAACACCTGGACGCGATCTCCTTCCTGGTTTAGACGAGTCGTCACCTCAATAAATCGATTGTCTGGTAATGATTGTACCGCATCTCGTGCATTTACCAGTAAATTGAGCCATACACTTTTCAAATGTTCGACGCTGGCTATGACTTCCGGTAATGCTTCAGCCAAATCCAGGAAGACATCGATGTTGGCCGATTGCAGTTGGTAATGAACCAGATCGAGCGCCTGGGCGATGGCCTCATTGATGTCGGTCGATTTGAAATCGTATTGTTCCTGGCGGGCAAAGTCCAGCAAGCCGCGCACGACTTTGGCGGCCCGCTCACCGGCCCGGTAAATGAGATCAACACTTTCGTAATTTTCATCCTCTACTGGAATGACCATTTTCAAGAGTTGGGCGTTGGCGTTAACGGCCGTCAACGGATTATTGATCTCATGGGCCACCCCGGCCGCTAACTGGCCAATCGCTGCCAGTTTACCGGCCTGCAAAAGTGAACTCTCCAGCCGCCGCTCCTCCGTGCGGTCCTGCCACAAAATAACCGCTTTGGCCGCCGCCGCTTTCGCGCCGGGAATGGGAAAAACATCCACATCCCATTCGCGTGGTAAATGATCCGGGCCATTCCATTTGACAGGCCAGTGCTGTGCCCGTTTATGAGCCAGCGTTTCGCCCACACGGCAATGTTCACATGGGAAATCCCGGCCAAAGAAAATATGGTAGCAGGTTTGACCGGTCAGCGTATCGTCAATGGGTTCCAGTTCATCAATTTTGCTTTTGTTGATGGAAATGAGCTGCCAATCCTCATTAATTGTATAAATGGGATGAGGAATACCATCAATGAGGGCTTGCAACGTGTTACGTCCCTCCAGCAGCTCCTGTTGTCGCAGCCGATTACGCTGGAACAGCCAGGCGTTTTCCAGTCCTTCGCTAACGGAACTGGCCAGTGAAGCAAATAAATCCAGGTCAATGTCGGAGAATGGGCCGTCCACTTTGTTATAAGCGACCAGGACGCCAACGGGGCGGGTTCGTACAATCAATGGCACAGCAAATAGGGAAGTTGTGTTGTCCTGATGGGGGGCATCCAGGTCGGGCCGGAAACGTGTATCGGTGAACAATTCATTGCAAATGATGGGGGCTTTATTTGTGAAAACCTGGCCGATAATGCCTGTGTCCAGGGGGATGCGCGGGAAGGATTGAATGGGCAGCCTGCCGTTGGGGCCTTGAACGTATTGGTAGCGGAGCCGCCCGCCTTCTACCGTTAAAATAGCGGCTGATGTGACATTGAGGAGGGTTGTGGTGCCGTCAACGGCCGTTGCAAAAACTTCCTGCGTTTCCAGCGTCGCCGCCACCCGCTGCCCCACCTGATTCAATGCCGCCAACTGCTCACTTTGCCGCTGCAGCTGCTTCTCCAACTGCTGTGTGCGCAGAATCGTCTTGACCCGCGCCAACAATTCCTGCGGGTAATACGGCTTGGTAATATAATCATCTGCTCCCGCCGAAAGCGCGGCCACCTTTTCATGGCTGCTGGAATGCGCCGTCAGCACCACCACCCGCATATACCGCAAATCAGGATGCTGCCGAATCCAGTCCAGAACCTCCTGTCCCGTCATGCCCGGCATCATCATATCCAGCAGCACCAGGTCAATTTCCACATTTGTTTCCAGCGCCGTTTTCAGGAAACCAACCGCTTCCTGGCCATCACTGGCCAGCGAAACCTGGTAATTCTCTTTTTTGGTCAGAAAATCAGCCAGAGATTCGGCAATATCGGGTTCGTCATCGACGACTAAAATATGTGTCGCTGTTTTTTGGAAAATAGAGGAAGGCTCAGAAACTTGAATCATGGTTCTGGCGATTGAGATTCAGGGATGACCATCGACACAGCATGAACAGTCACCCCTGATATGATAAACCGATTCCTATTCGCGGGTAACCGCCGACGAAAAAGTGTAGCCATGTCCCTGAATCGTGCGAATATAAATTGGATTACTAGGCTTCGGCTCAATTTTTTCACGCAGGTTCTTGATGTGGGCACGTACCAATTCCGGGCTGCCTGTATCGCGGGGGTAATCCCACACATCCTGGAGAAGCTGCTGGCTGTTGAATACCTGATCCACATTGCTCAGCAGATGGTAAAGCAAATCAAATTGTACATTTGTCAGCAAAGCCGTTCCATTGGGCGTTGTTACTTCAAAAGTCCGGCAGTCTAACCGGACACTACCCACAACGATTTCTGTAGGAGATTCCAGGACACGGCTCTCGGCGGGGGTTGAGCGCCGCAAAATGGCTTTGACGCGTAGTTGAAGCTCTTCCATATTGAATGGTTTGCTCAAATAATCGTCGGCGCCGGCTCGGAAGCCTTCGATTTTGTCCTCATCTTTGCCTTTTGCTGTCAGGAAAAGCACGGGTAAATCAGCCAGAAGCGGATCCCCCCGAATTTGCCGACAAACTTGATACCCATCCATGCCGGGCATCATGATATCAAGAACGAACAAATCGGGGCGGTGTCGCCGGGCTAACTGCAAGCCCTCTGGGCCGCTGTTGGCTACCATTACCTGGTAGTTGTACAGCTTCAAAGTACGCTGCAATGTCCGGGAAACCAATTCATCGTCATCAATGACAAGGATTGTGGCCATTGAACTCACCTCTGTAGAATTGATTATTGTCCAACAAAAAGAATAGATGGCGTTATGTGAACACCAATTGCAAGTATAACAGATTTTTAGAAAACGGGCTTAAAAAGGGGGGGAAGTAAAAAAGTTACAGAGTGGTAAAGTAGTCAAGTCACTTTGTCACTCTGTAACTTTAGATTTTTACAACAACAAACGCAGTGGTTCTTCCAACAGGGTTTTGAATGCCTGCATGTATTGGGCCGCTTCTGCGCCGTCGGTGACGCGGTGATCGGCGGAAATGGTTGCTTTCATCCGTGTGCCTACGGCAAGCTGCCCATCAACTACAACCGGCACTTCACGGGCTGAGCCAATGGCCAGGATGGCCGCATCGGGCGGATTGATGATGGCGATGAAATGATCGACATCAAACGCACCCAGGTTGCTGATAGTGAAGGTGCTGCCTTCGACATCCTCTGGCTTAACTTTGCCTTCCCGTGCCCGACCGATCATCGCTTTGTTATCGCGGGCAATTTGGGCCAACGGGGTGATGTCGGTGTTTTTCTGGACGACAGTGAGCAATCCACCTTCGACGGCGACGGCGCTGCCGATGTTGATGCGGTTGTGCACGATTAATATTGCCCCATTGTAGCTGGCATTGAGTTTGGGGAAATCGCGCAGGGTCAGGGCCGCCGCTTTAACGATCATGTCGTTGACGGTGACTTTTTCGCCTTCGGGCAGGGCGGCGTTGATTTGTTTGCGCAGCGCCAGAGCAGGAGCCATGTCAATTTCGGTAGTGACGTAGAAGTGGGGTACGGTTGTTTTGCTTTCGGTCATGCGCCGGCCGATGGCCTGCCGCAGCCGGGTGGTTTCTACTTCGGTTGTTTCCGGGCCGGCAACGACGGGGGTGAATGCGGCCGGAGCCGCTGCTGCGGCAGCCGGTTGGTAGGATTCGACGTCGGCTTTGCGGATACGGCCGTCAGGCCCCGTCCCTGTCACCAATCGTAAGTCAATCCCCATTTCTTCAGCAACGCGTCGTGCTACCGGGGTGGCTTTGACGCCGCCGGGGAATGCACCGTTGGTGGGCGTGGCTACGGCCGTTTCCGAAGCCATAACTGGTATGGCACTGGCCGCCGGAGCCGCTTCCACCTTCTCTGCCTTCTTCGCTGCTGGCGCATCGCCCAGCATCCCGGAGAAATCCTCGCCTTCGCTGCCGACAATCGCCAGATTTGCGCCAATTGGCATCACATCGCCAGCTTCAGCCAACAAATGAAGCAGCGTCCCAGTTACTTGTGCTTCCAGTTCCAGCGTCGCCTTGTCCGATTCGATCTCGGCGACGATTTCGCCTTTTTCGATAGAGTCGCCCACTTTTTTGAGCCAATTGTTGAGCACAGCTTCGCGCATATCAAAGCCCAGCTTGGGCATGACAATAAATTCAGCCATTACACAATCTCCTTCACGGCAGCGATAACCTTATCGACGTTGATCAGTGCCGATTGTTCCAACTCCCGCGAATAAGGCAGCGGTGCTTCTTCTTGAGCTACCCGCTTAATAGGCGCATCCAGGTAATCGAAC
>JBNKZT010000064.1:0-22395 GCA_050301775.1 Promineifilaceae bacterium (SeqCode)
GGAAACGACGCAGACAGGCCAACACCCGTCGCACCTCTGCCTGGCTCAATACCACCGGCAGCTTCTTGCTTTTGGGCGGCCGGACCAGGTCGAACGTCACCCATTCTCGTTGCAATGTGCGCTCAAAGAAGAACTTGAGACCGCATAGAGCGATAGTACAGGCGCTGCGCGACGCTTTTTTCTCGTTCTTGAGGTAAAGAAAATATTGGCGCAGTTCTTCTTCGTTTATCTGGTCAGGGGATTTGCTGTAATATTCGGCCAGTTGGCGGACGGCGCGAAGATACGCTTCTTGCGTTTTCTCGGCCAGGCCGCGCAGTTGCATGTCGGCCAACATGCGTTCTCTTAAGATGGTCATGGTTATACCTCCTACAAACTATTGAAGCGGATAAAGCTTGTAGACAATATAACCTGTAGGGGAAAAGAATGTCAGCCGAGAGGGTTCCTGCGCGAAGCGCTTAGTTCAACTATTATTAACCCGCCCAGGTCGCCGGATAATCCTTGAAAAACTCAACTTATCCAATAAAATTCAATAGCGAAGGCAGGATAAACCACCATTTTTGGGGTGATACCTGCCAAATGGGCTGGATAAGATGAATTTTGGGGTTTTATCATGCTCATTGGCTGGATAAACCTCCCGTCTCGGGTAAATTCCGGTCCTGACGACAATGTGGACAGTATAAATCTTAACCGGTTGTTTGGCAATCAAAAAGGGGGATTTTCTCGTGACGCAAAAACCAAAATTGCTAGATCAGGTACGCCAGGCCATCCGTTTGAAAAATTATTCTTATCGGACAGAAAAGGCCTACGTTAACTGGATTAAACGCTACATTCTATTTCATCAAAAGCAGCACCCGGCCGACATGGGACCTGAACAGGTAGAAGCGTTTCTCACTCACTTGGCCGTTGAAGGCAATGTAGCTGCTTCCACGCAAAATCAAGCGTTGAGCGCCCTTCTCTTTCTTTACAGCGAAGTCTTAAAGCAACCATTGGGGCAAGTGGATGTGACTTGGGCCAAGAAGCCGGTTCGTTTGCCGGTTGTGTTAACGCGCCAGGAAGTCCAGGCGGTAATCAAGAATCTGTCCGGTGTTCCCCTGCTGGCCGTCCAATTGTTGTACGGCGGCGGATTGCGTCTCACAGAATGCTTGCGGCTGCGCGTTCAAGATGTTGATTTCGGCCAAAAGTTGGTCGTTGTTCGCGATGGCAAGGGACAGAAAGACCGGACAACGACTTTACCTGATTCAATTATCCCTTTTTTGCAGACCCATCTACAAGAAGTAAAGCAACAGCACCACCGTGATTTGCAGAAGGGGTTTGGTCGTGCACCACTCCCGACTGCTTTAAGTCGGAAATACCCCAATGCCGAACGGGAATGGGCCTGGCAATTTGTCTTCCCTGCTACAAAGCTGTCCAAAAACCCACGCGGCGATGACGAAACCCTGTACCGCTACCATTTGCATGAAAGTGTGATTCAAAAGACGGTTAGAAAGGCGGTGCAGCGGACCAAGATTGAAAAAAGGGTGAGTCCGCATACCTTCCGCCACAGCTTTGCTACCCACTTATTAGAAGCAGGCTATGATATTCGCACGATTCAAGAATTGTTGGGACACAAAGATGTAAAAACCACGATGATTTATACTCACGTAGCCAATCGTGGTGTATTGGGTGTACGGAGTCCTTTGGATGAATTATGAAGGATGACAGTGGAATCAATGAAGTCGTACCGTGTTTACGCTTGTAGGAAGTTGTCATGCCTCCTTACCCATCGTCAATGTGTAATCCCTTTCAGTCGGTAATTCCTTTTGTCTCTCCCTCCCTGAACAGGGTGCGTATCGTTGCTTTGCCCGGCATTACTTTGCCGGAGGATGCAGTGGGCAAGACGGGCTATGAATTGCTGTCAGCCAGGCGGTTGGCCAGCCAGGTGCAGCGTCATGCCGCTGCACTGCGGCTTGATCCCAACCAGCCGGATTTATTGCGGGCTTTTAATGATTGTTTTACGGCTTGTCCTGGGCCTGTCGAAGCGGCAGTTTCCCCTCAGATCCGTTCCATCAGCGAAGAAATAGCAGTGGATTACGGCCGTTCCCTCGGCTACCTACTCCTGACCTTGAAGCGCGGCGACCCGGCTAACCGCGCCGCCCGGAAAGATTGGGATGGGCGCCACTGGTCATTTTGGGCCGGTATCAACACGGTTTGGGTGGGTGGCGGGTTGGTATCGGGACATCTGGGGCCGATTGCGATTCATGAGGCCGGGCGTGTTTTACACCAGGCTGGATTTCCCGATTTTGCTGTTCGTCTTTCCCCGCAAGGGGCCGATTTGCCGTTAGTAGGGTTGTCTCGATTGGCTCCTGTTGGGGCGCAGGCGATGCTGCTGCTGGATTTTGGGGGTACGGCCGTTAAGCGAGCCATTGCGGAATACCAAGACGGCCAACTTGTCCAACTGCATCGCTTACCGGCCCTGCCCACGCCCTGCGAATCAGTGCATCAGGCCAGTGTCGAACTGGCCGACGTGACGGCATTTGCTGGACGTGTTTTGTCCATCATCAGTCAAACCTGGCGGGAAGTGGAACGGCAGTTGCGGACGGGCCGTTTGACCCCCACTATCGCCATCAGTCTGGCCTGTTACCTGCGGGATGGCCAGCCGCCGCCTTCGGAAATGGGTTGTTACGGCCGTCTCCAACGGCTCAGCGACAATCTGCAAACCTACCTGGCCGGTCAACTCAGCCAGCGATTGGGTCAGCCCATTCAATTACACCTGTACCATGACGGGACAGCAGCGGCGTTGGCGTATGGCGGGAGTGGGGGAACGGCCGTAATCATGCTAGGAACGGCCGTTGGTGTTGGCTTTCCCGACCTGTGTTAACTGACTGTGCCTGAAATGCAACTTTAGTTAACGGCCAAACCATCAAGATTGAGAGACGGCCGTCCTGATGGCCGATTCAAAAACACATAAATTCTTGCGGGCTGATGTAACCAGTTCAATGCCACCAGTTCGCCAGCCCATCCTGGCTCGTGAGCCAGCGCCGCTATTGCTTCCCTGCTCACAAAGCTCACGAGAGGGATCATAGCATAGAAAACCCTTCCGGAGGCGGCGACCAAAGGTCGCATAAGCCTCCGGGAGGGTGGTGAATTAACGACCAACACCAGCGCTGCCACCAAAGGCGGCCGACATCTCTTCGTAGATGGCTTCGATGCTGGCTTCGTCGCCCAGGTAGAAGTTGCCGTTGGCGGCGGAGGCGATGGCTGATAGGGTTGATTCGTCAGCGTCGCTGCCGTAGGCGATGGTGAAGACGGTGGCGCTACTCTTGAGCACTGTGTCGATAAGGGTTTGGTCGAAGCGGTAGCGGTAGCTGCGCGTGTCTTCGCCGTCGGTGAGGACAACCAGGGCGTTGGCCGTGTCCACCGAAGTGGTTTGGCTGGCCAACTGCGCGCCGTCGCCGATGGCATCGAACAAGGTCGTGTCGCCGGTGGCCCGCAAGTTGCTGATTTCGTTAATCACTTTGGCCCGCGTGTCGCCGATGCGGACGTGGCTGACGATGAGCTGCGGCTCGGTGGAGAAGGCGATGAGGCTGATGTAATCGTCGTCGCCCATGTTTTGCACGAACTGCACGGCCGCTTCCTTCATATTGTCGATTTTGTCGCCGCGCATACTGCCTGACGTGTCCAGCAGCATGACCAGATTCACATCCTTACGTGCCGACTGCCACAAATCCTGCACGGCGTAGATGGTTTCCACGCTGGGATTGTTGAAGATGATGGCCGGTTGCTCTAAATCGACGCCGTTGCTGTTGTCCAGCGGGTAGCCGACACTGACGCTGCTGTTGACCGGGCGTAAACCAAAGGACACGGCCGTTCCCTGTCCCTCGTCTCCCAACAAATAATCACGGAAAATCTTGGCTGCCTCACCATCGACCGTTTTATTGATGCAGGCCGGGAAATCGGCCACAAACGTGCCTTCCAGCGGATAAATAGGGACGATGTTGCCGTTGCCATAATGCACCACCGTCGCTTCATACATCACCGCTGCGCTGAGATAAGAAATATCGCGGGTGCTCATTGTCCAACCCAGCGCATCACTGCTGTTGCTGAACCAGGCCACGCCGCCTTCAAACGCGCCCACCGAGGCCTGCACAATTGGCTGGCCGATGTCGGCGGTTGAAACCGCATCTGATTTTAACTGTGCCGCCTGCACCAGCGCCAGGAGCGTACTCGTCCCTGTGCCGGAGAGGCCAGGATGCGTGTGACCCAGGCGGAACGATTCGCCAAAGTCGCCACCGCTGTAATAATCCCAGGCGGCGGGGTCGGCGGCCAGGCTGCCCATGTCTAGCCAGCCCAGCGGCAGACCGGGCCAGCCCAGCGCCTCGGCCACATCGCGCCACATGCCGATGACCAATGGACTTTCGGCCACGCTGACGCAGTCACCCTGGAAATCGGTGCTGCCCTGGTCGGCCAGGACGTTGACCCAAACCTGCTCATCGGGAATCCACATATCGTAGCCGCCACCGGCCAAATCGCTTACTGCCTGGCCTGCTTCAGTGCTGGTGAGTTGGACGTAGACGGGATCGTCGTCGGCGTTTTTGGTTTCGCTGGCGTTGAATTGGGTAACGGCCGTTTCCAACCACGGCGTCAAACTCGTGTTGGCCATCACATTCACCACCACCGCATTACGCGGCGGCCCGCTGTTGCCATCACCACCCGACAACCCGCAGGCAATCGTCACCAGTCCCAGGATCATTATCAGCAAAAAGATGCCGCGAAAATTCTTGAAATTCATAGGATTCACCTATTATTCTGTTGATTGATGAACATTAAATATTAAAATCGGTAATCGCCTTCGCCCCAAAATGAATTTTGGGTCTATTGGATTCAAACCTGTTTGAAACAGGTTTTGGGCTTGTAGGCGTCGAGTTCATTCGATGTCGTTATTACCGGTTTATTTTCTTAACTTTCATAAATCAACAGCTAGAGAATGAAATGCGTTAAAACGCATTGAAATCACTTATGCAACCTGTTTTAACAGGTTGCGTTTTTTAGCAGGGTGTTTCAACACTCTGCTCTGCGATGCCGCGAAAAATTTTAGCGCCCGGCGGTAACTAACGTCAATTCCACAAACCGGTCATCAGCCTGGATATTGGGATCATCCGTATTCCGATGGTCTTCCGGCGGCAGCGTGGCTTCGACGATGAAGCGGGCCGGATCGATGCCCTGCGAGACCAGATAATCGACGACCGATTGGGCGCGGCCCTCGGCAACTTCCAGGATGTCCTGTTCTGTCCAGGGCGGGTCATTGGCCGGCCAGGCCGACGAGCCTTTCACGCGCAGGAACAGGCCGACGCTTTGGGACAGGGTCGGCACAACGCAGTTGTCCAAAATCCGACGTGATTCCAGCGTTAGTTCCGTTGATTCGGGCAGGAAAGCGAAGGTGCGGCAGGGCAGGACGGCCAGTGTGGCCGCATCGGAGGTGGAAACGCCGGACAAATCTACCTGGGCCGAGATGGAGAAGGTGTCGTTGACCGGTTTGCCGTTGGGTTGCAAGCTGGCCTGATCGGCGGCGCGTACCACAAAGCCGGGATTAACCAGTTCGGTCACGTCGTCGGCCGGTACGTTGACGTCGGAGGCGGCCCAGACGCGGCGGGCAATTTCCAGGCGATTGATGATGGGCCGGGTGTCGCGCATGACGAAAGCGTTGTCGCCCAAGTCGGCTTGAGCCACGCTCTCCAGCCAGGCGGTGAAGTCGTCGCTGGCTGTTTCCGGGTAGACGAAGCTCCAGTCGTTGTGACCCCAGGCGGCGATTTGGGAAGCGGCCGTATCAAAATTTTCCACCTGGGCCTTCAACGTAGCGAACCAGGCATTGTGGAAATTCTGTACCAAATCGGCCTCATTGTTGATCGATTGGCGCGAAGTAACGATGACATCGACGACAATACGAAGCTGATTGGAACTGAGCAGGGGTACGCCGCCGCTTTGTTCAGCATCATAAATGTCCGGTTCCCAGCCCGAAACCACGTCAGCCTGACCGGCGTTGAAAGCGGCCACGGCATCGGCGACGCTGTCCTGGGGGACGAGGGTTACTTGCGAACGCGGGCTGAGCTGTTTGATGTTGAGTGTATAGTAGACGAAATATTCGCCGACACTGCCGCGTGAGAAGGCGATGCGTTTGCCTTGCAGTTCATCCAGCGAGTCCATGTCGCGGCCCCACAATTGGTCGGCCCCGGCGCTCTCATCGACAATGGCGGTGACGACACCGGCGCTACTCAGGGCAACCGAGTCGAGCGTCGTCAGCAGACAATCCCACTGCCCGGAATTGAGCAGGGCGGTGCGCTGCTCTTCGGAGACGTCGTAAGCCGGGTCTTCATCCAGGAAGAAGGGAACGATTCCCAGATGAAAACCATTTTCGACGTCCTTACCGGCCATCTGCATTTGCTGCAGGGTGAAGTAACTGCCGAAGGCGTCGGCGCCGCAAATGTAGGTGGGTAGGCCATCGGCCGAGTCGTAATTGGGCGCAAAAACGGGGTCGGGCGAGTCGAGATTGACGACCGGCGTACTGCCGGGTGCGCGGGTCGGGGCTGTGGCCACTCCCGGTTCTGGCGTGGGGTTCAGCCTGTCTTGAACAATGCCATAAGTCACAACGCCGCAAACGACGAGTAAGGCGATGCCGACGATGGCGATAAATATGATGCGGGTGCGGTCCATTTTCATGGGGTTTCTCCTGAAAATTATGAATTAAGAAGGATGAATGATGAATTTTCATCCCTCGTCATGCGGCTCAGCCGCATGATAAACTATTTCCTATCGGGTTTCCCCTGTATATGGGCGATTCCTGACAAATTTAGAATGATGGCCCATATCTACCAGTATTACGAATACGTACGGCCGTTTGTTGCATGGACGGCCGGCGCAGGATGAGTATTTGTGAGTGTAAGCCATTGTCGGTGTCGTTGGCAACGGCCGTAAACTGTTCCACCGTGAAAAACTGACCAAAAATAGCCTGGACTTGCTCGTCGGTGTAAAAGGCAAAAAAGCGCTTCGGCTCGTGGTAGTCGTCTTCCCAAACGGCTTCATGTTCAAACCCGCCGTAGACGGCCGTATACATCAAGCCGCCCGGTTTGAGAACGCGCCGGATGGCTTGCAAGACGCCGGGCAGGTCGGCTTTGGGCACATGCAGCAGGCAGTTGAGGGCGTACAGGGCATCAAAGTGGGCGTCGGGGAAGTCCAGGCTGAGAAAATCCATGACGTGGGCGTCCAACCCTTTTTCGTGGCAAAGGCGCACCATCTCCGGCGACAAATCGGTGCAAGTGACGGTGAGGCCGTTATCCTGGAAAAATTTACCATCCACCCCCGGCCCGGCTCCAATTTCCAGCAGCCGGGTTTTGCCTTCCTGCTGTAATTGCTCCAGAAATGCCTGGCGTGATTCCAGCTTCCAGGCCGATTTTGTGCCCTGGTTGCGCTGCTCGGCCGATTGGTTGTAGGCGGTGCGTAAGTCGTTGATGATTTGGTCGTACATTGAATAGTTTTTGCCACGAATTACACCAATGACACGAATTTTTCATCGACTTGATTCGTGAAATTCGTGTAATTTGTGGCTATGGTTCCACATGGTAGCCGAGGTTGCTGAGGACGTCGGCGCCGGATTGGCCGGTGAGGAGGTGGAATTGGTAACGGCCGTTCTCACCCCACTCCACAATCAATTCATATGCCTCGGGGACGACGCAGTGTTTACTGCCGCCGACACCGCCCAACATCTCTTGATACGCGCCGATGCTGAAAAAGCCGATGTACAAATCATCTGTTTCCACCGGCAGGTAGAGCGGCGAGTGGCTGGTTTTGGGTGGATACACGTCGTCGCTGTCGCAGGTGATGCCGCCCAACTGCACCTGCCGGAATGGTTTGTCCAGATGATTGAGTGGCAGGACGATAAAGTGCTCTTGCAGTGCCCAACTGTCGGGGAAGGAACTCATGATCGAGCCGTCGATGATGTACCAGGGCAGTTTGGAGTTGTTGTCTTTGGCGGTGATGATTTTGAACAGGTGTGCGCCGTGTTCGGAGGTGGTGTAACGGCCGAATTCACCCATCACGTCGGGTACGGGCACGTTGTAACGGCCGCATACTTCTTGCAGCGTCGTCAGCAGCAGGCGGATGAATTTGTAGTAATCGAACTCAAAATTGAGCGTCATAGGGGCGGGCATGCCGCCGCCAAAGTCAAAAATGTGCAGGCTGGGATGGCGCTGTCGCAAGCGGGCGTAGGTCTCGATGCCCGGCTTGAGCCAGGCGACAAATTCGGCTTCGTTCAAAATCTGGCTCCCCACCATAGCGTGGAACAAAGTCAGGTTGAGATTGGGGGCGGCAGCGATGTAGTCGGCGGCTTTCCACAAATCTTCTGCGGCCAGGCCGAAGCGGGAATTCACGGTTTCGATTTCCTCTAGCGTGGTGTGATGGCCGTAGGTTTTGAGGCGCAGTCCTACCTCAAAGCTTAAGCCCGATTCGATCAGTGATGGCAGTTCGCTTAAATCTTCGACGACGGGCACGATTTTTTCGTGGATGGCCTGCAGTTGGAGGATGTTGGAGGCGTAGCTGCCGCCCGACAGTTTGAAGCCGTTGCAGATGATGTATTTGTCGGGGGTGAGCAGGCCGCGCCGGATCATGATGCGGGCGATGTCTACGTCAACGGTGGAGGACATTTCGTGGTGGGCGCCGCTGGCCAGGGTGGTGCGGATGACTTCTTCGGCGGCGTTGGCTTTGGAGGCGTAGGTGTAGTAGAAACGGCCGTTATACCCCACTTCATCAATCACCTCGGCAAAAAACTGCTGCATCTGCTTGATGCGGTAGCCGATGATGGGCAGGTAGACGATTTCCAGCGGGCTGGGCAGGCTGCGGTCGTAAACCTGATCGGGACCGTCATCGACGAACAGGTTGAACAGGTCGAGGTCTTCCATGTGGAGACGGCCGTTACGCACGTTCAGGTAGTCGTTGAATTGATAATTTTCAGGGACCGGGTGCTCTTTTTCCCAGCCGACGATGGGGTGTGAATCGGTCACGTTGCTCATGCCTCCGTAAATAAATTGGACGCGGAAAAACGCGGATGAACGCAGATTGGTTCAAAGCCGATTGTTTTCCGTGAGATTATGTGAACATTATACAGGATTTGGGACAGGTTACAGCATTCGATTTTACTTTACGCTGTTTTTGACACGAATGGCACGAATCAACCTATTTCAATTCGTGTTATTCGTGTCGAATGCTTTTCCTGACTCGCTCTGGTTCAAACTCGGAGAGCATTTTAATGAACCGCTGGCCAGCCTGTTCCAGGTCGTTGTCCAGGGCGAAGGTCAGGCTGCGCAGGTGGATGTCGCCAATCATGACGTTTAACGGCCGTTCCAGCGTCACCGGATAAATCAAAACTGCTTCCCGGCAGCCCGTGGCTTTGGCATAGGTAATGATCTGGCTGATGTCGTCGTTGGCCGGTTTGTCGGGTGTTTTGTATTTGGTATCCAGCACGGTGTGGGCACGGCCGTTGCCATCATACAACACCAAATCCACGTCAAATTGCAGCTCACCTTGCGTGCCCACAGTGACTCGTTCTTGCGCTTTGACAAACCAGGGGGATGGCAAATGGGCCTTCAGCCACTCGGCGACGAACAGTTCATACAGCCGGGCCATGTTGACCAGAAAGGGCATCATTTGATAATCGCCGCCTGCCAGTCCGGGGCCGGTGTGTTCCAGGAAAAAGCGGCACAGGGCATGCAGCGGCCGGTAATCATCGTTGAGGCGGGTGTAGGTGCGATTGATACAATCTTGCGGCTGGAAGGCTTGCGGTGTGGTGATGGTTTGGAGGAGGCGGTAGGCTTGGGAAACGGCCATTTGCACCGGCTCCCGACAGCGGCGGCTTTGGGCAATCTGGCGTAATGTGGTGGACAAAATCTGGTTGTCGGGAATATCGGCCGTGTGGACGTCGTAGCGGCACAAGAGTGTGGCGGCATTCGGCTGCTGCCAGCTTTGCCGCCACTGCAACTGCCCGCGGACGAAGGGCAGCCGTTCTGTTTGCGCCAGATAAGCCCGGTAAAATCCTTGCCGTCCTCGATGCAGCACCTTCTGCGCCAAAACGTGCGCCAGTTCCTCAAAAAATTCGGCCAGCGACTCGACATCAACCAATCCATCCAGCCAATGAAAACTGCGCAGATCGTAGGCGTAGGCCCACATTTGCCATACATTTTGCAGTTTGACTTTGGGTTTGATACTGATTTGAAAATTGCCGGGTAGGGGAATATGGCCGACCCAGCCCAATGATGTCAGCCGCCAGGTTTGATTGGTTTTGGGCGATGGGAACTCCACGGCCAGTTTGTCACCATAAGTCTGCCACAACTGCTCACCAACGACCGTTGGCAGCGCCGCACCCGGCAGGAGATATGGTTCGTATTCAATCAGTTCAAAGGTGGTCATAATTTTTCATAAGTCATGCGTCATACGTCACCAGGGGCGCATGACGCATGACGAATAACGTATGAACCATTATCTCTCGAATTCCCAAAGACTCATAACAAATGACCAGTACCCATTTTCGATGTTGCCCAGACCCATCTTTTGGTATAACCTTGCCGCCTGAGTGTAGAGGTTTTTATGATTGTTCCAACTCCAGAAACGATTGTCTCTTATTTGACCATTTTTGCCGCTGTGTTGGGGGCGCTGTTGGCCGCTTTGTGGCTGAGCCTGGTCATTTGGGCAGTGCGCGATATGCGTACCCGTACCCGTGATCCGTTTGCTCATTTGTTAACGGCCGTTGTCGTGGCCGTCCTGCCCCTTGCCGGTATCCTCATCTACTTGATTTTGCGGCCGCAGGAGACGCTGGCCGAAGCCTACGAGCGGGCGTTGGCTGAGGAAGCGCTGCTGCAAGAGATTGAGGAACGGCCGTCCTGCCCCGGCTGCTCACGAACGACTAACCCCAACTGGATTTTGTGCCCCCACTGCCACACCCGGCTGAAAAAGGCCTGCCCCGACTGCAACTCGCTGATGGAATTGCAGTGGAATTTGTGCCCGTTTTGCGGCAATCAGCAGGTTAATCCCTACAAGGTGGACGTGACGTCCAAATCAGTCGATCTGGCTGAGCCGGATGTGGTGGATGAAGTGGATGGGCCGGACGAAGAAACGGCCGTTACCCAACCAATTTCCTAGCCAATTCGTCCCAGTTTTCTGCTATACTGACGGCCATGAAAAATGTCATTGAGCCATTGGGGCTTTAGTGAAAAGGAGTCACTATGTCGGTCAATTATCAAGAAAATATTCCCTTACCCGTTTCTGACGTAAAACTGCAAGAAGTCTTTAGCAAAGCGATGACCCAGGTTTATCTGTGGATGGCCATCGGGTTGATGGTAACGGCCGTCGTTTCGGTTATCGTTGTCAGCAGTCCATTCCTACTGAGTCTGGTTTTTAGTAATTTCATTGTTTTAATTGGACTTGCAGTTTTGGAGTTGATCCTAGTCGTGTCCGTTTCCAGTGTAGCTATGAAGGTTTCTTCAGGTGCAGGATTGGCCTTGTTTTTCTTTTATGCGGCTGTGAACGGGCTAACGCTTTCGTTTATTTTCTTGGTTTATGAACTGGGAACGATTGGTCTGGCTTTTATTACGACGGCCGTTACCTTTGGCGTTATGTCGGTCGTTGGCTACACCACCAAACAGGATTTGACCCGTTGGGGTGGTATCCTGTTCATGGCCCTGATTGGCCTGATTATCGCCTCGGTTGTTAACCTGTTCCTGGCCTCTACCGCGATGGATTGGGTCATCACCTACGCCGGTATTCTCATCTTCCTGGGATTGACGGTGTATGATACTAACCGCATCAAAAAGATGACCTATGCCCTGGCGGCGCAGGGTGAAACAAATCTTGTTGACCGGGTGGCGGTGATAGGCGCCCTATGGCTGTATCTGGACTTTATCAACCTGTTCCTGAAAATCTTGCGTCTGTTGGGCCGCCGGCGTTAAAATTTAGACTGTTGGAAAATGGAAACGGCCGTTCCCTGTTGGTTGAGCCTGTCGAACCAATGGGGAACGGCCGTTTTTTTGTCGCCAATATCAGCGAGAATCTGTGTTCATCCGTGTCCCTAATTCTAATCAGTTGAAGCGACTTGCTCCTTTTGGGCCGCTTCCGCTTCTGAAACCGAAGGTCGGTTGTGCAGTCTGACCGGTTCCTCGGCTTTTTTACGAATCCGCATGTTGAGCAGTTCCACGCTAAACGAGAAAGCCATTGCAAAATAAGCGTAATTCTTCAAATGCATTTCATGGGCTGCTTCGGCGTTCCAGCCTTCAATGACCAGCATCGAGCCAATCAAAATGAGGAAGGAGAGGGCCAGCATCTTCATTGTTGGATGTTCTTCCACAAAGCGACCGACAGCCCCGGAAGCGAACAACATGACAGTGGCGGCGATAAGGATGGCTGGAATCATCACAGCTAATACACCGGAAATGCCAACGGCCGTTATCACCGAATCCAGCGAGAATACAATGTCCACAATTACCACCTGGGTAATTACTGAAGCCAACGTCACCGCTTTAGCTGCACCGCTGTGTTCATCTCCCTCGGCGGCCTCCAACTTTTCATGGATTTCAAAGGTGCTTTTGCCGATTAGGAACAAACCACCCACTAACAAAATTAAGTCACGACCGCTTAACGCATTGCCAAAGGGCGCAATAACCGGCTCCGTCAGCCGCATAATCCAGTTAATGGCTAGCAGGAGCAAAATTCGGCTGACGACGGCCAGCCCAATTCCCAATTTCCGGCCCAGATCGCGTTGATGTTTCGGTAATTTTCCAGCCAGAATGGCCACAAAAATGACATTATCAATGCCCAGCACAATTTCCAGCGCTGTCAGAGTTAGCAAAGCAACAAGGTTCTGAGTTGTAAATAATTCCATTTGGGATTACCTCCGCTTGAAAAATATGGTTGAGACGCGCCATTTTAACTGGTGACGGCCGTATACTCAAAAGTCGATATGTAACCATCTCTAAGCGATCTACCCTAAATAAAGAAGAATGCAACACCTAAAATTAGATATAGAGCCAGCAGTTGTGCCCCTTCTAGCCAGTTCGATTTACCATCCTTAATGACAAACACGGCCACGATGCCCGCCGATGCCAGTGCGACCAATTCAAACTGATTGAAATTGAAGGACAATTCCACGCCCATCAAAGCGGCCACAATCATCAAAACCGGCGCGACAAATAAGGCAATTTGCAGGCTGGAACCCAAGGCAATTTCCATACTTAACGTCATTTGATTTTTCAAAGCGACCTGGACTGCTACCAAATGTTCAGCGGCATTGCCTACCAGTGGTACGATGATGATACCTACGAAAAATTCACTCCAACCCAACTGGGCGACCACGTGCTCCACCGAAGCGACCAGTAGTTCACTCATGAAGACAATGGCCGCAGTGGAGACAGCCAGCACCAGTACTGCTTTGCGCACCGACCAGGCCGCTACGTGAGTATCATGGGCTGACGGCCGTACCATGAGTGTGTCATCTTCCTTGGCTGTAAACGAGTAGAGGATTCCCAGCCCATAAATGACAATCATCACAATGGCGACCCCCAGGCTAAAAGGCTGCAAAGCTTGATGGTGGGTGACATCAATCGAATGACCAAAAATCGCTGGAATCATCAACGCTGCGATGGCCAGGATCATCGTCGTCGCATTGGTTGTAGCTTGCGGCTGACTGAACTTTTGTGTGCCGTTACGGATGCCGCCTAACAGGATACTGAGTCCCATCACCAGAAGTAAGTTGCCCAAGATTGAGCCGGTAATGGAGGCGATAACCAATTCCAATACGCCGGCCCTGATAGCCACAATAGTGATGATTAACTCGGCAGCATTGCCTAAAGTCGCGTTCAGCATCCCGCCGATTTTAGGACCGGTATGGACGGTCAGTTCTTCTGTGGCTTCGCCAATGAACCCAGCCAACGGAATAATACCGATGGCGGCCATTAAAAATTGGACAGTGGTGCCCCAATGCAGCGTTTCCGCCAGAAAAGCAATGGGGATGGCTAATAAAAGCACATAACGATAATCAAATTTTATTTTCAATGTCTTCTTCTCCGTGAACGTAGGGCGATTATGCAAATCGCCTGGACGATTTACAAAAACGTCCTACATTGTTTGCTCGATTATTTTCTTAAACGTCAGGCAAATCGCCAACGATAATGGTTTAGTTGATGACCACGCCGCTCAAATCGTCAGCCGGTGGTGGGTATTGCGGGTCCATTTGTTTAAGCGCAGCAACAATCGTACGCGTAATGGTCAGGTTGCGGTACCATTTTTGGTCGGCGGGGATAACGTACCAGGGCGACCAGGGAGTTGTGCATTGTTGCAGCATCTCTTCGTAGGCAGCCATGTAATCGTCCCAATATTTACGCTTCTCCAAATCTTCAACCGAGAATTTCCAGTTTTTGCTGGGATCATCAAGCCGGGCCTGGAATCGTTCTAGCTGCTCTTTCGGCGAGATGTGGAGGAAAAATTTGAGGATGGTTGTGCCGGTGTCGGTTAGCAGTTTTTCAAATTGGTTGATCTGTTCGTAGCGGGGCCGCCAGACGGATTCGGGTACGATGTTGTGCACACGAACGACCAATACATCCTCGTAATGAGAGCGGTTGAAGACGCCGATCATCCCTTTAGCGGGGACAACTTTGTGGATACGCCACAGAAAATCGTGGGCTAATTCTTCTTTGCTAGGGACCTTAAAGGAGTGAACGCGCACACCTTGTGGATTGACGCCGCGAAATACGTTACGAATAGTACCGTCTTTACCACCGGCGTCCATCGCCTGGAAGACAATGAGCAGTTTTTGTTTGCCTTCGGCGTACAGGCGGGTTTGCAGTTCGATGAATTCGCGGCGCAGGCTTTTGAATTCGCTTTTGGCCTGGTCGCGGTCGGGGTGGAATTGTTTGCCCTGGGTGGGCAGAGCGGATAGTTGAAACGGCCGTTTCCCTTCCAGTTTATGTGTGTCAGTCATCTCTTCTCCTAAAATTGCGCTGTCGATAGACCCGTAATGTATCAAATCCTCTACAAAAAATAAAGTCATCTTTTGTTTTACGATTTTGCCAAACCCCATTATACTTATTTGGGGGCCTGGAATCGTAACCGAAAAATTATACATTTTATTAAGGAGAGACTGATGGCTGACGAGAAGAACATGACAGGTGATGTTTATTATCCTGCGCCGGAAGTGGTGGCTAATGCACATATCAAGGACTACGAAAAAGTCCATGCCGAGGCATTGGCCGATTTACCCGGATTCTGGGGCAAGATTGCGGCTGAGAATTTTGAATGGTATCAGCCCTGGGAAACGGTGCTGGATGACAGCAATGCACCTTTTTATAAATGGTTTGTCGGGGCCAAGACCAATATCATTCACAATGCGCTGGATCGGCATATGCGAACGGCAACTCGCAACAAAGCTGCACTCATCTTCGAAGGTGAAAAGGGTGACACCCGTGTTTACACTTATCAGCAGCTCAATTACGAGGTGAGCAAGTTTGCCAGCGTCCTGCGCTCGCTGGGTGTTCAGAAGGGCGACCGGGTGACGATTTACATGGGCCGCATCCCGGAACTGATGATCGCCATGCTGGCCTGTGCCAAAATCGGGGCGATGCATTCGGTTGTGTATGGTGGTTTTTCGACGGAGGCGTTACACGGCCGTATCGACGACAGCCACTCCAAAGCCCTCGTCACCGCCGACGGCGCCTGGCTGCGCGGCAGCATCGTTCCCCTCAAAGAAATTGCCAACGAAGCGTTGGAACGGGCCGGCACCATCCAAAGTGTCGTCACCGTTAAACGCACCGGCCAGGAAGTGGAAATGGTTTCCGGCCGTGACCATTGGTACCACGACCTCATGGCCCTGCCCATCGCCGACCCCAAAGCGCCCACCGAAGTGATGGACGCCGAAGACCCGCTCTTTATCCTCTACACCTCCGGCACGACCGGCAAGCCCAAAGCAATTTTGCACACACACGGCGGCTACATGGTTGGCACAGCCACCACGCTCAAATGGGTCTTCGACATCAAAGCCGACGACATCTGGTGGTGTGCTGCTGACCCCGGCTGGATTACCGGCCACAGCTACATTGTTTACGCCCCGCTGATTTTGGGCGCGACCAGCTTCATGTACGAAGGCGCACCCACCCATCCTTATCCCGACCGTTGGTGGTCGATGGTTTCTAAATACGGGATTACGATTCTTTATACCGCGCCTACGGCGATTCGCGGCCTCATGCGTTTTGGTGAATCCTGGCCCAATCGCCACGATCTTTCCAGTTTGCGCCTGCTTGGTTCCGTTGGCGAACCCATCAATCCCGAAGCCTGGAGATGGTATCACCGCGTCATCGGCAAGGAAAAATGCCCCATCATGGATACCTGGTGGCAGACGGAAACCGGCCACTTCATGATTACGCCCATGCCCAGCGTACCGCTCAAGCCCGGTTCCGGCACGCGCGGCTTCCCTGGCGTTGACGTGGATGTGGTTGATGAAGATGGCGAACCGGTGGCCGTCAACGAAGAAGGTTTCCTGGTTATCAAGAATCCCTGGCCGGGCATGCTGCGGACGATTATGGGCGATCCCGACCGTTACGTGCAGCAGTATTGGACGCGTTTCGAGGCGCAGGGCTGGTATTTGCCCGGTGACAGCGCCAAGAAGGATGAGGATGGTTACATTTGGGTGATCGGCCGTATCGATGATGTCATCAAAGTGTCCGGCTACCGATTGGGCACGGCCGAAATCGAAAGCGCCCTGGTCAGCCACGAAGCCGTTGCTGAAGCGGCCTGCATTGGCGTTCCCGATGAACTGAAAGGCAACATCATCAAAGCCTACTGCATTTTGCGGCAAGGGTTTGAAGGCAGCGAGAAGCTGGAGATGGCTTTGCGCGACCACGTTGGCCACGAGATGGGACCGATTGCCAAACCGGCGACGGTTGATTTTGTAGACAGCCTGCCCAAAACCCGCTCCGGCAAGATCATGCGCCGCGTGTTGAAGGCTCAGGCGTTAGGCCAGGAACTTGGTGACCTGTCAACTTTAGCTGATTAGATCATTGTATGAGACTGGAGATTGGACGAATCTCCAGTCTCCAATCACAGTATTTAACTGTTATTCTATGGTATCATCTGATTTATGAGTACATTCCATGTTCCTAACATCAACCAGCGACGGCGTATACCGGCCCCGGCAATTGACGATGTCGTGCGTCAAATAGTTGAGCAATTTCAACCGCGAAAAATCATCTTGTTTGGTTCTTATGCTCGCCACCAGCCGCGTCCCGAAAGTGATGTGGATTTACTTGTTGTTATGGATACGTCTCTGTCAGAAACAGAGCAAGCCGTGCGCATTCTTCAATCTATTGAATATCACTTTGGTCTGGACTTGATTGTTCGCAAGCCCGACAACCTGACTCGCCGCCTGGAATTGGGTGATCCTTTTTTGCAGGAAATTATCATGGAAGGCACAGTTGTCTATGAACGAGTTGACGGCTGAATGGATTGCCAAGGCTGAAGGTGATAATGCTACGGCGGAGCGGGAACTGCGTGTTCTTGACCGCCCAAATTATGATGCTGTTTGTTTCCACGCTCAACAAACGGCTGAAAAGTATCTCAAAGCCTTCTTACAAGAAAACAGGGCTGCCTTTCCCAAAACACACAGTTTGGTCGAACTACTCGAATTATGCCTGTCATTGGATGATGAATTGGAAAAACTGCGTCCAAATTTGATTCGTCTGGGTCGTTATGCGGTTCGGTTTCGTTATCCAGGCGAGGCAGCCGATAAAACCGAAGCTCAAACAGCCTATGAAACCGTGACGACTATTCGGGCTGTTTTACGAGCCAAATTATTGGGCAAAGAGTAATTCCAACTCGGGGATAGTCTGTTTAAGACTCGATCTGGCAAAATTATGCACCAGGTTTTGAAGGCCCAGGCATTGGGCCAGGAACTTGGCGACCTGTCAACGGTTGCATTTTTTTTCAGCCTAGTACAAAGGCTACACCTGCCTTCAAATTGACCATTTTGGAGTCTTATCCTCATTCCACCAGAGTCTCTGTTGTCACTAGGCCACGGCCGTTCCCACCACCCAATAACATCATCCTACCGGCAGCACAGTTTCATCCTTACCACCAGCAACACGGCCGTTCACCTCAAACCCCCACAACTGTAACTCATTCGTTGTAGGAAGGTTTGCTTTATGAACTTACTTTTGCGGCTGATCGTGACAAAGTAAGATGGAATCATGTGATATTACATTTTCAGATTCATTTTCGTGTCACAATGATCCTCACAGCCAATGTCGCTGAATTATCGCCAAATAGATCTGGGGCATCATTCGCGCCCAAATAAAAGGACCCGGACTCAGTAGCCTCGAATTGCTCGTAAGCACCTATTCGGAGGAATACACCTTCTCGAATGTAACCGATTAGCTCACATTGATTGGCAGATGGGACGATGTGTCCTTGCCATCTATCATCGAAGAAGCCTTCTGCACTTATATTACCTTTGCCACAGTTCCAGTTGGCATCAACCCCATCCACAATGACCTGCACGACATCGCCTTTCTCGATAGAGACATTGGTATTAGCAAAGGGGTATTCGGAGGCTGAAACCTGGGTATAGTAAATGTGCTCAGGAGAGGGTAGTCGAGGTAGAATCGTTATCCCAGCCGCTGCTATTGCGCCTACGGCGCCAATAAGGGCAGCAATTACTGTTCCCAGGAATGCCCATTTGATCATCTCACGCTGTAACTCTGATGAGTTTCCTTCTTTCATGGAATTCTTTTCTCCTTCAATGGATAATATGCCAGATTTGGGTGATTCCCGACTAATTCAAATCATATTTGTAAGTGTTTTCCAACTTAGTACGCGCACGGCCGTTCCCTTCCACCACAACCTATTCCACCACCAGCACAGGCTCTTCTTTATTGTTGGCAACACGGCCGTTTACCTCAAACCCCCACAACAGCAATCTATTCGTCACCCACCCTGATGGCAGCGACAAACGAACGGAAAAGGAATGAATTGTGTCAAGTTTAAGGGTCAATATTGCTCCTCCAAACTAGATTACGAGCCGGAAGACTCCAATGTTCCGGCGACAGATTAACAACTTGACATAGAATACAGGGTCTTTGCTGACTTGTAAAGATATTCACAAGCGATTAGGCGGTTGATACTGGGCAGAAGATGATTGAGGTAACAAAAAAAATGGACGGGAACGGCCGTTACCCCGTTCCCGTCCATCATTCAACAGACAAATTCGTAGTATTCAGCTAGTTCACCGAGACACGTTTGCCGACCGCCACCAACGATAATACTTACTGCGCAGTTCATCCCGCGATGGCATTGGGAAAAAGACCAGCCGCTTCGCATTGCCAATGTAAATGCCGCTCTTAATCGTGCGGTAGGGGAATTCAACCGATTGGACGCGGTTCACCATCTTGGTATGAATGGGCTTTTGTTGGATTTCCACCAGACATTCCCGCAAATGATGCATGTTGTCATAGGGCAAATCACCTCGCTCGCCAAATTCCGGGTCTTCTGCCAGGTTGCCCAGTTGTAACTCCACAAAGCAAACGGCCGGCAAGTAAATGGCGCTTTCCGGGTGTTGTGTTAGAAAATCCCAATACATCCGGGGGCCATATGTGCTGACCGTCAATGGATTGACCGGAGCAATTTCCTGGTACATGTGCAAGTTGCCTTCTGATTCCGGAATATCTTCACTTTGGTCCAGTTCCAGCACTTCGCCATAAGCCGTAACCAGATACAATTTACGAATGGCGCTGATGGGCACATGTTCCAGTACACGGTATGTAGCAATATAAACCGATCGCTTGGGGGTGCCGGTTTCATGGGGGACGCAGCGCTCCAGGCCGTTTTCAATCAGGAAAAAATCATTACGGAAGTCGGGGTCTAACTCGGCGAACATGGCTTGACCATGCTGTTTTTTGTGGGTTCCTACGGCGTAATAAGAGCCGAACTCCTCCGGTGACAGCATCGAAGCAATGAGTGCTTCGGGAATAAAGGACAGGTATAAATGTTTGGTCATGGTTATCCTCCTGAGCCAAAGAATATGCTTTCGACCCGTTTTGCAAATAGCTAATTGTGGGGATTAAGGCTATATTCTCATTAAAAATGTCAATTTGGGGCAGCCGATTATTCTTGATAAACCGGCTTGATTTAGCCGTATTATAACAGGTTTACAGACTGGTAAAAGCCAGAACCTTTGGTTGACATCATTTGTGCCATTCGTTACAATCGCCTGCCACTAAAAAGTATGAGCAATTAAAAAATATGAGCGGGCATGTTCCCGCTTTTTGTTTGTTGACGATTAAAGTTTACCTACATTTCCTGTTTGGAGGTTCCAAAGAATATATGAACACAACATTTTTTGCGCAAGATGCAAGTATGGGGCGAGTACCATTACCATTGATATGGTGGCTGGCTCCGTTGGGGGCGGTATTGGCTTTAGGGTACGCCTGGTACTTTTACCGCCAGGTCATGCAAGAAAGTGAAGGCAATGCCAGCATGATCGAAATTGCCCAGGCGGTGCGTGAAGGGGCGATGGCTTATTTGAAGCGGCAGTATCGGGTTGTCGGCATGGTATTTGGGGCGCTTTTTGTTGTTTTTACGATTCTGGCATTTTTAGGACTGCAAAACCCTATCGTGCCGGTCGCTTTTTTAACCGGCGGTATTTTCTCGGCGTTGTGTGGCTTTATCGGTATGAAAACGGCCACGAATGCTTCGGCACGGGCGGCCCAGGCAGCCAGTAAAAGTTTGGACAGCGGGCTGCGCGTCGCTTTGCGCGCCGGAGCTGTGATGGGTTTGGTCGTTGTTGGTTTTGCCTTGTTAGATATCACAGTCTGGTTTTTGATTTTGTATTATGCGTTTCCGGCGATTGCTCCCAATAATTTCATCAGCCTGGGCAATCCGCTGCCGCAGATTACGGCGACGATGCTTAGTTTTGGCATGGGGGCATCGACACAGGCCTTGTTTGCCCGTGTTGGCGGTGGCATTTTTACTAAAGCGGCCGATGTTGGTGCTGACCTGGTGGGTAAAGTGGAAGCCGGTATCCCGGAAGACGATCCGCGTAATCCGGCGACGATTGCTGATAATGTCGGTGATAATGTGGGCGATGTGGCCGGGATGGGCGCTGACTTGTACGAATCTTACGCCGGTTCGATTTTGGCCACATCGGCCCTGGGCGTGGCGGCTGTCGTGGTCGCCGGCCCTGACTTTTTGGGCGATTTGACGCAGATGGAAATGCAGCTGCGTTACATTTCGGCGCCATTGGTGATCGCGGCCATTGGCGTGGCGCTTTCTATTATGGGCGTTTATCTGGTTCGGACAGAGGAAGGGGCCAGTCAGGAAAAATTGATGGCGGCTTTGAGCCGGGGACTGTATGGCAGCTCATTGGGCATTGCCATTTTGTCGCTGCCGGTTGTGTATATTTTAGCCCTGCCCAATGCGTTGGCCGTCTGGTTTTCGATTTTAACCGGCCTGGCTGTGGGTATTGTTGTGGGAAAGGCGACAGAATACTACACGTCACACGCTTATAAACCGACCCGCGAGATTGCTAAACAAGCGCGTACCAGTTCGGCTACGCTGTTGATTGAAGGGATGGCGGTTGGTATGGAATCGGCCGGTGTCCCTGTTGTAGCGATTGTGTTTGGGATTGCGATTAGTTTTTATGCGATGGGCGGCCTGGGCAATATCTCGATGGGGTTGTATGGCGTGGGTATTGCCGCCGTGGGCATGTTATCGACGCTGGGCTTTACGCTGGCGACGGATGCCTATGGCCCCATCGCTGACAATGCCGGTGGCAATGCGGAAATGGCCGGTTTGCCGCCGCAGGTTCGTGAGCGCACCGACCAGTTGGATGCGGTGGGTAATACGACGGCGGCGATGGGTAAGGGTTTTGCTATTGGGTCGGCGGCGTTGACGTCGCTGGCTTTGCTGGCGGCGTATCTGGAAGAGGTGCGGCTGGCGTTGACGCTGCATGGCGGGGCGGAATTACCGTTGGTTAACGGCCGTGCCCTGGCCCAATGGACGATGCAAGATTTCATGGTTCACTACAACGTCACCATCCTCAATCCGGCCGTGTTGATTGGTGTGTTCATCGCTTTCTTACAGGATTTTGGCTTTGGGGTTTGAACTTGGGACATAGGCCAGTTCTTACATAAGAATTTTGATTGGCTCTCATTCACCCTCCTCTGGTCGCCTTGTCTGATCCATCAATCGTGAAGAGATTTGGGACAGAGATAGAGATAGAGATAAAAGATAGAGATATAAGATTCTCAACTATATGCATCAAGGTATAATGATGATTGAGATTTTATTTAGATAACTAAGGTGAGGCTGTAGACATGGCGCATAAACAACCTACAGGTCACA
>JBNKZT010000065.1:0-22157 GCA_050301775.1 Promineifilaceae bacterium (SeqCode)
TGCTCCCAAATCCGTGTTGATTCGTGTTAATCTGTGGCAAAATATCCTTATTCAGGACTTTTCCGACAAGCTGCTAGCTCTGTCTATCCTCTCTTTGCTCACTCGAACACACGCATTGTGAATCCATGCACAAATGACATTTGTCATGCCAAACCCATGACAAACGTCGCTGTCTGTTTGTGAAGGTTTTATTAAACTTTATATGTATTCGCATACGCGAATACATGAAAAGAGTGAATGTGCGCATAAAGAGAGAACCTTATGGCTGTCCCTAGAATTGATGAACTAACCCTACTCCATAGTCACATCTGCCAGGCTTTGGGCGATCCCAAACGCATCCAAATCCTATATGCCATCAACGACGAACCCCGCCACGTCTCCGCCCTGGCCGATGCTCTGGATATGCCCCAGCCTACCGTTTCTCGCCATTTACGCGTCCTGCGCCAACGCGCGCTCGTGCTGACCGAACGCGATGGTCCGGCCGTTTATTACCGGCTGGCCGATCCTAGAATCATCACCATTCTGGACGAAATGCGTTTATTACTGCGCGAGGCGTTGAACAGACAGTCGAGCATTCTTCATTAGTTTTTTAAGTCAGGTCATTAAGGAAAGGATTTCATGAAGGATTTCAAATATATCTGGCTGGTCGGTCTCATTGTCACGATTTTAATCGTGGTGGTACCGATCATTTCTGTTGTTTCTGCTAACCCGGAAACGAAAACGGCCGATCCATGGGCCGGAGTACCCGTTCGAGCACCACACGTTGACCATTCCGCGTTGATGACCGGACCCTACGAAACCGGCCAGGACATCACCCGCGCCTGCCTGGAATGCCACGAAGACGCCGCCCACGAAATGACCACCTCCGTTCACTGGACCTGGGAAAGCGAACCCGTTTTGCTGCCAGGACGAGATGAGCCGGTCACCATTGGCAAGAAAAATCAGATCAACAACTTTTGCATCGGCATCCAGGGCAACTGGACCGGCTGCACCCGCTGTCATGCCGGCTACGGTTGGGACAGCGCCAATTTTGATTTTACAGTGGAAGAAAATGTAGACTGCCTGGTTTGCCACGAGCAAACCGGAACCTATGTCAAAAGCAACTCCGGCTTGCCGGCTGAAGGCGTTGATCTGGCCGTGGCCGCGCAAAGTGTAGCCACGCCCACCCGTCTGAACTGCGGCGGCTGCCATTTCAACGGCGGCGGTGGCAACGCTGTCAAACACGGCGATCTGGACAGCAGTATGTTCTATCCCTCCGAAGGGATCGATGTGCACATGGGCCGGTATGATTTCCAATGTGTGGACTGCCACAAAACAGAAAATCATCAGATTGGCGGCAGCATGATTTCGGTCAGCACCACTGGAGAACACGAAATTGCCTGTACCGACTGCCACAGCCAGGCACTGCATGAAGACGACCGGATTAACGCCCACACCGACACGGTCGCCTGCCAGACCTGCCACATCCCCCAGGGCGCGGTGCGCGACGCCACCAAGATGAACTGGGACTGGTCAACGGCCGGCCAGGATATGCCGGAAGACCCGCATGAGTATTTGAAAATCAAGGGCACGTTCGTCTATGAACAGAATTTCATGCCCGAATATTACTGGTTCAACGGGAATGCCGATCGTTATTTGCTGGGCGACAAGATTGATCCGACACAGGTGACTTCGTTGAACACGCCCCAGGGCAGTATTGCCGACCCGGACGCCAAAATCTGGCCGTTCAAGGTCCACCGCGCCACCCAGATTTATGACACCAATTACAACATTCTTTTGCAGCCCAAAACGGTCGGCGAGGGCGGTTACTGGACCGATTTTAACTGGGATCAAGCTGCCCGCCTGGGCGCTGAAGCGGCCGGTATCCCTTACAGCGGCGAGTATGATTGGGCACAAACGGAGATGTACTGGACACTGACACACATGGTTGCTCCTAAAGAAAACGCCCTGCAATGCAGTGACTGCCACAGTGAAGAGGGCAACGGCCGTATCGACTGGGAAGCCCTCGGTTATTACGGCGACCCGCTGCGCTGGGGTAATCGAAGCCAGACGATTGGCATGGTTACGGAGAATGAGTAGGGAAAATTTTTGCCACGAATTGCGCGAATTACACGAACGTAAGCTCTTAATACGTTTAAATTCGTGTAATTCGTGGCAGGTTTTGAATCTACCACACCTAAAGAATTACTATCATGATACCTACGACACGATTTAATCTTTCACGAACCAAATTATTCACCTGGGCACTGGTGTTTGGTGTTGCGCTGGCCGTCTTGACGCTGGTTGTTACCCAAACCGTCGTGGCCCAGGATGGAGAAGAAGTACCGGTAACGGAAACGGCCGTTACCGAAAACTCCCTCCACCCCACCTTCCCCCTGCTGGACGAAGATGGCAGCAATGTACTGGATTCGGGCAAGCCGATTTCTACCATACGGACGTGCAACGAATGCCACGACAGCGAATTCATCGCCAGCCACAGTTTCCACGCCGACGTGGGTTTGAGCGCCATGACAGAACCGGGGGAGACGGGAAACGGCCGTGTTTGGGACACCAGCCCGGGCCTCTTCGGCAAATGGAGTCCCATCACCTACCGCTACCTCTCACCACAGAGTGACACGACGACTGACCTGACCACCGCCGAATGGGTCAAAATCTTCGGTATCCGCCATGCCGGTGGCGGCCCCGCCGAATACAGCCAGGACGGCCAAAAACTGACCGAACTGGCCCCCAGCAGCCGCAGCATCGAAAGCAGCATCATCGATTCCGAAACCGGTGAACTTGTCCCCTGGGATTGGTCAGAATCAGGCATCATCGAAATGAACTGCTTCCTCTGCCACATGCCCAACCCCGACAACGAAGCGCGCAAAGAAGCCATCCATGAAGGCCGCTTTGGCTGGGCCAACAGCGTCACCTTGCAGCAGACCGGCATCATCACCCAAACGGCCGACGGCTGGAGTTGGAACGCCGCTTCCTTCACCGAAAATGGCGAACTGGCCGAGGGCGCGCTGGTCATTCAAGACCCCACCAACAACAACTGCGGTCAATGCCACGGCCTGGTACACGTCGATGCTCAGACGCCGATGGTCTTGAGCGGCTGCACACCCGAACAGTGGAGCACCATCACCACCGGGCAAATCATGTCGCCGCAAAAAATCGCCGAATCAGGCATCAACATTGCCAACAAAGAGACGATTCGCCGCTCCTGGGATATCCACACCGAACGCGTCGTCAAATGCACCGACTGCCACTACTCGCTCAACAACCCGGTCTATTACCAGGAATTGACCGAATCACGGCCTGAACACCTGGATTTTGACCCGCGCCGCATTGATTTGGGCGAATATTTGTACCGGCCGCTGCACGAGTTTGCCAAAGGGCAGAGCGCGCAAGGCGCACTGGCTCCCAGCCTGGACAACACCATCCGTACCTGCGACGACTGCCACGAAGCCCAAACGACGCACGATTGGCTGCCCTACGCCGACCGGCACATGACAGCCCTGGCCTGCGAATCCTGCCACATTCCGCAAATGTACGCCCCAGCCCGCGAATCTTACGACTGGACCGTCGTGCAGATCACCGGCGAACCGCAGGTGCAGTGCCGCGGTATTGAAGGCGGCGGCGAAACCTTTGCCACAGCCTTGATCACTGGATTTGAACCGGTCCTGCTGCCCCGCCCGGCGGAAGATGGCACGGCTCCGCTCAGTCCGCACAACCTGGTTACTTCCTGGTACTGGGTCTACGGCAGCCCGGAACGGCCGGTTCCCGAACGCGATTTGCAAGCCGCCTGGCTGGATGGCGACAGCTATCATGCCGACATCGTTGATGTGTTCGATACCAACAGTAACGGCGTGGTAGAAGAATCCGAGTTAGTTATCGACAGTGAACGGAAAGAGGTACTTATCGCCGGTAGGCTGGAAGCATTGGGCCTGGAAAATCCGCGCATCGCCGGGGAAATCCAGCCATACAATATCAATCACGACGTCACCCACGGCGAGTGGGCAACGAAAGAATGCCAGACCTGCCACGCCGCAGATTCCCGCATAACGCGGGCCATGCCTCTGGCCGATTACATTCCTGGCGGCGTCATGCCCACCTTCGTCAGCAACGGTACGACCGTTTTGAACGGTAGCCTGGTCGAAACCGACGACGGCTCGCTGTACTACCAGCCTGATGCGAAAGAAGCCAATCTATACGTTTTGGGCCACAACAGCGTCAGTTGGATTGATTGGGCCGGGGCGCTCATTTTCCTGGGCACGGTGGCCGGCGTCTTCACGCATGGCGGGCTGCGTTACTGGGCCTCGCGGCGCAATCCTGTTCACGAAGGGGAACTGCGTGAGGTTTACATGTACACGATTTACGAACGCTTGTGGCATTGGCTGCAAACGGCCGTTATCCTGCTCCTCACCTTCACCGGCCTCATTATCCACAAGCCGGAGATGTTCGGCGCGTTTAGCTTCCGCTATGTCGTGCAGGTACACAACGTCCTGGCCGCCATTTTAGTGGCCAATGCCGCCCTGGCCCTGTTCTACAACCTGGCCAGCGGTGAAATCCGGCAGTACCTGCCCCAGCCGCGCGGCTTCTTCAACCAGATGACGGTTCAGGCGCTGTTCTACCTACGCGGCATCTTCAAAGGGGAAGAACATCCCTTTGAGAAAACGCCAGAGCGTAAATTGAACCCGTTGCAGCAAGTCACTTATCTCGGTTTGTTGAACGTACTGCTGCCGCTGCAAGTTATTACGGGTATTTTGATGTGGGGCGCACAGCGCTGGCCCAACATCGCCGCCCAGCTTGGCGGTTTGCCTTTCCTGGCTCCTTTCCACACGATGATTGCCTGGCTGTTTGCGACGTTTGTCGTCATGCACGTGTATCTGACCACAACCGGCCCCACACCGCTGGCTAACATCAAAGCGATGATGATGGGTTGGGATGAGGTTGAGGTATCACAAGCGTCGGCAAGTGCCGACTGATTAATGATTAAAAGATTGATGATTAAAGGTTGGCATTCAATCTTTAATCATCAATCATCAGTCATCAGGAGAATTTCATGACTACTTTATCACCTTCGGAATCAACAAGGGAAACGGTACGGGAAACGGCCGTTACCCGCGAAGCCAAAGCCTACATTCACCCTTACTGGGCCGGCATCTTGTTGGGGCTGGTCTTGTTTGGCGCCTTTTTCGTCACCGGGAACGGCCTGGGCGCATCGGGCGGCCTGAATCACATTTTGGTTTTCTTTGAGGATTTAGTGGCTCCCGGCCACGTAAACCGCACGCCCTATTTGCTGGCCATGGCCGGCGGCGCTAAAAACCCATTGGATAGCTGGGTCGTATTTGTCGCCATTGGCGTCGTAGCGGGCGGATTCATATCGGGGTGGCGGAACGGCCGTTTCAAGCTTGAAACCGTCCATGGTCCTAAAATCACCCCCCGGATGCGCTGGATGATGGCCTTCATCGGCGGCGCGCTCATGGGGTATGGCGCGCGTTTCGCCCGTGGCTGCACCTCCGGCCAGGCGTTGTCCGGCGGCGCAGTATTGTCCGTTGGTAGTTGGGCCTTCATGTTCGCCGTCTTTGCCGGCGCCTATGCCCTGGCCTACTTCCTGCGTAACTTCTGGAACTAACAAAATGGGACACGGATTTTCAGGACAAACGCCGATCAGAAACCAATTCATCCGCGTCATCCGCCTTAATCCGCGTCCGATTTAGGAGAAAAACATGACCATTTTTCCACTTCCACTTGCAAGCATATTCGGCCCTTGGGGCGTTTACGTTGTCTCGCTGCTCATCGGCTTTGCCTTTGGGTACGTCCTGGAAATTGCCGGTTTCGGCAACTCCCAAAAATTGGCCGATCAATTCTACTTCAAAGATTTAACCGTCCTCAAGGTAATGTTCGGAGCCATCATCGTAGCCATGGTCCTCATCTTCATTGCTTCCGGCGTGGGCTTGCTGGACTATAACCTGATTTGGGTCAATCCCACCTATCTTTGGCCGGGAATCGTTGGCGGTTTGATCATGGGGTTTGGTTTTATCATCGGCGGTTTTTGCCCGGGTACATCTCTGGTGGCGGCAGCAACGGCCAAAATTGACGGCATTTTCTTCGTCCTGGGCGTCTTATTTGGTATCTTCTTGTTTGGCGAAACCGTCGATTATTTCCCCATCTTCTGGAATTCCTCCTACATGGGCCGCTTTACCCTGCCCGAATGGCTGGGATTGAGTACAGGAACCGTCGTCTTGCTTATTATTCTGATGGCGCTGTTCATGTTTTGGGGCGGCGAAAAACTGGAGCAGAAGTTCGGCAAGAAAGACCCCAAAGCTGAACCAAAATGGCGTTACTACGCTGCCGGCGGCCTGGTTGCCCTGTCCATTGGTTTGATTATTATCGGCCAGCCAACAGTAGCGGATCGCTGGAACAGCATCGCCGCCGAGAAGGAAACGCTGCTGACCGAACGGGCCGTACAAATCCATCCCGGCGAATTATTGGACACGATCCACGACACATCGCTCAAAACGGTCATGTTGGACGTGCGTGATGAGGTTGATTACAACCTGTTCCATATCCTGGATGCGCGCCATGTTCCATTGGAGCATATCTCCGACCCGGACTTCATCTCAGGATTACATTTTGAACCGGCCAATGCTGTATTTGTGGTCATGAGTAATGACGAAAAAGCGGCAACGGAAGCCTGGAAAATTCTGCAAGCCGAAAGCGTGCCCAATGTGTACCTTTTGGAAGGTGGCATTAACAACTGGATTGCCACGTTTGGCGACGATGATTTAACTAAAAATTATAATCCCGGCGCAGGCAATGATCAGTTGTGTTATATTTTCGATTCGGCGCTTGGCGACCGCTATCTGGCGGCTGAACCGGATCCCCACGCCGTTGAGTTGGAATACACGCCTAAAATCAAGCTTGAACTGAAGCGGGCGCCAACCAGTGGCGGCTGCGGCTAACGATTGGCGATTGGCGATTGAAGTGCAGCGCCTTGTGAACAAATCACAAGGCGCTGTTTTTTATGGCATGGTTGGTTGTATAATGAGGGCTGCAAACGTATAGCTTTTGGGACTCATTATGAATAAATTTTGGTTTATCTTTTTATTTGTTGGATTGTTGATGGGGTGTCAACCGCAGGTGATAGACGTGACGGGTACGCCTACACCGACGATTCCACCGTTAGCCGGGGAGCCAATTCCGGTGGAATTGAGTGCGTTGGCTGCCAATCCAACCATTTACGAGAATACGTACATTCAATTGACCGGCCAATATGCGAAACAACCGCGTCTGGTTTGTGACTCGAATCCGCATCCATCGCCGGTGACGTGGGGACTGAGTTCAACCACGCTGTTGGCGCTGGCGGGAGGTTTTGACGAACAGTTACGGCCGTTACTCCCCCAAGGTCTCACAATGACAGTGGCCGGCCGCTGGCAGCACTGGCAGGGCGACGTTGGCTGCGGCGATGTTGTCCAATCAAAAGATCTCTGGTATTTGCAGGTAACCGAAATTATCTCGCCCAGACCGCTTTCCCAGGTGACGTTAACACCGGGCGGCATACCCTTTGCCCAAGTTGGGGAAACGCCAGCCGCTGATGCCACACCTATCGCTGAAGGGACCATACAGCCCGGCGACGAGGGCACGGCCGTTATTCCGACCCAACAGCCCCCCATCAGCGCCCCAACGGAATCAGGCATCCAGGCAACGGCCGTTGCCAACACCACACCCGGTGGCAGAACCACACCCCCCCCATCCGATCCGCGTCTAACACCTACCCCTACCGCACCTTTCACCGCCAACACAGCAACCCCTGGCAGCGCCGCATCAGCGACAGCCCCATCCGGCAAAACTGGCACAACAACTCCCACAACAACGCCCCTTGCCGGCGCCACGCCTACTACTGGTCCCACACCAACCGCCGGCAGCCTGACAACCAGCACGCCCGCCCCGACCCCCATCAATATGGGCCAGATTGATCCGGAAACGCTGATAATGGATTTCCTCAACAGCAGCGAATCACACCTGTGGTCGTTTGACAACGAAATTCCCAATAACAACTTGACCATCCAGGTTGCCCCCTCAGCCCAGGCCGACTTTACGATTACTGTTTACAACGCCAATGGCGTCCCCATTGCCAATCAAAACAACACCGGAACCGGCATGATTGAAACCATTTCCGGCCTCAATTTGCCCGGCGAAGGTATTTACGACATTGTTTTAACCGACAACAACGATGTCGATGGTGACTATGCGATAGTCATTTTGGACGATTTTTCTTTCAATATCTCCTTTCACCAAATTGATTACGGCGTGTCCCAAACGGCCAGTTTCACTGAAGATGAAGAGCAGCTCTGGTTCTTTGATGGCAGCGAAAATGACACATTAACGATTACGGCCGCCCCCACAACCGGCACGCCCGACATCGGCTTTGAGCTAATTGGCCCTTTCGCCACCTCCCTGGAGTATATTGACGAATTGCTTGAGTCTAGCGATCCCGAAGTCTTGAGCGATTACATTCTGACCGATACCGGTTTGCACGGTGTTTGGTTGTACGGCAATGACAGCGGGACAATGAGTATCCGGTTGAGCGTGAATAATTAGCGGAATCCAACAACCAACAGACTAACAACCATTTACCGTTCTAATCTTCCTCATAGACAAATCTGCTATCCTGCCCAGCATGGTTCCCCTCCAACTTCTGATTGTGGCTGATGACCCGCTGGCGCGCGCCGGACTGGCCGGTTTGCTGACCGATGTCCCCGATTGTCAGGTTATCGGCCAAATTCACAGCGACGAAATCGATGATATGCTGGACACGGCCGTGCCCGATGTCGTCATTTGGGATGTGGGCTGGCATACGGCCGTTTCCCTGCCCGATTGGCACGACTACCCCATCCCTGTCATTGCTTTGCTGACCGATGAAAGCGATGTCTCGGCCGTATGGGCCACCGGGGTCACGGCACTGCTTACCCGGCAGGTGGATGGGGAAAAACTGGCGGCGGCAGCGGGCACGGCCGTACACAACCTCATTATCCTCGATCCTACTCTGGCCCAATCCCTCCTCATCCCTGCCGCCGCCACTGCCCCACTGGACGACGAACTCACGCCGCGGGAACTAGACGTTTTGCAGCTTCTAGCCGAAGGTCTGACCAATAAAGCCATTGCCCAGCGGCTGGCCATCAGCGACCATACCGTCAAATTTCACGTCAACGCCATCATGAGCAAACTGGCCGCCCAAAGCCGCACCGAAGCCGTCGTCCGCGCTACCCGGATGGGACTCGTTTTGTTGTAACCTACCCATTCTTCCAAGTTCTCCCTCATCAAACGGCCGTTCCCCCACCCTGCCTCATCCGCTATTCTTCAATCATCAATCATTTAAGGAGAAACCAATGAGTACACTTTCTGATTTATCACAAGCAATGGCCGATGCCGTTACCCAGGCGAGCAGCGGTGTCGTGCGCGTCGAGGCACGGCGGCGTTTACCGGCCACCGGCATCATTTGGTCGGCTGATGGGCTGATCGTCACCGCCAATCACATCGTTAAGCGGGACGACAACATTACAATTGGCCTGCCCGATGGTTCCAGTGTCTCTGCTTCCGTCGTGGGGCGTGATCCGACAACCGACACGGCCGTTCTCCGCGCCGACGCCTCCGATCTCATTCCTCTCACTGAAAGCGACAAGAAAAACCTGGGCGTAGGTCATCTGGCGCTGGCCCTGGGCCGGCCGGGCAAAACCGTCCAGGCCACGCTGGGCATCATCAGCGCCCTGGGCGATAGCTGGCGCACGCCCTGGGGCGGCCAGATTGACTGCTACCTGCAAACCGACGTCATCATGTATCCCGGCTTTTCCGGCGGACCATTGGTGGATGCGAACGGCCGTCTCATCGGCCTGAACACATCAGGATTAAGCCGGGGCGTCAGTCTGGCCGTGCCCACCGCCACCCTGGCCCGCGTCGCCGATGCGCTGCTAACGCATGGTCGGATGCGGCGCGGCTACCTGGGCGTTAACACGCAGCGCGTCTACCTTCCGGAAAACATCCAGGCTGAACTGGGACAAAAATCGGGTCTGCTCATCGTTTTTACCGAGGCGGACAGCCCGGCCGCAAAAAGCGGACTCACGTTAGGCGATACGATTGTCGGGTTTGGTGATGTAGTTGTCAGCCATCATGATGATTTACTGGTGCAGTTGAGTGGGGATAGGGTGGGAACGGCCGTGCCCGCCAAAATCCTGCGCGGCGGCAAGTTGGAAACCGTGACCGTCACCATTGGCGAAAAAGCGTAAAACAAAACGGGGAACGTTGGCGAGGGCTAACGTTCCCTGTCATTCTGTCTTCTACCTTCTGCCGCTAAACCGCTGCTCCCTCCACAGGTCAGCCTCGGCGAAGTAATGCCGTCAAGAATGGTTCAATCTTGGAGATTGAACCATTCTTGGTGTTGGGGGGAAACGGCCGTTACCCAATCAAGGATGCTGCCCACCTTCCGGCACACAAGCCAGTTCATTAGAGGGAACGGCCGTACAGCGTCCACTCAGATTCCCATTCGGCGTTTCCACCGTGCAGGCCGCACCGGCAGCCAAACCCACACAGGCATCAATCGCCTCTTGAGGCGGCCCCGATTGTCCGGGCTGCCCATCGCCAGCCGGGAAACGGGTGTCTTGCGCCACGTCACCCCCGGTGAAAACAGCACCGGATGTGCCACCCCGCACCAGACGGACGTAGTTGAAGACACGCTGTACATCCCCCTGCGGACCGTTGCCCCAACTGGGATAGCTGTTCGGATCACCATCCTTGGGATCGCTCCGCTGCGCACCCGCACCGTGAACGTCAATCACGTTCGTCCCATCCATCGATCCTAAACCCCGTCCGAAGGCCACGTAAACAGCAGCGCGTCCGCTGCCATCGGCGCGCAGATGGGTCGTGCTGCTCCAGTAAAAGGGGTAGTCAACCTGACCGGCCTCGTTGGTGATCCGGCTGGCGTTGAATACCGGATCGATGGCGGCGGAGTTAGTGGTGTCGGGGGAACGGCCGTAATCAACAATACTCTGCAATTCCTTAGCATTGGGCAGCCGCCAGTCGCTGTAACCAAGATAGTTTTCGGCATTCTTCTGCTCGACCCAGGCCAGGGCATCTTCCCAGTTCATGCCCGCGCCGCTGTCATCCTGCGACCACATCAAGCCGGTGGCGTTGTCGGTGATTGTGCCATCGCCATTGGCTGTAAATTCGTTCACCCCGTAGGCCGTGTTGCCGCGCACAAAGTAAACATAGTTCAGTTTAGTCATCGGGCTGGATGTGCCCGATGGATAACACTTGATACGGCCGTCGGCCAGGTTCAAACCAAAAGTGCAAGTCTGATTGTCGAAAACGGTGCTGACGTAGGCATTGCTGGACCAGAACTGGGAATCGATGTTGCGCTCGCCAGCCGCCTCGTCGCCGTAGGCAAAATCGAAATAGTTCGTGTCAATGAAAGGCGTCAAGCTGCTGGTGCTGCCGCCAATCACAGGATCAGTGCCGTTGAAGTTCATCAGCGAGTAAAGTTCTTTGATGGATGGCAGCCGCCAGTCGCCGTAGCCACCGTAATTCATGGCGTTGAGCGTGTCGGGATAGGCTTGCGCCTCGGCAAAAGTCATCTTGTCATCCACGTTGATGCTGTTGTCGCCATTCCAGTCGGGGCTTTGCGTCCAGGTGAGGCCGGTAACGTTGTCGGTGACAGTTAGACCATCGGCGCTGGACGTATAGCTGGGCTGGTTCCCGGCGTATTGCGCGTCTTGTCCGTAGAAGGCTTCCCCGGCTTGCGGGCAGGAGATGGCATTCTGATTGTTGTAGCAGCCCACCTGGCCGGTATCAACGATGGGATAGCCGTTCGTTGCGGTCGAACTGTCCATAACCAGGGGCAGGGCAACCGAGGTAGAAGTACTCTCCGGCTCAGAATTTTCTGTCGTTGGGCCGGCTTTCACCTGATCTGTTGGACCAGAGTGGGCAAAAACCGTGTTCGTCGGTTGACTAAATAGCTGGCCTTGTTCTGGTGTACTTGACTGGCAAGCCGCCAGTGCCAAACTCAACACAATGAAAATAAAAACGATGATTGATTTTGGGGTTGACATTTTTTGTGTCTCCTTATGATTGGTTAAAAGCCTTGTCCGGCTTTTTGTTGATTTTTTTGTGCTGTCCTCAGTGTATGTTTTTTGGGCGGTGGGGCGTGAGTGTCCCTGATCATCATTTGTCACCGGCGTCTATCACTTTGCTCACGATTGATCGTGATGCCTGTCATGTCGATTTCCGGCGAATCATGACAGCGATCATGGGTGCATAAAAATGTCTTATGTTATGATTTTGGTATGAAAGATGACTCCCTTGATTTTGCCCGTGTACTGCATATCGCCGCCTGGGTCTGGCTTGGTTATCTGCTCCTGTTGGCCGGGATTGATGCGTATTTGTATGCCGGTCATCCGCTGGCCATTCTGGGGCCGTATTACCTGGTGCACGGGGCGATTGCCCTGCTTTTTCTGGGGTTCTCTTACTGGTTATGGCTTCAGAGGATGCTGAAGGCGTTTTACGTCCCCTTGATGTTGTTGATCATTGCCGGACTGCCGATTGTGGCCGGCCGTTTGTGGATACGGCCGTTTCCCCCCGGCCCCCTATCCAATGTTGAAGGGGTGACGCTGCGTTTGCTGCCGGTTTTGTTCATCGGACTGGTGATCACGGCCTGGCAGTATCGTTGGTTAGCGGTGGGATTGTTTGCATTGGGAACGGCCGTGTTAGACATTTCGCTCGTAATGACAAACGCCATAACCTCCCCGGCTCAAGCGAGTGCCACCTATGCAGTGGTATTTGTGGCTATCGTGCGCTCGATTAGCTTTTTAGTCATTGGCTATTTCATCAACGTGCTGGTGCAGCGGCTGCGCAGCCAGCAAGAACAATTGATGCAGGCCAACGCCCGGCTGACTCACTATGCCGGCACAGTCGAGCAGCTCAGCATCAGCCGCGAACGCAACCGCCTGGCGCGTGAACTGCACGACACCCTGGCCCACACCCTGAGCGGCCTCGCTGTACAGCTAGAAACCACCCAGGCCTATTGGGACGTGGAACCGGAGACAGCCCGCGATTTATTAGCCAAATCTTTAGCCGCCACCCGATCCGGACTGAACGAAACCCGCCGGGCGTTGAAAGCGCTGCGAGCCAGCCCCATTGATGATCTGGGACTGCTTTTATCTTTGCAGAAACTGGCCGAATCCGCCGCTGAACGGGGCAAACTAAACCTGTCATTCTCGCTGCCTGAGCAAATTTCTTCGCTATCGCCTGATGTGGAACAGTGCCTTTACCGGATTGCTCAAGAAGCTCTGGAAAACGTCGTCTACCATGCCAATGCCCAAACGTTACTGGTTCAGTTAACAATTTCCGATGAGGAAATTTGCCTGAAAGTGGAAGATGACGGTTTGGGCTTTGATACGAAACAATCTCAGGCAACGGGGCATTATGGTTTGGCTGGAATGCGTGAACGGGCGCAGGCGGCCGGCGGGGACCTGACCATCAGCAGCCAGCGCGGCCAGGGGACCCGGATTCAACTAACTCTGAAAGGATTTTGACATGATCAAGGTGATCATTTGTGACGATCAGGCCATCATTCGTGATGGATTGGAGATGCTCCTGAAATTGGAGCCGGATATTGAAGTAGTTGGCCTGGCCCAGGATGGTGCTGAAGTGGTGGAACTGGCCGCCGCCCACATGCCCGATCTCATCCTGATGGATTTGAAAATGCCGGGCATTAACGGTGTCGAAGCCACCCGCCGCATTCGCACGCAGCATCCTGACATGAAAATCCTGGTGCTCACCACCTACGATGATGATGTGTGGCTGTTTGACGCTATCCGCGCCGGGGCTTCGGGCTACTTGCTCAAGGATACGCCGCGTGAAAAAGTATTGGAAGCTATTCGCGGCACTGTCAGCGGCCAGGCGTTTGTTGACCCGGCCGTTGCCGGGAAACTGCTGCAGCAAACTGCCAATCAACAGGTGAACCCGGCGACCCAGATTACGGACAAACTCACCGGCAGAGAAGAGGATGTGCTGCGGCTGATGGCTCGCGGCCTGAGCAACGCCGAAATCGCCGCGCAGCTCTTCCTTTCAGAAGGCACGATTCGAAACCATGTCAGCGCCATCTTTGCCAAGCTGGATGTTTCGGATCGCACTCAAGCTGTGATAATCGCCATTCAACACGGATTGGGTCAGTATTAGAGATAAGGTTTTACCAGGCCGATCTTTTTCTTTTTTAGCCCATGTGGCAACACGGTCGTGTTTGAGTGTTCCCCATAAACACATACAAATATCTGCTAGCAGCTTGTCGGAGAACCCCAAAAAGTCCGACTTTTGGCTGTTTTTAAGGCTGCTGCTACACGAGACGCGCACTCTCTTTAAGACTAAAAGTCGGACTTTTCCGATAGGCTGCTAGTGCCGGCAAAGTCGCTCCATACATCATTCCCTCAGATGTGTTCACCGTTGCCAGGTTCCGCGGCACAACAACCGATGCTTTTGTCTTCGCCTATTTCATCCCCGTCTCTCACCGATTTTCCGAGAACTCTCTGATAGTGCTCCTTTTTGTTACAATACACACAAAGGAAAACCAAAGGTATCAAGCAAGACTTTCACATCTCGTTTTACATTTCTTGGGCTAAAGACGGCTACCCATCCTCCCGGAGGTTCACGAGTGATTAGCTGTTACCAACAATTTAACCTCTGGGAGGGTTAGCAGCGGCTAAAGTTAGATAGATTGCACAATATATCCTGTAAACCGTTTAACAATTTGATTGTTGACGGGTTTCCCTGTTTCACGTTAAGATAGTTCACGTTGCGCGATAATAAAATAAATTTTGAGGCCAAGACGCCTTTCTCACTCATAAAATGATGAGTCGAGAAAGGCGTTTTTCGTTTTAAGGTCAGGTTGGCGCCGAAACGATCTAAAAACAGCTCAATAATGAATTAATTCGGAGGAAATAGGAAATGATTAAACGAAATGCTCGCACAATACGGCGTATATTTAATGTAACGGCCGTACTCGCCCTACTCATCGCTTTCAACAAAAGCGCCTTTGCGCAAGAAAGTGAACCCGTTGTTAGCGCCGTTGATACCGTATGGGTACTCATCGCCGCCTTCCTGGTCTTCTTCATGCAGGCCGGGTTTGGTTTTCTGGAAGCCGGCTTTGTCCGTTCCAAAAACGTCGTCAACATTATGGCCGAAAACCTCATGGACACCACCATGACCACCATCGGCTTCATCATCGCCGGCTTCGGCATCATGTTCGGCGCGGGCAACGCCTTCTTTGGCACCGAGTGGTTCTTCCTGAACGGCATCCCGGATATCTACCCCGGATTAACCATACCTACGTTGGCCTTCTTCTTCTTCCAGTTCGCTTTCTGTGCCGCTGCATCTACCATCGCTTCCGGGTTAATGGCCGAGCGCACCAACTTTAAAGCTGACCTGGCCTACAGCTTCCTGACCGGTCTAATCATTTACCCCATCTTTGGCCATTGGGTCTGGGGCGGCGGCTGGCTGGCTGAACTCGGTTATCTCGATTTCGCCGGTTCTTCAGTTGTTCATCTCGTGGGCGCTTTAGTGGGTCTGGTCGGCACACTGATGCTTGGCAAACGTATAGACAAGAAATTTGGCCACACCATTCGCGGTCATAATATCTCATTGGCCGCCCTGGGCGTATTTGTCCTCTGGCTGGGCTGGTTTGGCTTCAATCCTGGCAGCCAGCTCAACGCTGAACCAAAGGCCATCTCCCTTATCGTCGTCACCACCGATTTTGCAGCTACGACCGGCGCTATCGCCGCCATGTTCCTGGCCTTCTTCAATACCGGTAAATGGGACGTTAGCATGGCCTTTAATGGTGCGCTGGGTGGCCTGGTCGCCATTACCGCCCCAACCGCATTCGTCACTCCCCAGGGTGCGCTGATGATTGGCGTGATTGCTGGTGTCATCACCTACTACGGCGTCGATTTGATGGAAAAATTAAAAATTGACGACCCCGTCGGCGCCTTCCCGGTACACGGTTTGAACGGTATCTTCGGTGTCCTGGCCGTCGGTATCTGGGGCGTAGACGGCATTGGCCTGCTGCATGGCGGCGGATTTACTCAATTAGGCATTCAGGCCCTCGGCCTGGTTGCGGCAGTAGTCTGGACAGTCCCCTTGTCCTTCCTGATGTTCTATTTGATTAATAAAACCCTCGGCTTGCGCATCTCCAAAGAAGTCGAAATCGCTGGTATCGACCTGGAATATCATGGCATCGGCTCGTATCCTGAATTTATTGACAACGGCAAACCTGAACCAGAATCAATTTCCATTCCTGGAAACATCCTGCCTTCACCTACAGACTAATAAATAAAAAATGGCCCGACTCGTTTGTAGGGAACGAGTCGGGCTTGACTTGAATAGATATGCACCCACCCAAGCCACCTAAAACTATATCATATCTAGGAGCATGTTAAAAATGAGTGGAAATGAATCAAGAATAAAAGCAGTATCCAACGTTGTAAATTATAAGCCAATCTCGGAACCGTTGAATTTTGTAGATACGTCAGCCAGCGATTTATTCGCTGAAAATGTGTTTAACGGCAAAGCGATGAAGGCGCGTCTGCCCAAACCTGTATACAAATCGTTAATGAAAACGATTAATGAAGGCAAAAAGCTGGACACCTCTACCGCCGACGCAGTTGCCAACGCGATGAAAGATTGGGCGATTGAAAAGGGAGCCACCCATTACGCTCACGTATTTTATCCATTAACCGGTCTGACTGCCGAAAAACATGACAGTTTCCTTTCTCCCAATGGAGATGGCGAAGCAATTGCTGAATTCAGCGGCGAGCAGCTTATTCAGGGTGAGCCGGACGGTTCCAGTTTCCCCACCGGCGGTATCCGCCCCACGTTTGAGGCGCGCGGCTATACGGCCTGGGATGTGACCAGCCCGGCCTACATCCTGGAAAATCCCAACGGAACGACGCTGTGTATCCCCACTGCATTTGTTTCTTGGACGGGTGAAGCGCTGGACAAAAAGACCCCGGTTTTGCGTTCAATGAAAGCCTTGAATGAACAGGCACAGCGCATTCTGAAACTGTTTGGTTATGATGATGGCGCGATTGTGACGGCAACGGCCGGTCCGGAACAGGAATATTTTCTGATTGATCAGAATTTTTATCTGGCCCGCCCCGATTTGCTGACAGCCGGCCGTACTCTTTTTGGCGCCAAACCGGCCAAGGGGCAACAGTTTGACGACCATTACTTTGGCGCAATCCCGGAACGGGTGCTGGCTTGCATGTTGGAAACAGAACGGGAATTGTATAAATTGGGCGTACCGGTCAAAACTCGGCACAATGAAGTTGCGCCCAGCCAATATGAAATGGCTCCGGTTCATGAAAATGCCAACGTCGCCACCGATCACCAACAGCTCATCATGTTAACTTTGAAGCGGGTAGCCGCTCGCTATGATATGGCTTGCCTGACGCACGAAAAACCGTTTGCCGGGATTAATGGATCGGGCAAGCACGTTAATTTCTCGTTTGGGAATGCTACGGTAGGCAATTTGTTGGAGCCGGGCGACACGCCCCATGAAAATTCGCGGTTCCTGGTCTTTGCCGCGGCTGTGATTCGAGCGGTCGATAAGTACGCGTCGCTGCTGCGGGCAGTTATTGCCCACGCCGGCAATGACCACCGCCTGGGGGCCAATGAAGCGCCGCCGGCCATCATTTCCATTTTCCTGGGCGACCAGCTCACAGATGTGTTCGAACAAATCAAAACCGGTAAACCGACCTCCTCAAAACAGCAGGGATTCCTGGAAATCGGCGTCGATACGCTGCCGTCGCTGCCGCGTCATTCCGGCGACCGCAACCGGACCAGCCCGGTCGCTTTTACGGGCAACAAGTTTGAATTCCGGGCTGTTGGCTCAAATCAATCGATTGCTTCGCCGTTGATGGCGTTGAATACGATTGTGGCTGAATCGCTGGATTATATCGCGACAAAACTGGAAGCGGCTGAGGGTGATTTTGACGAGGCGGTTCAGGCTATGTTGAAAGAAATCATTGAGGAACACGGCCGTATCATCTTCAACGGTGATGGCTATTCCGAAAAATGGCATAAAGAAGCCGAATTCGAACGGGGTCTGCCCAATTTGCGTACCGCCCCTGACGCGCTGCCGGTTCTGGCCAGCCCGGAAATAGTGGACTTGTTTGCCAAATACAATGTTCTTACCAAGCGTGAATTGGATAGCCGCCTGGAAGTAAAACTGGAACAATACGTCATGGCTGTACAAGTTGAAGCCAGTTTGACCCTGAAAATGGGCAAAACCATGATTTATCCGGCCGCCATCCGTTACCAAAGCGAATTGGCGGCCAACTGTGCCAATCTAAAAACGGCCGGTTATGAATGTGATTCGGCCACATTGGATGAGGTGTCGGCTTGTGTTAGTGCCTTGCGCAGCAGTTTGGGCAAATTAGAAAACTTATTGGCTCACGAAGATGATGATTTGGCCGCGGAAGCACGCCATATGTGTGACAAGGTCTTGCCGGCCATGTTGACCATCCGTGAACATGCCGACGCGCTGGAAGGGATGGTGGCCGATGATTTGTGGCCGCTGCCGACGTACCAGGAGATGCTGTATATCAAATAGAATCTGGCACCGAAGTAGTTCCAGGATTTTCATACGTCATGCGTCATGCATCACCCCAAAGGGGATACGTATGGCGTGTGACGTATTTTTTTGGCCGTTCCCTCCACACCACGCAAACAACGATAGAATGGGATACGGCCGTTCCTCTCTCCTCAACATGCAAACAATGATGGACTGAGAAACGGCCGTTCCCTTTCCCCACCACACAAACAACGATGAAATGGGGTACGGCCGTTCCCTCGCCTCAGCACTCAAATGATGATGGAATGAGGGTACGGCCGTTTCCTCTCCTCAACTCTCAAACAACGATGGAATGGGGGGACGGCCGTTTCCTTGACTTTCAACCTGCGCCGCTAAGGCTACTGTTCCCTCATCACCTGTCTATGCAATGCTAGGCATGAGGATCACCGATGAAGCGTTGGTCAGGGTGATCAAGTCTGTATTTATGCCGCACTTCTGTCACCCATTCTTCTAAACCTTCCTGTGTTTTGACCCTATTTGTCCAACTATTTCGTTGTTTTTTTTCTGCAGCGATTGCATCTTCTTTCAACAGATGCATGATTTCCCCATGGTTTTCTTCTAACCAACGCAACCATTTAGGCTTCATGAATCGAGGCCGCCACATCGCAAGAAAAACCGATAAAAGAATCAAGGGACTTCCTATATAAAGTGTTAGTATGTTTAATTGTTCCTGTGAAAGTGAGTAATCATAAAAAATGTAGGCCATTATGAAAAGAGCAAGTGCAAACGGAATCGCGCCGAAAACGATCCCAGTTGGCGCAAGCGGGTTTGATTTCTGCCACCACCAAGATTTTGCACCAAAATATGGGGTTAGCCCGAAAATTATGCTATATAAACCCAAACAGAGAAATAGGAAAACCATATTGATTCCTCTTTAGTTTATTGATTTAAGGGAGCTAAATGTCGCGTTGGGATGGCGTCTAGTCGTTCATAAATAATAGGTGCAGCCCACTTATCCCAAGCAATAGAAACACCAATACCAACGATAAGACCAATCGGACCTCCGATCGAGGTGGCTACAATGAAACTAACCCCAGAACCAGTGCCCTGTCCCAAAACTGCCCTTTGCCATTTTTGGGTTGTGTTCAGATAAGGATTGCGGGCATCCAACAACAATTGATATCCCACATCAATACCAAAACCAATGCCGGCATCTAGCCCCACTAAACCCAATTCACCTCCTACAAATTTGCCGGCAATCCGTCCCAAGGGTAGGCTTTCTACTTCAACTGAATGATAGCCAATTCGAGCCAGTGTACTGACCGTTTCGGCGTTCCCTCTGACTAAGGATGTTTTGCCAACACTCACAGCGGTGTATTGAATGATGTCGTCAGCTTGTAGAATGCCGACAAGCGTCCGTCGATATATCATCCGTTCAATCACCTCGCCTGTAGCCACGCTACTTGTTGCGAATTCAAAGATTGGTTCTTGCACTATCTCTACCGCCGTATGAGCGTAAGCGCGGATGCCCTTTTCAGCTACATTATTTGCTACATTGCTGACCAATCCTTTGCCAATATTGGAAACGCGATCATCAGTGAACGGATTCCAGGCGCTTAACTTGGCTTCATACACCCCTGGCTGGCCCACCGGCCGGGTTGGGCTGTAAGGGTCTGCCTAGTGCCGGGTCGTACCACCTGCCCCCACCCAAATGCACCAGCCCCGTCGCCGCATCAGGTGCGTCCAGCAGCGCGCCGGTTAGCTCCGCAGACAGTGTGTTCTCCATGACCATACCGAAGCTATCATACAGGATACGGCCGTTGCCAACAATCAACAAAAAACAGACAACGGGAAACGGCCGTTCCCGCTCCTCAACACACAAACAATGATGGGATGGGGTACGGCCGTTCCTCTCTTCAACACGCAAATGATGATGGAATGGGGGTACGGCCGTTCCTCTCTTCAACACGCAAATGATGATGGAATGGGGGTACGGCCGTTCTCCCCCATCCCATCATTTTTTTATCCGTTATTGCCAACAACTAACGCCAGGTCGGGCAGCGCACCGGCTAGAGTGATGGGCTGGGTGTTGGTTAGGGCCATACCGAAGCTATCATACAGGATGCGGCCCTTCTTACCGCTATGACCGCGTTTACTAGACATCAGACTCGCTAAGAATGACCTTGATTTACTATCTCAATACTTTGGTGGTAGTCGATCCAGAATACTACGCATAAAAAAAACCAGACTGAAACCTACAATTAAACCACCTACAGCAGCAACAAAAGTACCCTGTACGATTACTGGCAAACTAAGAAGAAGAGTTGCAAGTGACAAGCGGACTACTGAGCGAAGCCAAACATAGCGTCCAGACAATTGTTGTTTCGCGTTTGTTTCGACCTTAGTCTCAGAAGATATTTTTATGTGTTCTTCATAATATCTAATCCGATAAACAACAAATGATTCGGTTAGTATAACACCGCCAATAATAGCTGATATAGCCAATCCCCAAACAGCCCAGCAGTTATTTTGAGACATTACTTCGCATTTATCGCTTAGCCCATAAACCATTCCTACCCCTGTAAAGATAGCAAGGAAGGCGGAAAGTATAATTTTTGTATAACGTTCATCCATTGTGCAAGCACTTCCTATTAATTTAATGGCTCTAATTCTCTTGAGATAGGCACATCGTTTGCATCGAATATGGTAAACCACCAATCGGTTACATTATCACCCACTATAACGTCCCAGAACACCGTGGCACCAACTCCAATCCCAAAAACCAACAGTGCTGGCGGGTCAGATATTCCTGCAAGAGTTAGTATAATCCCCGCTGATGCTGTACCCATTACACCAGTGGTAGCGTTTGACAACCCGGCCGCACTAACACGCCGCGATGCCAACCATGGATCATCTGTCCATAGCCCTGGATAATTAATAGCATCGCTCACACCTTGCCAAAGACCACCGATGCCAAAATCTGCACCAGCGCCCGCAATAAAGTTACCAACTGTTAAATGCTCTCCATATCCAAAGTTCCAAACTCGCTCTGCACCGCGCCCAATGGAGCGGGCAGAGGCACTTACACCGCGCTGCCCCAGGCGTTCCACCAGGTCATCAACATTGGCGCGTGTAAAGACGAAACCCTCGAAACTGGACAAACGGCCGTTCTCCAGACGGCGTGCAATCGAGAAGTCAGTAGGACCCTGATTCAACAACCGTTTCAACAGCCCACGTATTTCCTGGCCAGGACCAACAACTGAAATGTTCATCAAATACCAGGGTTGGAAATGTTGAGCCAGGTTTACGGCCGTTGGCCCAATCACAGACCCGGCCAATAAAGCACTGACCGTGTTGGAGGCCGTCGAATTCCCTACTTTTGCACCCAAGCCACCTGAATTTACTGCTGATTGGAACACTCCCGGCTGACCCAGCGGCGTCGCTGCGTAGCGGTTCAGCGCCTGGGGCACGGTGGGCGGGGCGCCGGCCGGGTTCGGCTGTAAAGGTCTGCCCAATGCCGGGTCATACCACCTACCCCCACCCAAATGCACCAACCCCG
>JBNKZT010000066.1:0-10637 GCA_050301775.1 Promineifilaceae bacterium (SeqCode)
CCAGTTTTATCAGTGGAGAAACGTTACGTGTTGACGGCGGCATCGTCGTCGGAACGTGATTTTTAGAAAGCGGGGATTAGGAGATGAGGGGATTTTTCGATTTTTATCCCCCATTTCCCAATCCCTACGAAGATTGAAGGAGAAATCTAATGTCCTCTATTTCAACTTTACCGGGTATTGAATCCAAAATTGTGGCAACGGACCGGCTCAAGGTTCATGTGTTGCGCTGCGGAGATGAGGGGGGAACGGCCGTGCTCTTTGTACATGGCAACGGCTCCTCGGCTACTTTCTGGGAAGAAACGATGCTGGCCTTGCCCGATGGCTACCAGGCCATCGCCGTTGACCTGCGCGGCTACGGCGACACCGAACCGCTGCCCGTCGACGCCACGTTGGGCATGGCCGACATGGTCGCCGACATTCACTCACTGGTACAAACATTGGGACTGGATAAATTCCACCTCGTCGGCCACAGCATGGGCGGCGGCATTGTCATGAAATACGCCATTGCTTACGCGGCTGAACTGCTCTCACTCACCCTGGTGGACACAATGTCGCCCTATGGCTACGGCGGCAGCAAAGATGCGGCCGGCACAATGACCTACGACGATGGCGCACCGGCCGGTATCAACCCTGATTTTGTGCAGGCGTTGGCTGATGGCGATAAAGGCCTTGAAAATCCGATGTCGCCGCGCAATGTGTTTCGGCAGTTTTATGTCAAGCCACCGTTTGTTCCAGAACGGGAAGATGCGCTGATTGATTCGATGATTTCCACCAAAATTGGCGATGATTGGTATCCGGGCAATTCTGTTCCCTCACCCAATTGGCCCGGCGCGGCTCCCGGCGACAAAGGCGTCCTGCCGGCATTCAACCGTAAATATTTCGACGCCGGCGCCCTGGCAGACATCGATCCCAAACCGCCCATTTTGTGGATTCGCGGCGACAGCGATTTGATCGTTAGCGATTATGCCATGTTTGACCTGGCCGCTCTGGGTGCGATGGGCGCCGTTCCCGGCTGGCCGGGCAACGAAGAATGCCCGCCGCAGCCGATGCTGGCCCAAACCCGCGCCGTCCTGGACAGCTATCGGGTCAATGGCGGGGCATACCAGGAAAAAGTGATTGCTGACGCTGGTCACTCCCCCTATCTTGAGCAACCAGAGGCATTCAACGCCGCTTTTCATGCCTTTTTGAAGTGAACATAATCCACCGATGACGCGGATAACACAGATGAAAATTTGCGTCATCGGTGGATCATTTATCGAGGGAGTTGAACATGCACGCGGCAGATTTGTTAAGTAAGCGAGCGCTTTTGACACCAGATCGCGAAGCCTTGTTGTTTACGGACAGTGGCGAGCGGTTTACGTATGCTGAACTCAACGAGCGGTCTAATCGAGCCGCCAATTTCTTGCACGATAGATGCGGCATCCGGGAAGGCGATCGCGTTTCTATTCTGGCGCACAACGGCGTGCCTTACATCGATTTGTTTTACGGCTTGGCCAAGATTGGCGCGATTTTGGCCCCATTGAATTGGCGTTTGGTGGCGGCTGAATTGACCTACATTGTCAACAATTGCGATCCGAAAGTGTTGATTTGCGGTCCCGATTTTGTGGAAATGCTGGCGGAGATGCGCCCTGACATCAATGTGGAACAGTTTGTTAGCCTGGATGGGGCTGATATTGCCGGGGCGATTTCTTATGAGGATGGCTTGGCGGCGGCGGATGATGGGGAACCGAAACGGCCATTTTCCCTCACCGCTGAAACCCCGCACTGCATCCTCTACACCTCAGGCACCACCGGACGGCCCAAAGGAGCCATCATTCCGCAGCGGCAGGTGTTGTGGAACATCCTCAACACCTGCGTCAGTTGGGGACTAACCGAGCATGATGTGTCACCAGTGTTCACGCCCTTGTTCCATGCGGGTGGATTGTTTGCCTTTTTGACGCCAATTTTCTATCTCGGTGGCCGGATTGTTCTCTCCAAAGGCTTCGATCCTGAAAACACACTGGACATCATTTTGGCAGAAAAGTGTACAGTCATTCTGGGCGTGCCCACCATCTTCCAGATGTGGCTTGACGCGCCCAATTTCCACGAGCTTGATTTTAGTCACGTCCATTTCTTCATCAGCGGCGGCGCACCTTGCCCGCCTTCGCTCATGGAAAAATGGCGCAAGGCTAAAAACATCATCTTCCGCCAGGGATACGGCCTGACCGAGGTCGGACCCAACTGCTTCAGCATGACCGACGAAGATTCTGTGCCCAAAACCGGCAGCGTTGGTCGTCCTATCTTCCACAGCGACATGCGTTTGGTCGATGAGCAAGGTCATAATGTAGCCGTAGGTGAAACGGGCGAGCTGCTGATTAAAGGACCCCACGTGTGCGCCGGCTATTGGCACAATCCTGAAGCAACTGCCGAAGCACTGGTGGATGGCTGGTTTTACACCGGCGACACAGCCCGGATGGATGAAGACGGCTTTTATACGATTGTGGGTCGGGCGAAGGATATGATCATTAGCGGCGGTGAGAATGTATATGCGGCCGAGGTAGAAGCAGTGTTTTTGGAACACACGGCCGTTTCCGGCGCAGCGCTCATTGGTAAACCCCACGAAAAATGGGGCGAAGTCGGACTGATGATCGTCGTGCTCGAAAAAGGCCAGACCGTCGCCGCCGACGAACTGCTTACCCACTGCCACCAACGTCTGGCCCGCTACAAAGCGCCCAAAGAAATCATCTTCGCCGACAGCCTGCCCTACTCACCCTACGGCAAAATTGAAAAGATTAAGTTGAAAGAAAAATACGTAAAACGTGAAACGTGACAAGACAATTTTCACGTTTTACGCTTCACGAGGAGTGAGATATGCCCACAATATCCGCTAACGACATCAACATATATTACGAAATCGCCGGTTCCGGCGAGCCGTTGGTACTCATATCTGGCCTGGGCTACAACATGTGGCAGTGGCATAAGATGGTTCCAGGACTGGCAGAGCAGGTCCAGGTCATTACGCTAGACAATCGCGGTGTTGGCCAGACAGATAAGCCGGATGGGCCGTACAGCGCCGCCATGTTGGCCGCGGATACGGCCGCCTTGCTCACCGTTCTCGACATCCCTAAAGCGCACATTATGGGGCACAGTATGGGTGGTTTCATCGCCCAGGAGATGGCCTTGAGCTACCCGCATTTGGTAGACAAGTTGATTTTGGCCTCGACCAATTTCGGTGGACCGCGCCATATGCCCATCACCCCGGAAGCGATGGCCGTCCTCGGCGATGTGATCAGCGACCCGGTCACACGCTTCAAAAACGGACTGGCGGTCAGCACAGCGCCGGGCTGGGCTGAAAAGAACGAAATGTTGATTGAAGAATGGTTGTCCTGGCGTATGGCTAATTTGGTCGATCCGGCCGCTTACCAGGCGCAAATGGCGATTGGATTGAGTTTGTTATCTGAAGCGGCCTGTTTTGAGACCAGACTGCCCGCAGTCCAGGCCGAAACGCTCATTCTTTTTGGCGCGCACGACAAAGTTGTCCCGCCGGGCAATGCTGATTTATTGGCCGCCCAAATTCCAAATAGTAGCGTCCATTTGCTGCCTGATGCCGGGCATTTTTTCCCCATTGAAACCCCGGATGCGGCAAATGCAGTCATTATTGAATTTCTACAAAAATAGTTCGATACATTACCCGTCATTTGTCATGATTTCAACCTTATGTATGGCGCATGACGAAAGACACAGTAGGAGAAATTGATGAAAACCAGAAAGTTAGGCCGGGGCGTTGCCGTTGTCGGCGCAGGAATGAGTCAGTTTGGCGCATTCCCTGAAAAAACGACCCGTGATCTATTTGTGGAGGCATTTCAGGATATGCGGGCTTCGGTGGATAAGGGGCTGGTTCCCAACGACATCGAGGCTTTGTACATTGGCAATTACAGCAGCGATTTGTTTGAGGGGCAGGGACACACGGCTCCAATTATGGCCGATTGGGTGGGATTGACCCCACGCCCGGCCACACGAATTGAGGATGCCTGTGCCAGTTCCGGCGTGGCGCTGCGGCAAGGGCTGTTGGCAATTGCCTCCGGCGCGTATGACATGGTTTTGGTGGGCGGTATCGAAAAGATGAACAATCTGCCCATCGCCGAGGTAACGGAAGCGCTGGCAACGGCCGGTGACATTTTGTACGAAATTCCAGCCGGATTTACCTTCCCCGGCTTCTACGCCACGATGGCGACGGCGTACATGTACAAGTATGGCGCTGTGCCGGAAGCGTTGATGCAGGTGGCGCTGAAAAATCACGACAACGGGGCGCTGAATCCGAAAGCACAGTTTAACAGCACGATTGCCGGGGTGATGGCGGCCAAGCAGCGCAGCGCCGAGAAAAAAGGGCGGCCTATTCCCACCTGGGAAAACGAGATGGCGTTTTTGCATGATGACCGGGCAAATCCGATGATTGCCTGGCCTTTGCGTTTGTTTGATTGTTCGCCGGTGACGGATGGGGCAACGGCCGTTCTCCTCGTCAGTGAAGAAATCGCCCAACAGTTCACGGATGATCCCATTTACATAGTGGGCAGCGGGCAGGCCAGCGACGGCGCATTACACGACCGTCCCGACCTGACCACCATCGGCGCGGCCAAAAAGGCCAGTCAGATGGCCTACGAAATGGCCGGGATTATTGCCAAAGACATTAAAATCGCTGAAGTTCATGACTGCTTTACCATCGCTGAGATTATCGCCACCGAGGACATTGGTTTCTTTGCGCCGGGGCAGGGACATGAAGCCGCCCAGGAAGGATTGACATCACGGCATGGCCCCAAACCGATTAATACATCCGGCGGTTTGAAATCGAAAGGACATCCGGTAGGCGCATCAGGCGCTGGGCAGGCGGTGGAAGTGTTTAAGCAAATGCGCGGCCTGGCCGGCGAACGACAGGTGGGTCGTGATGTTGATCTGGCATTGACGCATAACGTGGGCGGAACGGGACAAACGGCCGTTGTTCACATTTACGAGCGGAGGTAACCATGTCTGACCGGGCATTTAGTGAACATTCTTTTCAAACGTTTTTGAGCGAAGGTAAGTTGATGGGTTCGCGCAGCAAGGCGACGGGCAAGATTTATGTGCCGCCGCGGCCGATTGACCCGGAGACGCACAGTGACGAGATGGAGTGGGTTGAGTTGTCGGGTAGGGGAGAGTTGGCGGCGTTTACGGCCGTTTCCATCGGTCCCAATGCCATGATTGCCGCAGGGTATGACCGGAATAACCCGTACCTGACCGGCATTGTGAAACTGGACGAAGGCCCGATGATTAGCGCCCAAATTTTGGGACTCAATGCCGCGCAGCCGGAACTCGGCTACATCGGTACGCCGCTCACCGTCACATTTATTGAGCGGGGTGAAGAGGAAGAAAAGCGTACATTTCTGGCGTTTGAGGTTTGATACGATCTGGCTCGGTCTGGAGACCGGCCAGAGCAGGGATGAAATGCCTAAAGTTACTGTAAACAACATCCAGATTTATTATGAATTACACGGTCCGCCGGATGCTGAGGTTGTAGTGCTGTCCAACGGCGTGTTGATGAGTACGGCTAGTTGGGCATACCAAACAGCGGCTTTGTCTAAGCGATACCGCTTGCTGCTGTACGACTGCCGGGGCATGTGGCAATCTGAGCATCCGCCGGGGCCGTACTCGATGGAAATGCACGCGGATGATTTGGCAGGTTTGTTAGATGCGCTGGACATCGATGCCGCGCACATCGGCGGCACATCCTACGGCGCTGAAATTAGCCTGATCTTTGCGCTCAAATATCCGGGGCGCACCAAAAGCCTGATGGTAACTTCGGCGGTGAGCCATGTGGAACCGCTGCTGCATGGGTTTATTGAGAGCTGGAATGGGGCGGCGCTGGCACACGATGCGGAGCGGCTGTTTCAAGCTGTTTACCCGCTCACGTTTTCTAATGACTGGATTGCGGCGAATCAAGATGTGCTGAATCAGGCGCGAGAGCGTTACAAATTGTTGGATTTTGCTGCGTTTTCGGCGCTGTTGATGAGTTTTTCGCAGTTAAACATCACATCTGATTTACACAAAATCACAGCGCCAACGCTGGTCGTCGCCGGCGAGGAAGATATTCTCAAGCCGCGCCATTATTCCGAAATCATTGCCAAAGAAATTTCACATGCCGAGTTTGCGCTGATTCCGGGCGCGGGTCACGCTGCTTTGTGGGAAAAGGCCGGCGTTTTTAACTCGCTGCTGCTCGGATTTTTGGCTAAACATTAATCAACCTGCGCACCACCTGCACAACCGCAGCCGGAACCATTGTCTGTTCCGGCGAATCACTCGTATTAGTGCGCGATTTGGAACAGACACATGAATAACCGGTATGCACCAAAGGAGGTGAAACATCGCCTATAAAAATGTGACCCGTCAAAAGAGAACCGTAAAAAATACCCTAAAATTTTTGGAGGACAGAAATGAAACGTCGTAATTTGCTAATCTTTTTATCGTTATTCGTCATCTTAGCCCTGGCGCTGGTCGCCTGCGGCGGTGGGACACCGGCTGCAGAGCCGACTGAAGAACCCGCGCCCACCGTTGAAGAACCGGCCACCGCAGAACCAGCAGCTGCGGAACCAACAGCCGAACCGGCCGCCATGGAAGGCGTGACCTGCGCCGAACCGATCAAAGTTGGTCTCATCACCGACGAAACCGGTGCGCTAGCTATTTACGGCGCCCACATTCTGCGCGGCTTCCCACTGGGCATGCAATACGCCACAGGCGCAGAAGGAACCGACAACGGTGACTATACCAGCTACATGCTCGATAATTGCGAAATCCAGGTCTACGTTCGCGACGACCAGAGCAATCCAGAAACCACCGCCACCGTTGGCCGTGAACTCATCGAAGAAGTAGGCGTAGATGTCATCGTCGGTACGGTAAGCTCCGGCGCAACCGCCACTTTGCAAGAACTGGCCCGCGAAAACGATGTTATCCACATCGCCGCCCCCGCCGCCGCTAACGATCTGACCGGCATCAGCTTCAACGAAAACTCCTTCCGTACCAGCCGCAATAACTACCAGGACGCCGTCAATATCTGCGATTACATGACAAAAGAATATGATACGTTCGTCCAAATCGCGCCTGATTACTCCTTTGGCTATGGTGGCGCGACCGCATTCCGCGATGCCTGCACCCTCTTTGGCGGCGAATTCGTGGCCGACGACATCTTCGCCCCGGCCGATACCACCGAGTTCACCCCCTACATGGAGCAAATCCTTGACTCTGGGGCAGATGCCTTCCTGGTCACCTGGGCCGGTGGCGGCTTTGTGCCAATGATGCAGGCCGCGACTGAATTGGGCGTCTTTGACCAGATGTCGATGGCTTCCGGTTTTGTGGACAACGTAGTCATGCCGGCTTTCTTCGCCAACGCCATTGGCCAGACCAGCGGCATCCTTTATCATTACACCGCTCCCGACAATCCCATCAATGACTGGCTGGTCGAGCAGACCCAGGCCCAGTTTGAAACTTTCCCCGACCTGTTTGACGCCGATGGTATGAACGCAGCGCTGCTGCTCACCGAGGCGCTGAAGGCCACCGGCGGCGATGCCAGCGCTGACGCGATGATTGGCGCTATGGAAGGGATGCAGTTTGAAGGGCCAAAGGGCGCGATCTATATCCGCCCCGAAGACCACGTTGCCATTCAGGATATGTACATCGTTAAGCTGTTGAATGTGGATGACCCGGAATTCAAGTACTTTGAACTGGTCAACACGACCCGGCCCAACGTGCCTTGCCTCCTGCCGGAAGGGCTGCAAGATCGCTGCGGTGATCTGCCGATTGGTACTTTGGGTGATATTTCGCAGGTAACGGCCGTAGAACCTGAACCCGAACCGTCTGCCCTTACTTGTGAAGAACCCATCAAAGTCGGCCTCATCACCGATGAAACCGGGGCGCTGGCCATTTACGGGGCGCACGTACTGCGCGGCTTCCCGCTGGGCATGGAGTATGCTGCCGGTGCAATCGGTACTGACAATGGCGACTACACCAGCTATACAGTTGATGGCTGCGAATTCCAGGTTTACATGCGCGACGACCAGAGTACACCGGATATTACAGCCACAGCCGGCCGGGAACTCATCGAGGAAATCGGCGTAGATGTGCTGGTTGGTACAGTAAGCTCCGGCGCAACAGCCACCCTGCAAGAACTGGCCCGCGAAAACCAGATCCCGCTTATCGTCGCTCCGGCGGCGGCCAACGACATCACCGGCGTTAGCTTCAACGAATACACTTTCCGCACCAGCCGAAACAACTATCAGGACGCGGTTAACATCTGCCGCTATATGACACAAGAATACGATACGTTTGTGCAGATCGCGCCCGACTATTCCTTTGGCTACGGTGGGGCCGAAGCCTTCCGTGATGCCTGCACGCTTTATGGCGGCGAATTCTTGGCCGACGACATCTTTGCCCCGGCCGACACCACCGAATTTACGCCCTACATGGAACAAGTCCTCGACTCCGGGGCTGAAGCCTTCCTGGTTACCTGGGCCGGCAGCGGTTTTGTGCCGATGATGCAGGCGGCTACCGAACTGGGCGTCTTTGACGAAATGTCAATGGCCTCCGGGTTCGTAGACAACATCGTCATGCCCGCTTTCTTCGCCAATGCCATTGGCCAGACCAGCGGCATCCTCTACCACTACACCGCCCCGAACAATCCCATCAACGATTGGCTGGTAGAACACGACCAGTCAGAGTTCGGCACTTTCCCCGACCTGTTTGATGCCGACGCGATGAATGCCGCGCTGCTGTTGGTCAATGCGGTACGGGCCACTGGCGGCGACGTGAGCGCCGAAGCTATGATTGGCGCGATGGAAGGAATGACGTTTGAAGGGCCGAAAGGCACTATCTACATTCGCCCGGAAGATCACGTGGCGATGCAAGACATGTACATTGTCAAGCTGTTGAACGTGGATGACCCCGAATTCAAGTACTTTGAAATAGTAGACACCACCCGTCCTGATGTGCCCTGTCTGCTGCCAGAAGACCTGCAAGATCGCTGCGGCGATTTGCCAATTGGCAGTTTGAGCGGAGAGTAAAGAGTAAGATGAAGGGGTGAAAGGGCGCAGGGGTGAAGGGGTGATTGAGCGGTTGTTCTATCACCCTTCCACCCGCCCACCCCTTCACCCGTTCACAACGGAGTTACTATGGCAGATGAGATCATTCTAGAAACGCAAAATCTGCGCCGGGAGTTTGGGGCGTTGGTGGCTGTGGCTGACGTCAGTATCAAGGTCAGGGCGCGGACGCTGCACTCAATTATTGGGCCGAATGGGGCGGGTAAAACAACGTTTTTTAATTTGTTGAGCGGGAACATTGAACCAACCAGCGGCCAAGTGATTTATAAGGGGCGGGATATTACGAAACTGCCGCTGCATCGGACAGCGCATTTGGGTATCGGCCGTTCCTTCCAAATTACCAACATCTTCCCCAGTCTGACCGTGTTGGAGAACATTCGGCTGTCCAGCCAGGCGTTGGGCAAAGATAACTTTCGCCTTTTCCGTTCGCACCGCCATTTCAAAAAGTATGAGGATCGCGCCTGGGAAGTCATTGAGCAGGTGGGCTTGAAAGAACGGGCCTTGTCGCCCGCACGTACACTGCCCCATGGCGACCAGCGCAAACTGGAATTAGGCATGATTCTGGCCCCCGATCCTGAACTGCTGTTGCTCGACGAACCAACGGCCGGCATGGCCTCGGAGCAGGTGCCGGAATTGATGGCCTTGATTCAACAAATCCAGGCCGCCGGTGAGAAAACCGTTATGCTGGTGGAGCACAACATGAATGTGGTGATGAACGTCTCCGATATGATCACCGTCATGCATTACGGACAGGTGTTGGCTGAAGGGACGCCAACCGAAATTTCGGCCAACGAAACGGTACAGCAAGCGTATTTAGGCGCGCTGTATGAGAGTTAGTCGAGTAGTCTGATAGTTGGATAGTCCAGTAGTTAAATTGTTCGACTACCAGACTACCGGACTACACGACTACCAGACTACATGACTACCAGACTAATTTACTACCATGATTAATTTACTCGAAGTTCAAAAGGTTCATACATTTATTGGTCAATTTCATATTTTGGAAGGGGTATCGGTGAGTGTGCCAAAGGGCAGCATTACGGTTTTGCTGGGACGCAATGGGGCCGGTAAAACAACGACGCTTAAAACGATTTTGGGATTGACACCGCCCAAAGAAGGTAGGGTTATCTTTGATGGGCAGGAAATTCAGGGGCAGCGCAGTTTTGATATTGCCGCGATGGGCATCGGTTTTGTGCCGGAACATCGCGCTATTTTCCGCGATTTGAGTGTGCTGGAGAATTTGCGCATTGCTGAACGGCAGAAGGGAGATTTAGCCCAAAAAGAAGAACTTATTTTTAATTTATTCCCTGATTTGAAGCGGTTGATTAAGCTTCCGGGCACAAATCTCTCTGGCGGGCAGCAGCAAATGTTAGCGGTGGCCCGGGCGCTGGTACCGGACAATAAGCTGCTGCTGATCGATGAACCGAGTGAAGGGCTGGCTCCGGTATTGATTGAACAAATGATTGCGGCAATTCAAACGCTGTCGGCCAATACAACGGTGCTGTTGGTGGAGCAAAATTTTGTGGTCGCCAGTAAGTT
>JBNKZT010000066.1:10737-22077 GCA_050301775.1 Promineifilaceae bacterium (SeqCode)
ACGCAGTTGATTGTGTTGGCGGCGCTGTTGTTTTTGTTTGTGTCGGCGTCGCAGAGCATGGAATTGTCGGACTGGTTGATTACGGTGCTGCGCGGGTTGTCGGTGGGGGCGTTGACGTTTTTGGTGGCTGCCGGCTTTTCGCTGATTTTGGGGCTGATGGATGTGCTGAATCTGGCCCATGGTGAGTTGTTTATGTTGGGGGCTTATGTGGGCTGGACGGTATATGTCCGGCCGGACACATTTGTTGATGTGCTTGCGCCGGTGGCGTTTGTTGGTGTGGGGCTGGCGCTGATTCCGGTGTTACGGCCGTACCTCTCCCGCATCTCCCTATCTCCCCGACTTGCCAACCTGTGGCCCTGGATCGGCTTGCTGATTGGCCTTGGCATTCTTACCGTCAGCTTCAGAAACTATCCCATTACTATCTGGGACGTGGAAGCGTTTGCCGAAAGCCCATCGACCTACGCCCTGGCGATGAGCCAGGGAACACTGGTCTTGCCCGAGGCGGTACCATCAGACGTGCCGGGCGTGTTATTGATTATTGGTTTATTGGTTGGCGGGTTGGCCTTGAGTGCGGCGTTTGTGGGATTTGGCCTGCGGCGGCAAACGAGCCTGGCTAATCCTAAAATTCCAAAATCCTCGCTGATCATTGCCGGCGTCCTGCTGATCATTGGCCTGGCAGCCCATTTTGGGAATGATGCGTTAACCAACAGCCTTTTTGGCCTCAGTACGACGGCGTTGTTCTTTGTTGCCATGCTGGTGGCGACGATCACCGGCGTCATTTTGGGGGCGGGGATTGAGTCGGTTTTGATACGGCCGTTATACGACCGCCCCATCTACCAAATTATGGTCACCCTGGGGCTGAGCTTTATCGGCATCGAAACCGTGCGCGCCGTCTGGGGGCGCCCCGAATTCACCATGCCCAAACCGGCCCTTTTCGCCGCTGCCGGTGAAGGCTGCGGCAAGGAAATTGTCAGCTTTTGGGAACGGATCGGCAATCAATGCTCAACAGTATTTTTATTTGACGGCCGTGTTCGTACCTACAACGAAATTTTCGTCATCTTTATCGGCGTCGTTGTGCTAATTGCCGTCTGGCTGTTGTTACAACGGACCCGCATCGGCATGATCATCCGTGCCGGTGTACAAGACAGCGAAATGGTCGAAGCGCTGGGCATCAACGTGCGCCAGGTCTTCACCTTCGTCTTCGCTCTCGGTGTTGGCTTGGCCGCATTAGGCGGTGTTTTGGCCGGCCCCTCGCTGGGTCTTTCCAGCGGCATGGGCGGCCAGGTACTGCTGTTGGCCCTCATCGCCCTGGCCATTGGCGGCCTGACCAGCTTCCCCGGCGCCGCTGCCGGCGCTGTTCTCGTCGGCCTTTTGCAGCAGTTCATTATCAAATATGGCCAAATCGGCATCAATGTACCCTTTCTGGCCGAACCATTCAAACCATCGCCGCCGCTCGTCCCGGCCTCAACCGTCCTGCTCATGGTCATCATCTTGCTCATTTTGCCGCAGGGCTTATTTGGAAGGAAGGAGTAACCATCATGCAGGCAACCTTACCGAAAATGCCATTACCCTGGATAAAAAACAATCGCTGGCTGCTGGCCCTTATGGGCTTCATGATCATTTTGCCCTTTCTGCTGGCCCTCATTGATGGCCAACCTCTGAGTAGTGTCGTGGCCAACGAAACGGGTAACGCCCGGTTTATGCAGGGCTTGATGATTGAGATTTTTGTCCTGGGCATTTTTGCCCTCAGCTATGACCTTGTCTTAGGCATTACCGGCTTACTCTCCTTTGGCCATGCCATGTTTTTCGCTGTGGGCGCGTACACTACCGGCATTATGCTGCGCAATTTTGAGTGGGGGATTTTGGCAACGTTGGCGGCAGTTATCGTTGCCGGATTCTTCAATGCGCTGCTTTTTGGCATTGTCCTGCCCCGTGTTAAGGGTATCACCTTTGCCCTGGTAACGTTGGGATTAGCGTCCGTTTTTGAGATCGTTGTCACATCCACCGAGCTACAAGCTTACACCGGGGCCGATGTCGGCTTGCAGGGCGTCATTGTGCCGGATTGGATTAGCACATCGAATGAACGGTTTCGTCTCTACCTGATTGCCCTGTTCACCACCTTTTTTATCTATCTGATTTACCGCCGCTTTGTTGATTCGCCTACCGGCCGCGTTTGCATCGCCATTCGCGAAAATGAAGATCGCGCGCTGATGTTGGGTTATAACACGTTTTATTTCAAATTGGCCGCCCTTGTCGTGTCTTCAATTACGGCGGGTTTGGCCGGTTTCCTGCACACCATTCACCAACCCATCGTCAGTCCCACGGTGGCCGGGTTGGGTTACACAGTGGCTGCTTTGCTCATCATTTTGATGGGCGGCATTGGCACGTTGAGCGGTGCGCTTATTGGTGCGGCCGCTTTTCGGCTGCTGGAATTCTATTTAGATCGCTGGTTTGGCGAATACGCCAGTTTCTTGTTGGGGCTGGTTTATGTGGGACTGGTGATGTTTCTGCCTTTTGGCATCATCGGTACCTGGCAAACCAGGCAGTTTGAGATTCAAAGAGGGCGTGAACGGCTGCTAAAGTTATTGGGATTGAAGAAGGAAGTTGGCTAAAGCGTAAGGAATTGAAAATTAGAGATTGGTCCAATCTTCAAGATTGGACCAATCTGCAAACAAAGGTGATGTAGCGGACGGTATTAACGGCCGTTTCAACCACACAAATCTTGCCTCAACTTAGCTTTTTGGATTTTACCTAACGAATTTCGGGGAAGTTCTTCGACAAAAAGAACGTGGCGGGGAACTTTGTAATTGACGAGGCGGGCTTTGCAATGGGCGGTGATGTCGTCGGCGCTTACTTCAAAACCATCGCGAGGGATGATAACGGCCGTTACCCGCTCCCCCCACTCCTCATCCGGGCAGCCAATCACCGCACTGGCCTGTACTGCCGGATGTTCCGCCAAAACCAGTTCCACCTCCGGCGGGTAAATGTTGTAGCCGCCGCTGATGATCAAATCTTTGGAACGCCCCTTGAGCGTAAAATAGCCGTCCGGTTCGCGCAGACCCAGGTCGCCGGTACGCAGCCAACCATCGGCGGTGAAAGCAGCGGCCGTTTTATCCGGCTGCCGCCAATAGCCCTTGCACACATTATCGCCGCGCACCTGCACCGCGCCTACCTCGTTGTCGGGCAGCGGTTCCTCGGTTTCAGGATGAACGATACGCACTTCCACGCCGGGTAATGGCAGCCCCACCGAGCCAACGCGCCGCTCGCCGTGCAGCGGATTGGAGATGAGCATGCTTGTTTCGGACATGCCGTAGCGCTCCAGCAATGTGTGACCAAAGATTTCCTGATACGCTTTGAACAAATCGTCAGGCAGGCGGTCGGAGCCGGAGGTGAACAGGCGCATGTGGCTTAAATCGTAGCTGGCGGCGTTAGGTGTGTTGACCAATCGCCGGTGGATGGTGGGCACGGCCATGAAGACGGTGCATTTTCGATCTTGCAGGGTTTGTAAGGTTTTTTCGGGATTGAAGGTGGGGAGGAGAACGGCCGTTGCCCCCGCATTCAGCGCCCCGTGCAGCGCCACAATCAAGCCATGTACATGAAAAACCGGCAGGACATGCAGCAGAACGTCATCATCGCGCCAGCCCCACGCTTCGTGCAGCGAATTGAGATTGGCCGTCAAGTTGCCATGCGTTAGTTCCGCGCCTTTGGGACGGCCAGTTGTGCCGCTGGTGTAAATCATCAGGCAGGTGGCGTCTAAATCCTGGGGAATGGGAACATTGGTGGCCGGGTCGAAGGGGGCGATGAGAGACTGAAAATTAGAGATTGAAGCGGTGTCCAGAAAGATGGTTTCTTTAACCACAGGCAGGTCGGCCAGCATGGCGGTGAGGTTTTGCTGCGATGACGCATCGACAAAAAACAACTTGGCTTCAGCATCTTGCAAAAAGTAGCTGAGTTCGTGCGCCGGGTAGCCAGAGTTGAGCGGCAGGCTGATCGCTTCCAGACGCATCACGGCCAGGTGCAAATAAATAAACGGCAGGCATTTGGGCAGTTGTAGGGCGATACGATCCCCCTTTTTGACGCCTTTGGCTTGGAGGAAGGCCATCGTTTGCAGGACGGTTTGTTCGAGTTGATGGTAGGGTACGGCCACTTCGACTTTGCTCAGTGCAGACGTTACCCCATCATCCCCCACAAACTCAATCGCCGTTTTTTCCGCATACTGTTCGCAGTTACGTACCAATCTATCCAAAAAAGTCATATAGTCTTCCCGATTTTTGCCACGGATTCGCACGGATTCGCACGGATTAAAACCTCAAATCCGTGTGAATCCGTGCTAATCCGTGGCCGTATTTTCTTCCACCAAATTCCAAACGCGGCTCGGACTCAGCGGGATTTCCAAAATCTCAATCCCTGTATCCGCCAGCGCATCCTCAATCGCCTGGGCAAAAAGCGGGCCAACGGGGATGGCTCCGGCCTCGCCCGCGCCCTTTATCCCCAGCGGATTAAGCGGCGACGGGGTGGCGATATGGTCTACTTCCATATGTGGCGCTTCCATTGACGTGGGCAGCAAATAATCCATAAATGAACCGCTGAGAAGCTGACCATCAGAACTGTAATTCAATTTTTCATAGAACGCATTGCCGATGCCCTGCACCGTGCCGCCATGAATTTGCCCATCTAAAATGAGCGGATTAATCACTTCGCCGCAGTCATGGACAATCACATAGCGTAAAATTTTCAGCTCCATTGTTTCAGGATCCATCTCAACGATCATGGCATGGACGCCGCTGGCAGTTGCGCCGTATTCAGGGCCAAAATAATTGCTTGATTCCAGCCCCGGCTCTGTACCTGGCTTAACCGCGCCGCGCATTGGATTGGCTTTCTGGGCCAGTTGGCCTAGTGGAATAGCGCTGTCGGGCGTGTCTTTGATTTGCACATGCCCATTGACCAGTTCCAAATGTTCCTCGGCAATGTTGTCTAATTCGGCGCTGGCGAGTTTGAGGATTTTCTGGCGCACATCGTGGGCGGCGGCGTTGATGGCGTTGCCGGCCACGACTGCGCCCCGGCTGGCAAAAGTGCCCGCACCCCAATGAAATTGGTCGGTGTCGCCGGTCACCAGATCGACATCGGTGACTTTTACGCCCAATTGGTCGGCGACGATTTGGGCGAAGCTGGTGAAATGCCCCTGTCCCTGTGTACCAATGCCGGTAGCCACGCTGACACGGCCGTTACTCTGCACCTGCACCCGCGCCCCCTCATACGGCCCAATCCCCGTCCCTTCCACATAGCAAACAAGGCCCAAACCAAGATGGCGTCCTTCCTGCCGTGCCTCCGGCTGCGTTTTACTGAAAAATTCTTCGTAGCCGATGAGTTCCATCGCCTTATCCAGCGCCGGTTCGTAATTGCCGCTGTCATAGCGAAGCGGGGCAAAATCCTGGAAAATAATTTCGTTGTTGTAAGGAAATTTGTCGGGCGGGATGAAGTTGCGACGGCGAATTTCGGTACGATCCAGGCCCAATTCGCGGGCAGCGATGTCCAGCAGCCGCTCCATGACGAAAACGCCATGCTGCCGCCCCGCGCCCCGGTACGGTGTGACGATGGTTTTGTTGGTGAATACGGCCGTAAATTCACTGAAGTAAGCCGGAATATCGTAGCAGCCGAGCAGCGTGCACTGGCTGTTGAGGGGGACGGTCAGGCCGTAGGGGGCGTAGGCCCCGGCGTCGTGGAGGAATTTGTCGCGGATGGCCAGGATACGGCCGTCCCCATCCAGCGCCATCTCCGCCCAGTGAATCTGGTCCCGTTCTTGCGTCGTAGCCACAAAATTCTCACTGCGATCTTCGATCCATTTTAACGGCCGTTTGAGCTGCATCGCCGCCCAGGTGACGATGACCTCCTCCGGGTAAAACATCATGATTTTGGGGCCAAAACCGCCGCCGATAAAGGGCGCAATCACCCGTACTTGATTTTCAGACAAGCCCAGATAGCCAGCCATGATATTACGCACAAAAACCGGCGCCTGGGTTGTGTCCCAAATGGTAAGCCGACCAGCCCGATGATCCCAATCGGCCACAACACCCCGGTTTTCCATCGCCGCCGCCGTGCCGTGATCGTAGTAAAAACGGCGTTTCACCACATGCGCTGCCTTCCGGGCAATGGCATCGAAGCGTGCCCCGTCTCCTTTGATTTGCACCACATGGGCGTTAACGTTGGCGCCCACGCCGGGGATATAGGCCAAATCATCATGAACCTGGGGCGCGTCCTCAAGAATGGCCTTCTCTAAATCCACCGCAACCGGCAGCGGCTCATAATCCACCCAAATCTGGTCTACCGCATCTTCGGCGATGTAGCGGCTCTCGGCCACGACGGCCACGACTGGTTCGCCCGCGTAGCGCACTTTGTCCCTGGCCAGCGGCACCTGGGTGCGCTCGTTGAAGATGATGTTATCAATGGGCGGCGGGGAGACGAGGAGCGGGCCGTGTACCCAATCATCGCCCATTGATTCAGCGAAATATACCGCAATCACCCCCGCCATTTCCTCTGCCGCCGACACATCGATACTCAAAATCCGCGCATGGGCGTGGGGGCTGCGGACAAAAGCCACATGCCCCATGTTGGGCAAATTCACGTCATCCACAAATAACGCCTGTCCCGTCAACAAGCGCGGGTCTTCATTTCGTTTGATGCGTTTCCCAAAATACCTTGTCTCTGACATAAGATTTCCCCTTTTTGCCACGGATTGGCACGGATTAACGCGGATTTTTGATATGGGTTAGCGAACGATCCGTTTGTGTTCAAGCGATCTTTTTCCAAAGTTAATGAGTAGCGCGAGCTTGTAGCCTGTTGTTGTCAGATAGTTAATGGCCTGTGCTTTGTGCCGGTCATTTAACTGAGAGATGGCCTTTAGCTCAACGATAATTTTGTCGGCAACGACGATATCGGCAATGTAATGTCCAACATCCACACCTTTGTAGGAAACGGGCAGATGTAGTTGTCGTTTGAACGGAATATTTCGCAGCGACAATTCATGCGCCAAAGCGCCTTCATACACCTGTTCTAAATACCCTGATTTAAGTTGCTTGTGTACCTCCATTGCTGCACCAATAATTGCATACGATAATTCTTCATATATTAGTGCCATCAGCATCCCTCCCTTTTTCTTAATCCGTGAAAATCCGTGCTAATCCGTGGCATAAATTTTACTTGAAAGCAACAAACCGTGCCCAGCAAGAGGCCAGTTCCATCCCTTTTTGGATGAAGCAGGCGATGAAGGTACGGCCGTTCTCCACCCCCGCCAAATCCAAATTCTCCGCATGAACAATCCCCTTGGGGAACAAGTTCAAGTGCATATCCTGATAATACTTGTCCAGCGGATAAATTTCGTCCCAATCCGCGCCATACTGTTCAATCAACTTCTCATTCGCCTCGGCAAACGTCTTGGGATGCCAGGTGCGCTGAATCGTGTTCATCGGATGTTCCATTGCCACGCAGTCCACGCCCAGCCACTTGATTTGCTTCTCGATGCACCAATCGGCAAAGTCCGGCGACGGCCCCGGATGTTTAATCATGTAGCGAAACTCATCCGAATCCGGGCTGTTCCAGCCATACTGATGCCAACCCGTCTTGATGATGAGAATATCCCCCTGCTGCACATCCACGACGCTTTCAACCATCGCTGGCGTGTAAACGCTCGAATTACTCACCAACTCCGAAATATCGGCGATGACGCCCGGCCCAAACCAATAATCAAATGGCATCTGGCCGATGGTACGGCCGGCGGCCCAGAAATGCTTTTCGCCATCCATATGTGTGGCCAGGTGGAAGCTGGCCCGGCAGTGGGCGTTGTTACGACCCAGGCCAAAATACTGCCCGCCGACGCGTTTGGTATACTTGACACTCAACGGCTCATAATTGGCCCACTGCGGTGTCTGCACGCTGAACGGCAGCGTCATATCGGCCATCTCCACCGAGCGCATGGAGGCAAAAAAGTCGTCCTGGCTCATCCCCTCCGGCGCTTGCAAGGCGGCCACCCGCGCCCAGGCCGATTCGACTTCCATGAACGGGATGGGCTGGACCATGATCCAGGCCCGCTGGTTGGCCAGTTCGTCAATTTGCCCGCCCAGCGATTCGGCCAGCAGCAGCCCGGCCTGGGGCATGGTGATGTGGGTTAGCTCGTGGTACCATTCCGGCGGATACAGTTCATCCCACGATTTGCCATGCGTTTCCTTGAGTTTGGCTTCGGCTTTTTCAAATTCACGGGCATGGGCATAGCGCAAGTTCGTATTCATCGGATGCTCGGCGCTGCCGCAGTCCACGCCGATCAGCTTCAGCTTCATATCCAGCGCCCATTGGAAAAAGTCCGGCGACGGTCCCGGATGGCGCAGATAGTAGCCAAACTCCTTATTCTCAATGCCGCCCTGAGCGTTGGCATTGGGCACGTCCGGCTGATCCCAGCCATATTTGTGGTAGCCGGTGTTGATGATGAGGATGTCCCCTTCCTTCACCTCGACCTGCTCCGTAATCATCTCCGGCGTGTACAGGCTGTAATCGGACACCGCATCGGAAATATCGACTACCACGCCCTCGCCGCACAAATCGGTCAGCGGAATATCGGTGATGGCCCGCGCCCCGGAATGAAAGGCCCGCGGCCCCACCAGATGGGTGCCGGTGTTGTTGCTCCACTCGATCAACTGGCCATTAGCTCCCTGCCCGCCGCCCCACGAGCCGGTCAGCCGCTTGAAAAAGTGGACTTGCAGCGGCATTTCCCCCGGCCACGGCGGCGTAAAAATACTCAACGCCTGCGTCAAGTCAAACCATTTTGCGGTATTGATTGTATCGATAAACTCATCACGGTTCATTGTTTCCTCCTATCAAAAAACTTTTGACCTCTTCAAGACTATATGGAGGTCTACGTTTATGAATTACCGCATGACAATTCGGACAAACTGGGCGCAAATCGTTAATTGGATCAACCTCATAAGACTTTCGAATTTCAGACAGAGGTTTAAGATGATGAACATGAATGAACCCATTGCCTATTTCGCCATAGGCCTCTGCAAAATCAAATCCACAAACCACACAGCGTGAGCCATAATGTTGAATGCATTTTTGCCTGGCAATTGGATTTCGTTCATAGGCATTAACGGAAATTCGTCTTTTTTCCCCTTCGAAACAGCCCCTTTCATCAACTATTTCTTCAGGTAGTGTGAATTCATTAAATATTTGGATTTCAGCCCACGTTTTCTCTAGTTCAATGGCAATGCCATCAGGAATCCTGATACCTGACATTTGTGTGTCCCAATGCATTTGAGCAAAACGAGGGTCATTTTTCAGTATTTCACGCGAAAGAATTGTTCCCTTTTCAGGATCAACAAGAATGTCATATTGAAATTCAACAAATTTCGAAAGCTTGCCAGATTGTGCTAATTCATCGTCCCAGTGTAAATCTTCATACGTTTTTCTAGTCACAATTCCAGACCCAAAAATACCTCTTGGATCCTCACCCAAACGAATCAAAAATACTCGATCCCCTTTTTTTATTCGTTTGGTTTTTCCACAACTCCAACGATCAGTGATAATTTCTCCTTTTTCAATGGCATGAACCATTCGAGATAAATCTTCATCTTTCCATTCCCAACGGCTCGGATTCCAAGCAAGTAAATAAGTTGGCATAAATTCCTCGTGTCGAATATGAAAGTTCCTTGCTGGGCTACGATTTCTTCACAATTTTTGCGCCATCCCCACATTGGATGGTGCCGCTTTGGAGGACGCGGCAAGTGACACCGCCGCGCCATTCGGGTTGGAGGGCGGCGCGTAAACCGGGTTGGGCGGCTTCCATGATGTGACACGGCCGTGTCTCCCCCGTCACCTCCAGCAGCACATCACCAATCTGCAAATGTTTATCCACACAATCCGTCGGCAAGATGCCGGCCACATACACATTGGCCCGCCGCGTCGTCCAGGGCAGCTCGACGTTCAGTTCGGCGCAGGCGGCTTCCCAACTATCCTTGAACAAAACCGTCACCTGCCGCGCCCCACGTGTGTGATAATCTCCCTCAATCCCCGTTTCTTTATGAATCACAATGGATTCCTGTCTGTCCATCGGCGCCCCAAGCTCTTCTTTTACTGCAATGTCTACAACAGATGCTTGATTTTTGCTCATGTTCTTTCTCCTGAAAATCGTTGGACAAAACGCTGTTTTGTCTAAATCAACCGCAGGTTGATCCAAGACAGCCTCTTGACCTACAATTTTTGTAAAACGGTTTGGTTAGGGTAACGGCCGTTACCCATCAAGCCCCCTCCAATATCGTCAAATAAGCGCCCCACGGCCCAACTTCATCTCGATACTGCCGCGCCATCACCTGGCCAATCTGTCCCAAATGATCCAGATCGTGTACCACCCATGTCGCCAGGAGTTGTCTTAGATTGACGATGCCCAGTTCTGGGTGCTTTCCTTCCCGCTCGTAATCGGTCGGTTGTAGGTTAAAACCACGCAACGTTTCCAGGTTCTTCGTTCGTAATTCTGCAAAAATAGTCAAGAGTTCTGGTAGTGTCTTCCCCTTGCTGGCTTCAAATTGGGCAAAACGGTCAAATGGCTCAAATTCCGGCACATCATCATCACCAGATAGAATCAGTTGTGCGCGGGGAATCCAATCCGTCCGCTCGCCATGAATGAAGTGGCCGACAACATCAAATGCACTCCACGTTTCACTGCCCTCATTGCAGTATCCCCATGCTTCAGGAATATCAGACAGCCACGCCTGCAAAATTTCAGGCGTTCTACTCAGAATATCAATTGCTTGTTCAATATCAAATTCCATCATTCACTGCCCTGCAAATTCATGTCGTCCCGAGGTCCGCCGAGGAATCTTGACCACTTCTCAACTTGAGCGGGATTTCTTGGAAGACCTCGAAATGACGGGGTTAAGACTGACTCTTTTATTTCCTTGCGCTCAGGGTTTTCGCTAGCTGTCGCCGGTCTCCAGGCCGGGCGACCCAGGCACGGTTGGAAACCGGCCTGAGCGAAGCGTAAGTCCTAACCTTAATAAACCTTACCTCGCCCACCCAGCCTTTCAACGTGAATGGGATCGTAACAGTCGCCGTATTTCGTTTTGGGCATGGCGGCCTTCTTTTGCATCAATTCATCATATTCATCATCATCCACCATCGCCACAATCCGAGCGATGCTGGCCTCACCATCGACGAAGCGCCAGGGGAAGCAGCCCACCTGCACCCGCCGGTTGACCAGCAGATCAATGTCGCCGCCAACGCATTCGGCATGAATGATGCCTTTGTCGAACAGCCACAGATGCATCATCTGGTACATATCTTTGGTGAAGTATTCGG
>JBNKZT010000067.1:0-21299 GCA_050301775.1 Promineifilaceae bacterium (SeqCode)
GATACGCTGGCCAGATGACCGTCAAATACCGGCACCCGATTGGCCTGGGCGCTGGTGCGGATGTCGGCCAGTTGCAACAAGCCATCGCTAACCGCGCCCAGCAGTTTCTTCGGTTCATTCTCCAGCTTAACATCCTCGCCGCCGATGTGGGGCACGACATTGTCCAAAATATCCATCGACGAGACGCCGGGGAAACCGGCCCCGGAAATCGCCTGCATCGTCGTAATGAGCGTGGCTTCCAGACCAAACGCATCCTGCCACACCTTTAGCGGCAAAATGATACTGGTCGTCGAGCAGTTGGGGCTGGCGACGATGAAGCCCGACCAGCCATTGTTGGCCTGCTGTGTTGGAATCAGGCCGGTGTGGTCGGGGTTGACTTCGGGGATGAGCAAGGGGACGTCCGGCGTCATGCGGTACGACGAGGCGTTGGTGACGACGGCGTAACCGGCGGTGGCAAATTTCGGCTCCCACTCCTTAGCCTCGGCCGTGGGCAGCGCCGAAAAGACGACCGGAGGCGACCCGCCAATGGCCAGGTTTGGCTCCGTGGGTTGGACGATGAGATCGCCGATGCCATCGGGTACGTCACCGTTGATTTTCCAGTTGACGCCTTCGCGGAACGGCCGTCCCACCGTACGATCAGAACCCGTCACCACCACTACTTCAAACCAGGGATGATCAGCCAACAACTGGACAAACCGTTGGCCGACTGTACCCGTTGCGCCTAACACGCCAACCGGGATTTTGTTACTCATAAGAATTACCTCCAAGATTAATCATCAATCATCCAATAAAAAACGCCGTCACCCCATATTGGGGCGACGGCGTCGCGATTCCACCCAACTTTCGTAATCGATCAGCCATAATTCGCATGATTGATTACGCTCGTTACGGCCGTTAACGGAGCCAACCGAACCTTCCTACTTGCCTACTGGTTTTCAGAACGCCACTCCCGGGGGGTTTTCACTGCTGTCTTTGCCAGGGCCGCTCTCAGCTTACCAACGTCCCTTCTCTGATGACAGACCCAGCCGTTACTCGTCCCGGTCATCGTGTTGGGCAGCAGCAAAGTCAACACTTGCCGCCGCTATGAAATTTCGGGGGATTATAGAGAAAGGATTCAGGCTGTCAAGTTTTGTTTTTGAGCCGCCGGATTACTTCTGGCAGCAAATCGGCCAGTTCGCCAGCCAAAAGGCCGGTACTGCCAGGGTATAATTCGGCGGCGGCAGCGTGGAGATAGGCTCCGATAACGGCAGCCTCATACGGTTCCATTCCCTGCGCCAGCAAGCCGACAATCACTCCGGAGAGCACGTCGCCGCTGCCGGCCGTGCCCAGCACCGGGTTAGCAAAGGGAAGGATATGGGTACGGCCGTTCGGTTCTGCCACCACCGTGTACGCCCCCTTCAGCAAGACGACATGACCCCATTGGGCCGACTGCTCCTGAGCCAGTGCCACCCGATCCCGCTGCTTTAACTCGGCCAGCGAAATACCCATCAGGCGGGCCATTTCGCCGGGATGGGGGGTGAGAATCGTGCGTGGCGGCAGTTGAGCGGCCCAGTCGGGTAGTTGGGCCAGCAAATTCAGCCCATCGGCGTCAACGACCAGCGGCGGCAGATCCTCTTCGGCCAGCAGCGCCGTCATGAACTCGCGGGCATCGTCCAACCCCGGCCCGACCAGCATCGCTTTGGCCAAGACAGTTTCCTGCAAAAACAACAGGCTGGTGGCGCTGAACACATCATCATCCGCCACGGGCGGGTAGGTGGCTTCGGGCAGGTTGCCGGCCACCGTCGCCCGAATTTTTTCCGGCACGGCCAGGGCAACGAGGCCGGCGCCCACGCGGTAGGCGGCTCGTCCGGCGAGCATGGGGGCACCCCAATAATGGCCCGATCCGGCAGCGATAAGGGCCGTGCCGAAGGTGCCTTTGTGGCCGTCTTTGGGGCGGTGGGGGAGATGGGATTGGGTGTAAACGGCCGTAACCAACTCCACACTCACCGCCGCCACCTCAGGCAAATCAGTGGAAATCGCAATATCAGCCACCACTAACTCGCCGCAGGCTGCCGCACCAGGAAACATAAAATGCCCCCGCTTCGGCCCGGCAAACGTCACCGTCAGTTCGGCGGGCAGCGCCAGTTCATCCAGCGCGCCGGTGTTGCAGTTCAGCCCGCTGGGGCAGTCTACGGCGACGATGGGAATTGCAGGGGAGTGGGGGTGAAGGGGTGTGCGACCTGCGGTCGCCTGGGTGAAGGGGTGAGCAGGTGATGTTAAAGTTCCCCTGCTCACCTGCTCTCTTGCGCCCCGGCCGACAAAAGCCATCTTTACCTGTTTCATCAACTCGGCCAATTGGCCGCCGATGGGACGGGTAACGCCGGTTCCCAAGAGCGCGTCAATGACCAGATCGGTTATGTTGAGTCGGGTACGCAAGACGCGGTAACGCTGGTCAAAACCGGCCTCAACGACAAAGAGGCCCATCTCCTGAATTTGGGCGAAGTTGTGGTCTTGTTTCGGGTCACGCGGTTTGTAGAGGTAAAAGGCGACGTCGGCCCCGGCCTGAGCCAGATAACGGCCAGCGACCAGGCCATCACCGCCATTGTTGCCCGGCCCGACCAGGACCAGGATGTTTTGGCCTTCAACCGGATAGCGCTGGATGATGGCCTCGGCGACGCTGCGTCCGGCCGTTTCCATCATCTGGTCGTAGCTGTTACCGGCGGCATCGCTGGCCTTTTCGGCGGCAACCATTTGGGCCACGCTGAAGATTTTGATGGTCATATTTCCCTCCAATTAGCGAAAAACCCTTAGAGATGGCAACCATTGGTTGCACAAAGCTCTAAGGGCCATCATGATACCCCAGGAGGGACTCGAACCCCCAACCTACGGATTAGAAGTCCGGTGCTCTATCCTTTGAGCTACTGGGGCTAGGAAGCGGCTTAATTCTAATCGGCAATGGGTTCTGCGTCAATTGCAGAACGGCCGTTTCTCGCTAACATAATTTGGTGGAGACGACCGTTACCGATCATCTCCTCCAGGCTGTCTAAATCCGGCAGAATCTCATTGGTTGTAAAACGGATGGCCCAATGGTGAATGTGCGGCGTGATGGCGATGATATACGCGCCGGCCTGATACGCCTCCCATATCTCCATCGCCGTCCCCATGCTCATCTGCGGTAAGTAGGCAATGAGCAAATCGGCTTCAGCGGCCTTTTTGGTCATCGTTAAAAAGGTGTGGCGCGCCCGCTCAGTGTCATAATTAACACTGTCTGGATTCAAGGCAAATGGATCTGTAATCGTCACATCCGGCATGCCTGATTTTAACACTTGGGTAATACGGGAACGATAATCCTGGCTTACAATTTGGTTGTCTAGTCGTTCAGCCTGCATAACGCCGGCGATAAATACGTGCATAATTACTCCTTGTTGAAGCCGGGATTAGGAGATTTGGGGATTTTTCTCAGGTTTAATCCCCAAATCTCCTAATCCCCGCCCATCATCCCTAATAAAAAACGGATGATGTCAGTCATCACCCGTCATTTCAAACCTGTGTGGTGCTGCTGGAATGGAAACTACTAGTCAAAAAGCGGTCTTATGCCCTGGTAGATGCGCGGGCCACCTAATGTTTTCAACACAACGTCAACCGGCCGTTCAACAGCTTCGGCCAGTTCCTGAGCTGTCATGGGTTCATTGGCATTGGCTAACAGGGCACAAAAAACAGCATCGACCATTGACGTCGTCCGTAGATAATCCTGGGGCATTTGCTGGAAATATGCTTGAACAATGTATTGAAACCCATCGACCTGACGCACTTGCCCTGTTCTCATATCGACCAAATCAATGAGGTCCCGTTCCAAGTCCATACTGGTTTCATTTTCTTCAATGGGCAGGCGCGAATAGAGATAGGTTTTAATATCCAAATCAGACTTTTCCCACCACTCAAAATCAACGAAAAACTTAGTGTCGGGCGTTGTCTGAGTGCGAAATGTCGCTTTTAGTTTCGGACGCGGATTGGACAAATTAACTCCTTTTATCGAATAACCGCTAACTACCTTTTTGCCAACGGGCTTGATCAAACTGCCAATAATGGTCGCCAACCGATTGGAATGCAGGGTGGCGAACTAATTCAGCAAAGAGGGGGCCAGGCGGAATACGGCGCAGCATGTTGATGGCACTGTAGATGGTCTTGGCATGAACCGTGTTTTGCGGGTTGGCCTCAGCCAGTTCCGGGAACAACTCGGCAATGAGGGAGGCAACAGACCGCTGGTGGCTTTCGGCTCGTCGTCGCAGCGCATCAATGGCGGTAACGACGTCCGTACCGACAATCATTAAGTCATCGAAGCCACAGCCTACCGAACGGCGCATCAGGTCAAATTTAATGCGGTTGTCAACGGCCGTTGCCAATCGCACCCATTCCCGTTGTGCCCGCCGCCGGTCATAACCCAGATAAATAACACCCGGCTCTGGTCCTGCTTTCAGATGGATAAACCCGCCGATGGGAATACCATTTTCTTCATACCAGTCGCCCAGACCCAAAACGTAGCGGTGTTCTTTGACCACCCAGCCTACAATCTCCTGCTCAGTATGTTCATCAATAAAAACGACACGCTGCCGCGGTGAATTACTGCTGGGGAAAAAGGGAATGGTCCGGCTGCTCAGAGGCATCGTCCCCGATAATCGGTGCGGGTACAGGAGTGTATAAACGGCCGTTTGTGATTCAGCGCTTCCATAACCCACCGGCAAATCCGACCACTCATCATCCAATTCCCGTTCCAGCAGCAAGAGTTGGTGCGACAACAAAGCTTTGTCATATGGGATGGATGTGTATTGCAGACGTTCCGGAACCTTTTGTACCTCATCCGGCTCCAATCGGCGCAAGAACCAGGCGATTTTGCCGCGCGGGGCGACTTCATCGAACCGGTCATCATGCATCATCCCATAATTAAGCGAAAAGGCCTGCACCGATTTATCCAGGCTGGGATCCATATCAAGATGCGGCAAAATCTCGGCAACGGTTAATGGGCCACCTTCGCTCATTTCCAGGATAGCTTCGCTTAAGTGAAGATGGCCGATATTGACTTCGGCCATTAAGCCTTTGACAAACCATTCATGACCGATGCGGACAAAGTTTCCGCTTTTTTCCAGGGCCTGGGCCACTTTTTCGGTAACGGCCGTTTCGTACAGCGTATACAATTCTTCCAGGTCAATGACTAAAGTCGGAGCAGAACCCAATTCAGCTTGATTTAACGGATGTTCAACATCAAGTCCGGCTGCAAATTCCAGCGATTTTCCATTGACATCGGTCGCTATAACAGAAAACGTGCCGAATTGGGGGTTATACCCTTCGCGAACGGCCGTTACCGCACCATTAGCATACTCCAGCGCCGGAAAAACCAACTCGTCGCCGACAGCAAAACTACCCTTTGGCTGATAGATCGTCCGTCCGGCAAGCTGGCGAGTAACTTTATTCTGTTCCTCGGCCGCCCGGTATGCAATCACTACTCGGGCAACCTGCACCGCCGTTTGCGGCTTTTCTACTTCCAGAAAGTGGTTATAAATCTGTTCTATATCAGAATCGGAAAGGGTGAACTTTTTACCCCAATAATCCGGTTTCTGTATGGGCGATTGAATCATTCGTCTCCTTACGATAAACGGGAGGTTAATCTTATTTTCAAACAAAACGTTAAAAATTATACCAGCAGTGGGGGAGCCTTGCCAATTTCGCCTGCGGTGGCGATCCTGTCGCATCTTCTTTCTGAAAAAAGGGTTATACACTGTGTTGAGCGGCTTGAATGACTAGCCCTCAATCAATTGGAGGCATTATGAATCAGATTAAACGACGCGTCGTAGTCACCGGACTGGGCACATTGAACCCGCTCGGTAACGATGTCAGCACAACCTGGCAAAAAATTGCCGCCGGCCAAAGTGGTATTGGCCCCATTACCCAATTTGATGCCAGCGATTACAAGACCCGATTTGCCGGCGAGGTGAAAGATTTTGATCCGGTGGAACGATACGGCCGTAAAGATGCCCGCCGTATGTCCCGTGTCACCCAAATGGCCCTGGCGGCCACCGAACAAGCCCTGACTGACTCCCAATTAGCAATTAACGATGGCAACCGGGACGACATTGGTGTCGTTATTGGTACCGGCTTGGGCAGTCTCGATCCAGTTATTGACAACTTAAATATTTTGAATGAACGCGGACACGGCCGTGTCAGTCCATTTTTCGTGCCCATGATGCTGGCCGACACTCCAGCCGCCACCATTTCCATCGCCTACGGACTGCGCGGCATCAACATGGCCATTGCCACCGCCTGCGCCACGGGCAATAACGTCGTTGGTGAAGCTGCCAAAGTCATCCAGCGCGGTGCGGCTGAGGTGATGATTGCCGGCAGTTCCGAAGCCTGTATTTTGCCGCTGGTCTTCGCCGGATTCAGTGTCATGGGCGCGCTGTCCACCCGAAACGATGACCCGCAGGGAGCATCACGCCCCTTCGATAAAGATCGGGATGGCTTTGTAACCAGCGAGGGAGCGGCCGTCCTCATCATGGAAGAACGAGAACATGCGTTGGCGCGTGGCGCCCATATTTACGGCGAACTGCTGGGCTACGGAACCAGTGCCGATGCCTACCACCTGGCCATGCCGGCCGAAAACGGCGAAGGTGCTGTGCTGGCTATGCAAAGGGCTTTGGACGATGCTGGCCTGGCGCCAACCGACATTGATTATGTCAATGCGCACGGCACCAGTACCGATCTAAACGACAAGGGAGAAACGGCCGCTATCAAAACCGTCCTGGGCGACCATGCTTACAGCGTGGCTGTCAGCTCTACAAAATCGATGCACGGCCATCTGCTGGGCGCAGCCGGCGTCCTGGAAGCACTCGTTTGTCTAAAAAGTATCGAAAATGGGCTGCTGCCCCCCACGATCAACTACGAAACCCCTGACCCCCGCTGTGATCTTGACTACGTTCCCAACACCGCCCGTCCGACGAATATCAACACCGTCATGTCTAATGGCTTTGGACTGGGCGGCCACAACGCGACGATTATCTTGGGCAAGTAAGTAAGTTTGCAAGTAGGCAAGTTTGCAAGTTACATTGACTTGCAAACTTGCCACTTGCCACTTGCCTACAACTCCCCGATGCGGCGCAGTTTACGTTCCAGGTCAAGCTCGGTGTCTTTCATGCCACCTTGGACGTGCGGGTACGTGAGCCAGGCCAGCATAAAACCGAACAACGCACCGGTGAAGCTCCGTAAAAAAGGTGTGCTTTCACGCAAGGCGAAGACGCTGTGTATCGTGGCCATAAATCCGGTCGGTGCCGATCCGTCCAGAGGCATTGACCAGTAGCTAAACAATTGGCTGAACCCATCCAGGCCAATCGGCCCCATTCCCACAACAAGGAAAATCCAAAATGGCAGCGGTTTAATGTGAAAACGGCGGCGCAGCAGCCCATAAATCAGCCCGAAAATTAGAACAAAGCCGTAGATGGCCATATCGCGTTCGCACAGGGCCATTTTGTAACCCATCTGCTCATTGCCGAGGAAGGCGCGCGCGGCGTAGGTGAACTTCACCCAGTTGTTGGGATTGACATCGGCAAATTCGGGCAGGCTGCCCATGTAGGATTCAAAAGGCTGCAATTCGGTACCGGCCAGCGCGCGCGGATAAGCAGGCTGTTCGCCAAACAGGAAGTAGGAGCGGGAAGCCATTTGGTGGCACATGGGCTTGTAGATGGTGTAAATGGCCCGGGCCGGCAGTTCGGCCCCGGCATTCATGAGGATGGGGGCCAGGATGGGCAGCCCCACATAAATGCCAACCAGGATATTGAAGGCGGCCAGCCAATGTTTGCTGAAGCTGTAGATAAATTTGTCAATGCGGATAACGAGGGTTCGCTGCCAGCCGGTGACGGGTTGTTTTGGGGAAGGAGTTGTCATGAATTACTCTTAATTGGCAATGGTATCAGCCAAATAGCCTTCGATCTGTTCTTCGGTCATCAAACCCAGGTGCACGGCCGTTACCAGCCCCTCACCATCCACAAAAACAGAAGTCGGATAGTTGGCCACGCTGTACAATCGGGCCACGTCGCCCGCTTCATCAAGCAGCGGCGTGAATGTTAAGTCTAACCCGCCATAGAAAAAATCGCGAACGGTAACGGCCGTTTCCTCGCGATTGATGGCTAAAATCACCAGTCCGTCTGCCTGATGCCGGTCGTAGGCGGCTTGCAAATCGGGCATTTCCATCCGGCAAGGCGGGCACCAAGTTGCCCAAAAGTTGAGGATGACTGGCTGGCCGCGTAGATCGCTGAGGGTGGTGGGGCGGCCATCTACATCATTCAGGACAAAATCACGGGCCGGTTCGCCCACTTGCGGCGGGCCATCGAACTGTTGTCCGGTTTGTGCATTTGGAAACGAGGGGATTTGTGGCAAAAGTGTTGTTTCGGCCCCAGATTGCCCAAACAAACGGCTGCCCCAAAAAAGCAGAAGGAGCGCCGCCCCGATGAGAACGACGCCCCCGATAAGTTGAACTGGTTTACGGCTGCTGCCTTTCCCCGTCATGCCGTTAATTAAACAGGCTAATCAACCGTTCTTCCTGAGTTGCCAGCCATTCGGCCAATTCTGGCGGGATGAGGTTGTTGAACAAGGCCAGCTTGCCTTCCAACATCAGGATGCCCATCAAAATGAAGAGCGCCCCGCTGACCAACTGTGTGGTATGTAAATGTACCGTTGTCCGTTTTTCTTCTGAACTGGTAAAAACCCACAAGACCGCACCCAAAATGGCCACCGCGAGCAAGCCGTATTCGTGAACGGCCGTAAACGACTGTCCGGCCATAAAATCATAATTACGGAACACATACTCGGCCAGCGCCACCAAAATGCGCCAGATGGCCAGCGCCCAAACCAGCGCCACCACAATCATGTGCGTGTCCCAATTCCAGCCTTTGCCCTTGAGGATGCGCCAAAACAGGCTCTTGCGGCTCATCCGGCCAAAGAAGGTAGAGACAATCAACAATGGCAAACCCAGGCCCAATGTGTAAATGAACAGCAGCATCATACCGCGCCAGACCGAAGTCGTCTGCGCCGCCAGCGTCAAAACCGATCCCAAAATCGGGCCAACGCAGCTTGACCAGCCCACGGCAAAGGTTAACCCAAATAAATAGGAACCGCGCACATTGGTCGTATGGGTTTGCGTGCTGGCTTTTTCTACGCCGCCAAACCCCTTACCCATCAGGCTCATGACGCCAAATACAACAACAACCGACCCGCCAACCAGTAAAATCAACTGCTGTGTCTGCAACAAAAAGCGGCCCAGGGCAAAGCCAACCGCGCCAAACAGGCTAAAAGTGGTCGCCAGTCCCAGCATGAAGGCCATGGTGTTGGATGCAATCTGGGAACGGCCGCTTTGGAAGGCAAAGGCAAAATAAGCGGTCAAAACAGGCAGGGTACAGGGTGAAACAAAGCTCAACAGTCCGCCGGCAAAAGAGAGGAAGGCCAGAACAATAAATGGCTGTGAACTAATGCCTACTGAAAATTCATCCGAACTGGGCTGGATGAGTGAACCTAAAATTAAAAAAGCGACAACCAGACCAACGGCTACGAACACAAGCCGCTGCCCGATTGAAAATTTGCGCTCTGGTGTGGGCGTCGATGTAATATCCGACATAAAAACGTCTCCTAAATGATCCGATACAGTCGTTGATTAGATGCGGTACGGCCGTTAATGTTACAACTTGGATGGGGTGAACGGCCGTGTCCTTACCCACAATAATGGGTCTGACCGGATCGAGGCGCAATGCAGCTTAGTAAGCGGCCAACAATAAAATATCTAGTCGGAAGGACGCTTACTCGAAGCCCGTTCGCCAATTCCGTTAACTTGTTTGCGAACGGGCACTTACCTATTCCGCCGATTCTTCATCTTCCTGTAACAATCTTTGCAGCAGCGCCACATCTTTTTGCAGATTGTGCTGCCGCGCCGCCAGACTGATGACGTAAGCGACGCCAATCAGCCACATGACCACATATCCCAGAACAAGATAATTGTTAAACAGATTGGGTTCGGCCGCCGGCCCTTGCAGTAAAATCGACAAAAAACTTAAGCTGGCCATCATCTCTCTCCTTGCAAACGAGCCACAACCCGCATTTTGAGCACGGCCGTTTCATCCATCAACCGTTGCAGCCGAATCCGGTTTGCCAGCCAGGCCGCATAAAGAAAGGAAAAGGCGACTACACTGGCATTTAAGCTAAGTATCATGCGGGTAGATTCCACCCCGGCTGAAAAATCCTGCAATCCCTCAGCCGCACCTTGAGCCGATTCGGCCGCGCCGCCCACCACCACCGGATGAATATCACGCAAAATACGAATACTCAAATAGGACATGATGATCGTGACAAAGGCAAAAATCACATAAATTGCGGCAAATCGCGCCCGCTTCTCATCTTCCTCTATCGCGCCGCGCAGCATAAAGTAGGCCGCATACGTCAACCAGGCCACCGTAATCAACGTCAAACGCGGACTCCACAGCCACCACGTATTCCAGGCCGGCTTGCCCCATACCGAACCGGCCACCGTAGCCATCGTTAAAAAGACCAGCCCAATCTCCACCGAAGCCAAAGCAACGGTGTCCCATTTCTTGGCCGGGCGGCGTAAATAAATAACGCCAGCCAGCAGCGCCACAAAAAAGGCGACAGCTCCCACCCAGGCCGAACCAACATGGAAATAAAAAATACGCTGCACATTGCCCATCGTGCGTTCTGTGGGCGCATAAAAGAACACAATGACCAATGCAATGGAAATGGTCACAAGGGCCGCCCAATTCAAAATACGAATATTGCGGTTCAAACGGGTTAATTCCATAATCTTCTCCTCAATAAAGTCTGCAAGTCTCCGCGTGGCAAGTAGGCAAATTATCAACTAACTGCTAACTTGCAAACTTGCCTACTTTTCCTATGATTCCACAACATAATGATATGTCAAAAAACCAGCCGTGAGCATGAGTAAATCATAAATAAGTACCAGCGACAAAGGGCTTTGTACCTCGCTCAACGCCGGTGTCTGGGGAAACATGTAGGCCGCTACAGTCATTGCCGCCGGCAGAACCAGGGGCAGCGACAACGGCAGCAGCAAAACAGGCAGCAGTACTTCACGTGTCCGGGTTTGAATGGTCATCGACGTGATCAAAACGCCAGCCGCCATATACCCAATCGTACCCAGGAACAATACCAACAGAACCATCGGCCGCCAAAATGGCTTGTTAAAAAAGATGATAAACATAAACACCATGATCGCTTCCAGCGCCAAAACGAACAGGGTGGTGCTGATAACCTTACCCAAATAAATGGCACTGCGCGGCACCGGGGCCATCAAAATGGCTTCCATTGTCTGGTTTTCGCGCTCAATGGCCATCGTCCGGTTAAGCCCCAATGTACCGGCCAATAAAATCGTAGCCCACAACAATCCGGTGGCTACATCACGCGCTGCCGCCAGGTTTGCCTCCAGGGCAAAGTTAAACATAATGACCGTCACCAGCGAAAACATGGCCATCACGCTGATAATTTGCCGGGTATGCTTCTCGATTCGCAAATCTTTCCACACAATAGACCAAACGGCTGAAAAGAATAGGGATCGCTGGCTGTTGTCTGTTAGATTGGTACGGCCGTTACTCATTTACTCACCTGTGCCTTCGACCGCTTGCGGTTACGCGTATGTTCGGTGTACAACGCTAAAAATTCGGCCGGACTGACCTTATCACTTTCAATGTCAGCCGCAATTTTGCCACGGCTGAGAATGACAGTCCGGTCACAAAGATTCAGTCCATGAGTCAGGTCGTGGGTAATCATGAGGATGGTACGGCCGTTCGCCACCTCGCGTCGCAGCAAATCATCCAGCAGTCGGGCGGCGTCCTGGTCCAACCCCGTATACGGCTCGTCCAACAGCAGTACTTCCGGCTCATGCAGCGTGGCCCGGGCAATCGTCAGCCGCTGCACCATCCCCCGCGAGAATGTACTCACCACATCTCGCTGCCGTGCCGCCAGACCCACCTCTTTCAGCGCCTGGTCTACCCGTTCCTGCGGCCGATCCAGCCGGTACAGTTTGGCAAAAAAGGTCAGGTTCTCAGCGGCCGTTAAGTCACCATACAAAAGCGCCTGATGCGAAACCAATCCAATATGCTGCCGAACCCGGTCTGAATGAGTCGGCAGCAGCCAGCCGCCAATTTTGACCTCGCCGTCTGTTGGCTTTTGCAGCGTAGCCACAATGCGCAGCAGCGTCGTTTTGCCGGCTCCGTTGGACCCCACCAGAGTCACAAACTCACCCGGACGAACGTGCAAGTCAACACCGCGCAGCACGGGGTTCAACCCATAATTTTTAACCAAACCTTTAATTTGAATCATAATCGTCAATTGTAGACGTTAACTTTTAGGTGACAAATCATCTGGTGGCTGGCAGTCTCTTCAGACCAAATAGTACCCTGGTAAGGGTCTGTTTAGCGTCACTTTGGTGACAAACTTCACATAATTGGCATTTATGTAAACTAAAACTTGCTTGAAACTGTAATTTCTTTTATAATCCTCATGGCTTTAGGGAAGAGGTCATATAATATTGTTTAATAATTTGTCTGCAGTTCTGACGGAAACGATTACACCCTGGTTGCTGGGGACGCTCATTTTATTGGCTGCGTTGACTTTAACGATCACAATAAAGTCATGGCGGGAAATGAAGCGGTCACCTTATTTCTTTATGCGTCGCCAGGCAGAGAAACGCTTGCAAACCTATGCGTCGGCAAGCTTTTTTTTGGTTCTGTTTGCCGCAGCCGTTGCCTTTTATTCCTGGCAGCCTGCAACAAATGATATTGCCCGTGTCGCAATCCTCACCAACGCCAAGCCCCCCAAAGAAGAAATTGTCCAAATATTTGCCGATGCACAACCGGTCACTCCATTAGAAACGGCCGATATTGAAGAACTGGTAGCGGCCAATACAGCAGAAGTGGTCGAAACATCGATCCGGACATCTGAACCAACACTGCCGGAAGCGTATAATCAAGTTGAGCCGCTTGTGGCTATAAAAGATAACACCACTTTGGGTACACTCGACTTTTCCACGGAAATTTCTGACCAGTACGAAGCTATTAATTCGCGCAAGCTTTTTGCTGAAGGATTCTACACATTGTACGCCACATTTTCTTATGATGATATGGCAGATGGGATGGCGTGGTCCTGGCTGTGGCGACACAATGGCGAAGTTGTTGAAGGCGCCAATGAACTTTGGCAGTACGGTGGAGACGGCCCTGGTTACATTTTCTTTAATCCTGATGAAGGATTCCAATTTGGTGATTATTCCCTAGAAGTTTGGGTCAATGGGGAACTACTGGCTCAATCAACAGTGACCATGAACAGCGCCGCGGCAGCAGCCGGTAACTAATTTTATAATTCCCAAGTTATTTTAACTGTCAGAGACCCGGCAAGACCGGGTTTTTTGTTGCCGATTTTCCGTAGGGCAGACAGCGTGCCTGCCGGTCAGTCTGGCAGGCTGACTTACATCTTCAAAAGTCGACGGCCGTATCCCCAAAATTGTTGAATCTCCGCTAGCCGTAATCCCCAACAAGCCAACAAATAGACCAAACCACCAACTAGAGTGCCCAACAGCGCTTGCCATAACGCGCTGCTATCTGTTAACCACTGCAATGTTAACCAGACAGCCCCCATCATCAGCAAACCGGCTGCGGTTATTCGCCACAAGCCACTGAGCAGGGAACGGCCGTTCAATCCCCCCATTTTGCTCCGCAGCAGCCACAAAAGCACCGCTACCTCAACAAAATTGGACAAACTGAACCCCAGCGCCAGTCCGCCCAACGGATGCCAGCCCAGCGCCGGAAACACCGAACGAATCAGCCAGGGACTCAGAACCACCATGACCAGAATTTGTGCCCCACCTGCCAGAACCGGCGTCAACGTATCACCCAACGCATAAAAAGCACGGGCAATTACTTCCAGCATGACGAGAGCGCTCAGCCCCAGCGCATAAAATAACAACGCCCAGGCTACCAGATCGGCATTTTGCGCTTCGAATCGGCCGCGCTGGAACAATACCGTAATTAACGGCCGTCCCAACAACATCAACGCCACCGCCGCCGGTAGGGCAAAAAACAGCAGCAGCCGCAGCGAGTCGGAAATAATCCGGCGCATTTCATCCCAGGCCTCTTGCGCCACCAGTGTGGCCATCGTGGGAAAAGCGGCAATGCCCAGCGCCTGCCCCAACATTCCCTGCGGCATGAGCATAATGGTCAAAGCATAACGGGCAGCGGGAACGCTTTCCGGCGTAATCAGGCCGCTCAAAAATAAGGTGATGAAGCCGTTGATCTGGCTGAAAGACAGACCCAGCACACGGGGCGACATCAATTTCAAGACCCGTTTTACACCGGGATCGCGTAGGGTGAGCACGGCCGTATACCGGACCTGCTTCACCCTTAATCCCGGCAGTTGGATCAACAAATGTCCCAATGCGCCCACCACCGTACCGGCCGCCATACCCGTTGCCGTTCCCCAGATAGTTTGCGCCCCAACGACAGCCCCGCCAATAATGCCCAAATTGTAAATGATAGGGGCTAAAGCAGGCAGCAAAAAATGCTGGCGAGCTTGCAAGGCTCCCATGATGACGCCGCTGGCTCCAAAAACAATAGATGATACCAGCATGATGCGCATCAGTCGTACAGTCAGCGGCAGAAAAGCCGCATCTGCCTGAACAAGCTCGGGCACAAAAAGTGTAATGAGCTGCGGCGCAAAAACCATCGCGATGGTAGACAAGGCCGTGACTGCCAGCACGACCAAATTGATCACCGCCGAAAACAGACGCCAGCCGCCTTCCTCATCGTCGCGGGTAAAATAGGCCGTAAATGTGGGAATAAACGCCGAACCAATCGCACCGCCAGCGATAATGAAAAAAATCGCTTCGGGAATCGTGCTGGCCGCGGTAAATGCGCTGGCTTCCAGGTCAAGGCCCAGGTAAGCCGTCATCACCATCGTTTTTACCAGCCCCAACAACCGGCTAACCAACATGGCCGTGCCAACAATGCCGGCGGCCTGGATAACCTGTGTTTTGGCTTGATTGGGGACGGTTGGCCGTGAGCCAGCCGAATCGGCCGCCCCCTCATCTGTCGTTATTTTTGTCATGAGCGAGAATTATAGTGTCTTCGTAACTGCTTACCCAAATTGGACCAATTTCCCTTGGCCGCGCAGATGATTTGTGCGCAGAAATTGGTCCAATTTCCAGAGGAGCTTAGTGGTTACGTAGCTCCTCAATATTCGGGTGAGACCTACGAGATTTTACAAAAATTGCTCCACCACCCACCGTGCCGTCAGCGGCATGCCGTCCAAATGGGCCAACGATTTCAGTCTGGCCGCCAATTTCGGGAGTTCCGATTGCAAAATGGTATGCAGTTGGCCGTCCCGATTCAGTTCGATCACATAAACCTGCTTGTGTTTTTCAATAAAAGCAGCCACTTCATCGTTGATGGGCAGCGCCCGCAAGCGCAAGAAGCTGGTGGCGATGCCCTCTGCGGCCAGCCGGTCGCGGGCTTCGTCGATGGCGTACTGGGTCGTGCCATAGGCGATGATGCCAATGTCAGAGCTGTCCACAATGTCGATGACCGGCGCGGGAACCAGTCCACGTGCCGTCTCAAATTTATGCAGGAGGCGGGCCATATTCTTTTCCCAATCATCAGGGCGCTCGCTGTAGACGGCGTTTTCGTTGTGGCCGGTGCCCCGCGCAAACCAGGCCGCCAGTGGATGGGTGTTGCCGGGTAGGGTGCGATAGGGAATGCCGTCGCCGTCAATGTCTTTATAACGGCCGTATTCCTTCGTCACTTCATCGGCCGTCAACACCTTGCCCCGATTGATAGGCTGATCCGGATACTCAAACGGCTCCGACATCCAGTTATTCATTCCCAAGTCCAAATCACTCAATACAAAAATCGGCGTTTGTAATTGATCGGCCAAATCGAATGAAGATGCGCCAAATTCAAAACATTCCTTCACCGAAGATGGCAGTAAAATGACATTTTTCGTGTCGCCATGGCCCAGATAGTAAGTGAAAATCAGATCGCCTTGCCCGGTGCGGGTGGGCAAACCGGTGCTGGGGCCAACCCGTTGAACATTCCAAATAACAGCCGGCACTTCGGCAAAATAGCCCAGCCCGGCAAATTCAGCCATCAACGAAATACCTGGCCCGGACGTGGCTGTCATTGCCCGCGCCCCGGCCCAACCGGCGCCGATGATCATGCCAATTGCCGCCAGTTCATCTTCGGCCTGGACGACGGCGTAAGTCGCTTTGCCGGTTTCCGGGTCTTGCCGCATTTTGGGAAGATAGCCGTTGAGGGCGTCAATCAGGCTGGTGGAGGGCGTAATGGGGTACCAGGCGGCTACCGTTACCCCGCCGAACACAGCGCCCAATGCGGCCGCTTCATTGCCGGTAATGGTGATCAAGCCTTCTGTCTCATTCATCGGTTCAACCCGGTACGGGTCTTGTTTATCCAGATTGGCTGCGGCCCATTCGTAGGCGGTCTGGACAACGCTCATGTTGGGGTCAATCAGTTTGCGCCGCCCATTAAAATGGTGGTTAAGCGCTTCATCAATCCGCTCAATGGGAATTTCCAACAAAAAGGCCAGCGCCCCCACATAAACCATGTTGGTGGCGTAATCGCGCAGCTTGCCCTTCATGCCGGTCTCGCGGATGAACTGGTTAACGGGCACCCCGTAGCTGTAAATATCGTCTCGTTCGGGGATATTGCGCCAGTCGGCATTGTAAAGAAAGACGCCGCCGGACGGAAGTTTTTGTACATCAGCATGAACGGTCGCTTCGTTGAAGGCGACCAGGATTTCCGAGGTGTGGCGGCGGGCGACGTACCCTTCATGGCTGACGCGGATGTGGTACCAGGTGGGCAGCCCCTGGATATTTGAGGGAAAAATATTTTTACCGTTGACAGGGATACCCATCTTGAAGATGGCGCGCAGCAGGGCCATGTTAGCAGTTTGGCTGCCGGTGCCGTTGACGGTGGCGACGACAATGGAAAAGTCGTTAATGGGGGACGGCCGTTCCCCCGCCCTCTTTTGCGCCCTAACAGTAGAATCATCCATAATATTCTCCTAAAAAATAAAACGTAAAATGTAGCAGAGGCTCCGCTACATTTTACGTTTATGTGGTGATTATTGCGCCCTCAATTGTATCAAATCACGCCGAGCGAACAATCTTGTTTGGGCGGTGTGATGAGGCAGTCGCTTAGGCCACTGTCCACACATCGGCGCTGCGGTAAAGGGCGTTCAAGTCGCCCTTGCCCTTTGCTGCTTGAGCTGTTTCGATCTGGTTCATCAAACCTTCTGTATAAGTTGGTTTTTCTTCCTCGTACAAGACGCCCATGAACGCCGGGAAATCGGGGTATTCGATGCTGCTCAGCGTGTAAGCCAACTGTTTGGAGGTCTTATCATGGACGATGAGATCGGCTTCGGTTACGCCATTGCCCAATTCAACCGCTTCTGGCTTGAACCCGTTGAGGCGGATACCTTTGTCGTTATTTTTACCAAAAACCATCGGCTGGCCATGTTCCAGATAGATGATATGGTCGTCCCGTTCGCGGCGGTCAAGCAGCGGTCCCCATTCATTGGGATTGAAGATGACGCAGTTTTGGTACACCTCGACAAAAGAGGTGCCTTTGTGCGCCGCGGCTTTGGCAAAAGTTTCACCCAGGTGTGTTGTGTGCGCATCCAGAGAACGGGAGACAAAGGTGGCGCCGGCCGAAAGGGCCAGCGAGATGGGATTAATCGGCTGTTCAATGGTTCCCATCGGCGATGATTTGGTTTTGAAGCCGGTACGGGATGTGGGCGAATATTGTCCTTTGGTCAGACCGTAAATCCGGTTGTTGAACAGGATGACGTTTAGGTTGATGTTGCGGCGCATGGCGTGGATGAAGTGGTTGCCACCGATGGACAAGCCGTCGCCGTCACCGGTGATGACCCACACACTCAAGTCGGGGTTGGTGATGGCTAAACCGCTGGCCAATGTGGGGGCACGGCCGTGTATGCTGTGAATGCCATACGTGTCCATGTAATATGGAAACCGGCTGGAACAGCCAATGCCCGAAATGAAGACAATGTCCTCTTTTTTATAGCCGATATCGGGCAATGTTTTCTGGATTTGAGCCAGAATTGAGTAGTCGCCGCAGCCAGGGCACCAGCGCACCGTTTGGTCAGATACAAAATCTTTGCGAGTCAGTTCTAAAGGAATCGTTGCTGTCGTCATAATAATTCTCCAAAAGCGAGAGGTCTGAGCGAGAGCGAGAGGAGTTCCTCTTGCTCTTTACTCTAGCTCTAGCTCAATACCTCCGCAATCTTGGCCTGTACTTCGCCGATCTTGAACGGCTGGCCTTGAATTTTGTTGTAAGGAATCACTTTGGTAACAAATTTGCCTTGAATCATGAAAGCCAATTGACCGGCATTTAATTCGGCGACCATGACTTTCTTGTACCGACCCAGCAGAGCTTCAAAGTTTTTGGGGAACGGATTGAGATAACGGACATGGGCATGGGCCACTGATTTGCCTTCAGCCTGGGCGCGGGCAACGGCCGTGCGCACTGCACCATACGTGCCGCCCCAACTAATCACCAGCAAATCACCTTCTTCCGGCCCAAACACTTCTTGTTCGGGAATCATATTCGCCAATCGGGCAACCTTCTCGGCGCGTTCGGCCGTCATTTGTTCGTTGTGGGCCGGGACGTAGGAAACGTTACCGGTTTCCGGCGCCTTGGCCAAACCACCCAGTCGGTGTTCTAAACCTTGTGTGCCAGGAATGGCCCAGGGGCGGGCCAATGTTTCCGGATCGCGCTTGTAGGGCATGAATGGGCCATCGCCATTGGTATGGGGTGCGGGATGGGTTACTTCGATGGCCGGAATTTCGTCGGCATCGGGAATGAGCCAGGGTTCAGAGCTGTTGGCCAGGAAGCCGTCGGACAAAATAGCGACCGGCGACATGGAGTGCATGGCCAGGCGGCAGGCTTCGTAAGCAATGTCGAAGCAGTCTGACGGGCTGCGCGGCGATAAGATGGCGATGGGGCTTTCTCCGTTACGGCCGTACATCATCTGGAACAAATCGGACTGCTCAACCTTGGTCGGCAAGCCGGTGCTGGGACCACCGCGCTGCACATTGACAATCACCATTGGCAGCTCCAGCATGATGCCCAGGTTCATCGCCTCACTCTTGAGAGCAATGCCGGGGCCGCTGGTTCCCGTAACAGCCAACGCACCGCCAAAAGAGGCACCAATCACCGAACCCATCGCCGCAATTTCATCTTCCGCCTGGAAAGTGCGCACGTCGTAATGACGCAGCGGCGCCAGCGCGTGCAAAATATCACTGGCTGGGGTGATGGGATACGTGCCATAAAACAGCGGTTTACCCATTTTATGCGCCGCCGTGACCAGCCCCATCGCTGTTGCTTCATTGCCTGTTACCTTGCGGTATGTGCCTGGCTTTAGAGCGGCCGGGCGAATGCGAAACCGCTGCTGGAATGCTTCCATCGTTTCGCCCAAATGGTAACCGGCCATCAACGCCTTGCTGTTTGCCTCCACAACAATCGGTCGTTTGGCAAACTTCTTTTCCAGCCAGTGGCGGGTTACATCTACCTGCCGGTCAAACATCCAGAAAACGATGCCCAGAGCAAAAAAGTTTTGACTGCGGTCTTTATCCTTGGTTGACAGCCCTTCAACATCAGCCAACGCTTCTCGGTTGACGCTTGTAAGCGGCACAGGGAAAACGCGATACGATTGCAGCGACTCGTCTTCCAGTGGGTTGCTGTCATAGCCTGCTTTTTGCAGGTTGGTACGGGTGAAGGCATCTGTATTCACAATGATAATGCCGCCGGATTCCATGTCGGGCATACTGGCTTTGAGCGCCGCCGGGTTCATGGCCACGAGCACGCGCGGGGCGTCGCCGGGGGTCAACACATCCTGGCTGGACAGATTAACCTGGAAACCGCTGACGCCAGCCAGTGTCCCGATGGGGGCGCGAATTTCAGCCGGATAATCGGGCATGGTGCTGATGTCGTTGCCAAATACGGCGGCGGCATTGGTGAATTGGGTGCCGGTTAGCTGCATTCCGTCACCAGAATCACCAGCAAAACGGATAATTACAGATTCGACTTCTTCAAAAGTCATGGTTTTATCGGTCATAATAAATCCTTAGGTTGTGGGTAATAGGTTAAAATGCTCCACGAGCAACTGCTGCCCCCGATCGAATTCGTTAGCACAAAGGGCATCGGCAATTTTTTCGTGGAAATTCCAAACATCCAGCCAATACTGGTAGCTAGCAAAACGGGTTAATTCGCTGGCTTCATAGGCATCCCAATAGGCGGCCAGCACGCCTTGAACGAAGGGGTTATCTAAACGGCTGTAAATCTTAAGGTGAAATTGGCGATGCTCCCCATTGGGCACATGAATTGGCTCGCCACGCAATTTTTGCCAGGCCCGGTTAACAATTTCGCGCAAGCATGTTTTGTCATCTGCGGTTAGCAAAATAACAGCTTCTGACCATAATTCAGTTTCGATGGCCCGGCGCAGTTGGCTAAATTGAATAAATGAGGCTTCTCCTGTGCCCAGGCTAAATAAGACACTGGGTAGGATTGCTTTGGAAAAATCGAGGGGTTCGCGCTGGATGCCTACGCGAGGGCGGACGGAAACGAGGCCAAGATTGCGGGCGACTTCTAATTGCTCGCGCAGCTTGCCGACGCTGATGCCTAGTTCGTTGCCGATTTCTTGCAGGGTGGGGACTCGTTCGCCGGGAGCAATACGGGCTTCGATCAGATAGTTGAGAAATTGAGAGTCTAGCTTTGCTAATTGCATACCCGGTTAATCATCCAATAAATCAGATAAATTGAATTAATCGGACTATAGCAGAAATGATGGAGGGTGGCAATAAAACGGCCGTATCAAATGGCCATATTAATCGACAAATAATACGCAGGAATCAAGCGGTTTTCGTGTTTTTTGCCGCGTTTCAGCCGGATAGCCCACAGTGATGAGTGCTTGTGGCTGCCAATCAGCGGGTAAATTGAGCACTTGGCATACAATGTCGGGTGAAAAAAGCGGCGCGCACATCCAACAGGCGCCCAATCCTAGATCGTGGGCGGCCAGCAGTAGATTCTGCCCGGCCAATGCTGTGCTTTGTACGGCCATGAGCCATTCGTTTTGTTGGCGCTGTTCATCAGGGTAACTGTCCATGTCGGCCATTGACAGGCAAAGTAGAATGAGCAGCGGGGCGTTGGTGATGCGCTGGTAAGAGCGGGTGGTAT
>JBNKZT010000068.1:0-20860 GCA_050301775.1 Promineifilaceae bacterium (SeqCode)
GACTAGAGACTGGAGATTAAAAGTAGCCTCCAGTCTCCAGTCACTTTTTTAACGCCTGCTGGAGTGATTGGACAAATTGTTTGGCCGCTGCCGGTTTGTCGGCGGCTTGTTCGGCGGCGCTGATGAGGGCGCTGCCGACAATGACGCCATCGGCCATCTGGCCAACGTTGGCGGCTTGTTCGGGCGACCCAATGCCAAAACCGACAGCCAGGGGTACATTGGCCTGGGCACGCACGCGGCCGACAAAATCGGCCAGATCAGCGTGTAAACTGGCCCGTGCGCCGGTGACACCGGTCAGGCTGACCAGGTAAATGAAGCCGCTGGCCCGCTGGGTAACGTTGGCAATGCGGGCCGGGTTGCTGGTGGGGGCTAAAAAGTGGATGAGCGCCAGACCGGCGTCGGCAGCCAAGTCTTCCAGGTCGCCGGCTTCTTCCGGCGGCAAATCGGGCACGATGAAGCCATCAACACCGGCGGCGGCGGCATCAGTGACGTATTTTTCTTGCCCGTAAGCCAGGATGGGATTGTAGTAACCCATGAACATGATCGGGGTGGTGATGCCGCGCTGGCGCAGGGTGCGAACGGTTTGCAGGCATACGGCCGTTGTCGTGCCATTTTCCAGCGCAATCTGTGTACTGCGCTGGATGGTCGGCCCATCGGCCAAGGGATCACTAAAGGGGACGCCCAATTCCAGCAAATCGCTGTACGGAGCGATGGCTTCAATCACCGCAAGCGACGTGGGCTGGTCGGGGAAGCCGATGGTGAAGTAAGGCATCAGGGCTGCGGTTTGGGTTTGCTGCGCTTTTTGAAAGGCGGCGGCGATGCGGGAACGGCCGTTTTCTTGTGTCATTTGATCCATCCTTGAATTTTCGGTTACTATACCTCTATCATAACGGTGTAAGCAACCATACTTGCCGGTGGTTTAAGCGTTGTATAATCCAATTTTCATATTGTTTGAGCAAAAAAGGATTGGATCAATGAAAATAAAACAATTAGTGATTTTAGGAATTGCTTTAATTTTTATTCCGGCAGCCTGCCAAGGGAACCAAATTCCATCGACTGAATCTACTCTTGTTGTTGAAGAAGGCGTGCAGACCTCTCAAGATGAGACAGCCAACACCACCGCAGTTTCTGAGGCTGTTGGCCGACCAACGCCAACGATGGAACCTTTACCAGAAAAAGAGCCGGAAGCGGCGGAAGAAATGGCTGCCGAACCCCAGCCAGTTCCGCCAACGATGGTCCCGGAAACGGCCGTTACCCAACCCACCACCGAAAACGTCACTATCGAAGCGGCCGACGGGCTGCTGCTGCACGCCACCTACTCCGCCCCCGGCGGCATGGCTCCCTTCCCTGGTGTGATATTGCTGCACATGCTGGGCAGCAATCGCCAGGTGTGGGAGGAAGTGGGCCTGACCGACGCACTGCTGGCCAACGGCTATGCCGTCCTGGCGCTGGACATGCGCGGGCACGGCGAATCGGGCAGCGACCGGGATTGGGAAAAGGCAGATGATGATTTGCTGCGGGTCTGGAATTATTTTGTTGAATTGGAAAGTGTAGATGAGGCGAGAACGGCCGTTATTGGGGCCAGCATCGGTTCCAACATAGCCTTACGCACCGGCGCCAGCCAGCCAGCCATCAAAACCGTCGCCCTGCTCTCGCCGGGGCTGGATTATCGCCGCGTGACCACCGACGATGCCATCATCCAGTACGGCAGCCGCCCCCTCCTCATCGTCGCCAGCGAAGAAGATCAATATGCGGCCGATTCCTCACTCACGCTGGCCGAGATGGCCCCAGGCACAGCAACCTTACAGCTATACGACGGCGCAGGACACGGTACGGATATGTTCGGCCCAGAACCAGAATTGACGCAGTTGTTATTGGATTGGCTAAATCAGCATTTGCAGTAACTACTAACCCTCCCGGAGGTTAAACTGCCGGTAACAGCTACCCACTCGTGAACCTCCGGGAGGATGGATTGGCAGTTACCATTTGAGTAAAGCGTGATGCGTGAAACGTGAATGATGTTATTGCGTAAAGCGGTGCAAAGAGACAAAATAATCACAAATCACGTTTTACATTTTACGTTTTATGGTAACTACTAACCCTCCCGGAGGCTGAATTTAGCACTCGTGAACCTCCGGGAGGATGGCTTGGCAGTTACGTTTTACGGAGGAAACAATGAGTTTTATCGGCAACATCATCTGGTTAATTTTTGGCGGTTTTCTGGCCGGGCTGGGTTACATTTTAGGCGGCTTACTGCTCTGCATCACCATTGTCGGCATTCCCTTTGGGATGCAATCCATCAACCTGGGCATCGCTACAATGGCCCCATTTGGCAAGCAAGTCATCCCTGAAGAACATGGCGACGGCTTTATTCGTATGGTTTTTAATGTAATTTGGCTCCTGGTTTTTGGCTGGGAAATCGCCATCGCTCATTTGACCGGCGGCCTGATATTGGCTGTCACGATTGTAGGCATCCCGTTCGCCAAACAGCATTTCAAACTGATTCCAGTAGCATTGTTCCCGTTTAGTTATTCGCTGCGCTAATCAAGTTAACTGCTCTGACAACGGCCGTTCCGGATCAAAAACCCGGCCATTGGGCAGTATCGCACCACTTAATTTAGCCAGCGCTAACTGATCGGCGGCAACTTTGGCCCCGCGTAGATTGGCCAGCCTAAAATCAGCGCCATTGAGTTTGGCCCCGCGCAAATCAGCCTGAGACAGGTTCGCTTTGCGCATTTTGGCCCGCCGTAAATCCGCATCCCGCAAATCAGCGCCGCTCAAATTGGCCAGGTACAGTTTGGCCCAGCGTAAGCTGGCGCCGCGTAAATTAACGCCGCCTAAATTTGCCCCGTCCAATCTGGCCCGGCGCAGCATTGCCCCGCTTAAATCGGGTATATTTCCCTGGCGCACTTCCTTGACAATAGCTTCTACCGGTGAGGGTTCGGGCCAATGCACTGCCGGTCGCTGAGTTTGCAAAGCGGCCAGCAAATCGGGTAAACGGCCGTGACGAATCACCATCCTCACCAGGGCTGCAATTTTGCTTGATTTAGTCGAACCAGCCAGTTCATCCCAATCCAGATTTAAGTCAAAAACTAACTGCTGTAATTCATCCAGGTTAAAATGCCGGCCGATAGTCTGTCGTAATTGCTGCTGAAAATCATGTTGTGACATAAACACCTCTCATTCTCATTTTGAACCTGAGGAAATCAAATCGGTAACGCCTGAATCGCACCTCAGGTTCATTGGAGTTGTTCCTGAATAATTGAACCAAAATTTCAAGCAAACACAACAAATGGCAGCTAAAGTTAGAAAGTGGGGCGAACTCCCAGAAGTGAAACCTATGTCCAGTTAGTTATTTAGTCGCTCCAGTTGGAAAATGGTCATGGGCACTTAAAAAGTGTTCATTTAGGCCAATTGTTAACAAGTTCATAACATAAAGCAATTGACGGCCGTTCCAATAACAGTCACAATATTGGCATGAGCTACTCAGTCCTGATTGTTGAAGACGAAATTACGCTGCAAGAGACCCTGGCCTATAACTTAAAACGGCAGGGATACGAGGTAGCGGCCACCGACAACGGCCGTACCGCTCTCAAATTAGCCCGCGAAAGCAAACCCGATCTCATCCTGCTGGACGTCATGCTGCCCGGTATGGATGGCTTTGAAGTATGCCGCATCCTGCGCCAGGAACTCAGCACTCCCGTCCTCATGCTCACCGCCCGCGCCGAAGAAATCGATAAAATCGTTGGCCTGGAAATGGGCGCCGATGATTATCTCACCAAACCGTTTAGCATGCGCGAACTGTTGGCCCGTGTTAAAGCCCTGTTGCGCCGCGTCGAAATCATTCGCGAAGAACTGGCTGCCGAACAAGGGGAAACGCCGCTGCCCTCATCGCCGCAAACGGCCGTACTCACCTTCGGCAATCTTGTCATTGATGGCGGACGGTGCGAAGTACGCCTGAATGACCAACCGCTGCGCATTAAACCCAAAGAATTTGACCTGCTGCAATTCCTGGCCCGCCATCGTGGCATCGCCCTCTCACGTGATTTGATTTTGGAGCGAGTTTGGGACTGGTCATACGATGGTAACAGCCGCACCGTAGACGTTCACGTGCGCTGGCTGCGCGAAAAAATCGAACCCGACCCGGCTCAGGCGGTCCGAATCGTTACCGTACGCGGCGTTGGCTACCGATTCGAGGGGTAGTCGATGTACGAAAAACTGCGCCGACGCATCGGGGGACCTATTCTACTGCTGGTTCTCATCATTGTGGTGAGCTTGTGGTTCTATGTTGGTCGTCCCGGCTGCGATACGGCCTGCGTCCGCCAGGGCATCCTCATTTCCGGCATTTTATCGGCCGGACTGGCCCTCCTCCTGGCTCATTTACTCTCACAGCACCTCAACCGTCCCTTGCAAGACCTGAAAACCCTGGCCAACCAACTGCGCGACGGCCAGCGCCACAGCCATATCATCACCGGCCAATCGAATGAAATGGGGCAGCTTGTTTTTGCATTTAACGAGATGGCCGAACGACTGGACGAACGGTTAACAACACTGACACAGGAACAGCAGCTTCTGACGCTCGTACTCAATCAGATGGGTGACGGCCTGTTGTTTGCCGACTCTATTGGCAAAGTAACGCTGATGAATCCGGCTGCGGCCCGCATCCTCAACACCCAAGAATCGGTCGTGATCGGCCGCTCCGTTGCCGAAGTTGTGCGTCATCACGAATTGATTGATTTATGGCTGCGCTGCCGTGAGTCAGGCAGAGAACAATCGATCGCTGTCGAAGTCGGGGCCGACTTGTTTTTGCAGGCCGTCATCACCCCGTTTAAGGATGATGATGCCAACGGCTACCTGCTTATCCTGCAAGACTTGACCCATATCCGCCATTTACAAACCATCCGGCGCGACTTTATCAGCAATATTTCACACGAACTACGCACGCCGCTGGCTTCTTTGCGAGCGGTGGTGGAAACGCTGCAAGATGGCGCGTTGGACGACCCGCCGGCCGCCAACAGATTTTTGGAACGAGCCGAGTTGGAAGTGGATACATTGACCCAAATGGTGGAGGAACTGCTGGAACTATCGCGGATTGAATCGGGTCAAGTGCCCTTAAAAGTGGCGCGTACGGCCGTTCCCGACCTATTTTTTGATCCGATGGAGCGCCTGCAGCCCCAGGCAGAACGCAGCCAAATCGAGATGGTTCTCAATTTGCCATCCGGTTTGCCGCTAGTTCTGGCCGATGCGTCCCGTGTGCAGCAAGTCGTTGCCAATTTGCTGCATAATGCGATTAAATTTTCGTCACCCGGTGACAAAATTACGGTTTTTGCCGAATTGGTTGACAAGGAAACGGCCGTCCGTTTTTCCATCCAAGACCATGGTATCGGCATTACAGCGACTGACCTGCCCCGTATTTTTGAACGTTTCTATAAATCAGACCGTGCCCGCACCCGCAGCCGTGGGGGAACCGGCCTCGGTTTGGCCATTGCCCGCCACATTGTTCAGGCGCACAACGGCCGTATCTGGGCCACCAGCAAAGAAGGCAAAGGCAGCACCTTTTATTTCACCTTGCCCGTCACCGAATAATATCCAGCTTAAAACTTATTTCTTTGCGGAATAACCAGTTATGCGTGACAGGCCTTCTGCCGTTGCTTTTATCGTGCCACCACTAAAACCCACACTGCTGAATGTGTAACTACAAGTGCTGCTGCACGATATGGTCGTCGAGTTCCCGCTCTGTGAATCGGACAGTTTCACGCTCGTACTTTCGCTCACGCTGACGGTGACGGTAACGTCATTACCAGTGTCGTTACCAGTGCGAACGGCCGTTAGTGATGTAATGGGACCGCCTCCCAAACTGCCAACAACATTGCTGAACGCATCACCGATTTGCGGACCTAAAACTGTCAAAATACCTATTGAAACGACAGAAACCAATATTAAAATGAGGGCATACTCAACCAACCCCTGACCATCTTCACGAGCTTTTTTCATTGACATCTTACAACTCTCGATCAGATTGCGAGTTAGAGAATAATATATGAAATACTTCTAGCTCAGAATCCAACTATTACGAACTAATCCAATAAATAAATTAAAGAACAGTGTAAAACTTATTTACCAATAATTCACTGGCTCAAAAGTCACATTGGTTACCGGCTGAGCAGAAATCAACCTCCCCATCCAACCGCCTCATCCACCCCCTGGCCCAAAATCAATAGGGACGCAATTTTAAATATTCACGGCCGTTTTTCGTAATCTCCCCAAGTGTTATGCACGACGCGAACAACCCTGGTCAAATCAAAACCTTCCATGCCGTGTCTAGCACTACCGCCTCGCCTGCCTTGTTGGCCCAAAATCGCATGAGGCAATCATTGACCAGCGCCATTGGATAGACATTTTTCCCGATTGCCTCGCCCTTGCGTAACGTGTTTACGGCCGTTAACCAACCCTTAACACGATCTTTGCCAATTGTTAACAGCCCATTGAAAGATCGTTAATTACTCAGCGTTATTCTGCTCCCTGTAACAAAAGCACACTTGCCTCAACAAGGCAGCAGCACAGATGATTCCGTACTGTCGTCTTGCCATAATCTCATTAAATTAATTGAAGAGGAGAGTATGGCAATCAGGCAGGCAATAAACCAATCTCAATATCTCTGGAGGAGAAAAATGCGTTTTAAATTATTAATTGTATTAGCGTTAATCGCGGCGTTAGCTGCAGCCTGCGGCGGCTCTGCTGAACCCGAAGCGGTCACAGAGCGAGTCGAAGTTGAAGTTACCCGGGTTGTAACTGAAACCGAAACCGTGACTGAAACAGTCACCGAAACAGTCGTCGAGACCGTTGAAGTCGTGTCGCTGCCTATGATTGACCCCTTAGCCGTTAGCGGCGATATTGTCACTGCCGGCAGCTCTACAGTTTTCCCCCTGGCCGAACGGATGGCCGAACGGTTCCAAGACGAAGGTTTTGCTGGCAATATCACCATCGACAGCATTGGTTCCGGCGCTGGCTTTGAACGCTTCTGCGTCGCCGGTGAATCTGACGTCTCCAACGCCAGCCGGGCTATCAAGGACAGCGAAATCGAATCTTGTGCCGCTATCGGCCGTACTCCCATCGAGTTCCGCGTTGGTACCGATGCTCTGGCCGTCACCGTCAGCAAAGAAAATGATTTCCTGACTGACGTCACTTTTGAACAGTTGGTGGCCATCTTCAGCACCGCCGAAACCTGGGCTGATGTGGACCCTTCCTGGCCGGCCGAACCGATTCTGCGCTACATCCCCGGCACCGATTCCGGTACTTTCGATTACTTCGTTGAAGAAATCTTTGATGAAGATGAAACCCCGATTCTGGCCGCTTCCAACCTGGAGTTGAGCGAGGATGACAATGTCCTGGTCCAAGGTATCCTGGGCAGCCCTTACGCCATCGGCTTCTTTGGCTATGCCTACTACCAGGAAAATGCCGACACGCTCAATATCCTCTCCATTGAGGGTGTCGAACCCAATCAGGCAACGGTCGATGCCGCCGAATATCCTTTGGCCCGCCCGCTCTTCATGTACTCCGATGCCACTATCATGGCCGAGAAACCGCAGGTTGCTGCCTACATTAATTTCTTTCTGACCTACGTCAATGAAGAGATTACCGATGTGGGTTACTTCCCCGCCAGCGCCGATGCACTTGAAATGGCTATGATTGGCTGGTTGGATGCCCAATAATCAAGATTGAACACATCATATGCGTTTCTAATGACACAACGTCAACGTACGCATAAACAGATTGGTAAGGAGAGGATGAAATACCATCCTCTCCTTGAATGTTGTTAAAGGAATGATAGTCAGACCCAAAGGGTTTTGTTGCATTTTAAGAATTAAAACGGGCTACGATTTTGAGTAGGGGCTGGCCTTGTGCCTGCCCAGTTGGGCGACCACAAGGGTTCGTCCCTACGATTACCCGATTTATTTTTAAAGCACTAAGGAAACCCTTTGGGTCGAGGAAAACGGGACAAGGAGAAAATCTATGGAGAGTCATGCAGCTCTTAACCCTGAAGCGACACAGGCTGTTGATCTAAGCGGTAAAAAAGGCAACTTAGCCAAAAAATTCCGTCCGCGAGAAACTATAATTCAAGGATTTCTTTTCTTGTGTGGAGCCATCTCTATCTTTACGACAATTGGCATTGTTTACGAACTAGGCAAAGAGGCTTTGCTCTTTTTCCAAACGGAAGGCGTCACGCTGTTGGAGTTTTTCACCTCAACCAAATGGCAGCCGGCAATTGGTAATTTCGGTATTTGGCCGTTAGTAACTGCGACTCTAATGACCAGTGCTATCGCTATGTTGGTGGCACTTCCGTTGGGCCTGGCTACCGCTATCTACTTGAGTGAATATGCCTCGGATCGGGCACGCAGCATTCTCAAACCGATTCTGGAAGTGCTGGCCGGGATACCAACTGTGGTCTACGGCTATTTTGCGTTAACGTTCATGACCCCTTTTCTGCGGGCTATTTTCGGCGATGGGACGGTTCAGATTTTCAATACGGCATCGGCCGGTATCGTCGTGGGGATTTTGATCATCCCGCTAGTTAGCTCTATGGCTGAAGACGCCCTGCACGCGGTTCCGGTTTCTTTGCGGCAGGCAGCCTATGGACTGGGTGCGACCAAGCTGGAGACCGCGTTGAAAGTCGTTTTACCGGCAGCGTTGTCGGGCATCACGGCCGCTTTTGTGGTGGCGATCTCGCGAGCCATTGGGGAAACAATGATTGTGGCGATTGCCGCCGGGGCTGGCCCCAAGTTCACGTTTAACCCGTTTGAATCGGCAGAAACGATGACCGGTCACATTGTCCGTATTAGTGGTGGTGATTTGAGTTACGATTCGGTTGATTACAATAGTATTTTTGCCATTGGTCTTTTATTATTTTTTATGACATTGAGTCTGAATATGGTCAGCCGCCGCATCGTGGCCCGCTTCCGTGAGGTATATGAATAATGGCCGATAAAAGTTATTACTCCGAAGGGGATGCGCTGATCTCACAAATTGGGGCCAGGCATCGCAAAGGGGCTATCTGGCGTACGCTGTTCTTATCAGCAACGATTATTGCTATTTTGGTGCTGTTGGCGCTGCTTTATAATATTTTTAATTCGGCGTTTGGCCTGGTGGCGGTACAAAATCAAATCACGCCGGAAAGCCTGGTGCTGGCCGTTGAAGAGGAGCAAATGCTTACTTCAAGCAGCACAATCTCCAGTGAAGATGACAATGAATTGGCGGCCGGTATTGCGGGTGACCCGAATGCGATCGGCTTTTTTGGCTTTGCTTATTACCAAAATAATGCGGATACGTTGAAAGCGGTTGCCGTTAATGGACAGGACCCGAATGCGGATTCAGTAGCCAGTGGTGATTATCCTTTGGCACGGCCGTTATACATTTACACAACCGCCGACATCATGGCTGAGAATTCGGCCGTGAACACCTTTGTCAACTACATCATCACCCATGCTGATGAAGAAATTGAGACAGTCGGTTATTTTCCGGCCGATATGACCGCCGCTGAAACGGCCTGGTTGGAAGCAAACAATCTCGATCCCAACTCGCCGCAATGGCCCGTTGTTGATCCTGCAGGACACAGCAGCAATATCAATATCGCCGGCAGCTCAACTGTATTCCCGCTCATTGAGCATTTAGCGGCCATGTTCAAAGAAGGTGGATTTTCGGGTAATATCAATTTACAGAGTGTGGGCAGTACCGGCGGTTTTCGCGCCTTTTGCCTGGATGGTACGACTGATATTGCCAATGCCAGCCGTCCCATCAACCAGGCTGAATTGACCGCCTGCAAGGCGAACGGCCGTAACCCTATCGAAATCCGAGTCGGCACAGATGCCTTGGCCATCGTCGTCAACCAGCAAAATAATTTCCTGACCAATGCCACTGATGAACAGCTGCGCCTAATCTTTACCAACGCGCAAACCTGGTCCGAAGTGAATGCCAGTTGGCCAGACGAACCTATCCAGCGCTATGTGCCTGGGATTGACAGCGGAACCCTCGACTTTTTTGCCGAAACGGTTTTCAAGGAAAAGTTGGCAGATTTGCCGCAGGAAACACTGGTAAATATTTTGGCCGCCAATATTTCTGTTGGTTTAGGCCGTCGTTTGGAACGGGAACAGCTTTTTCTTGAAAACAAAACTGTCTTTGAAGACCCGGTTTTGTTAAATGAACTATGCAACGGTGATGAACCGCCAACAGCCTGCTCGCTGCCGGCTCGAACCCAAGATGACGTTTATCGTCTGGTTTTAGAGCGGGTAGTGGTGCCCAATGTAGTTAAAACCTGGTCACTGGTTGATTCAATATTCAAACGCAGCGCTGTGCTTTTGGAAACACAACAAGAATTTCCCAATGCAGAAGTGGAATTCCGCTCGTGGATGACACCTTCTTTCATTACGAGTCCCCAATCGAGTGAGCCAGAATTGGCCGGGGTTCGGACGGCGATTATCGGCTCCCTGTGGGTTATTATCATCACGATTGCCTTTTCTTTCCCCATTGGGGTGGGAGCAGCCATTTATCTGGAAGAATATGCCCAGGCTAATCGTATTAACAATACTATTCAGACAAATATCAACAATCTAGCCGGTGTACCCTCTATTATCTACGGTATGCTGGGGCTGGCGATTTTTGTCCGGGTCTTGGAGCAGTTTACGAGTGGAGCTGTATTTGGTGTCATTGATGATGCGACGACGGCAAACGGCCGTACCATCATCTCGGCCGGGTTAACACTAGGCCTGCTCATTCTGCCCATCATTATCATCAATGCCCAGGAAGCCATTCGGGCCGTGCCAAGTTCACTGCGGCAGGCCAGTTTTGGCCTGGGAGCCACCAAATGGCAAACCATCTGGCACCACGTTTTGCCTAATGCACTGCCGGGTATTTTGACAGGAACCATCTTGTCTATGTCCCGCGCCATTGGCGAAACGGCACCACTTGTGGTTGTCGGAGCCTCCACGTTCATTACCGTTGACCCATCGGGGCCGTTCTCAAAGTTTACGGTATTACCGATTCAGATTTATCAATGGACATCGCGACCGCAGGATGAGTTTCGTAATATTGCGGCGGCGGCCATTATCGTTTTGTTAGTGCTGCTATTGACTTTGAATGCAACGGCCGTGTTCCTGCGCAACCGCTACAGCACAAAAATGGGGTAACTAATGACAAACATAAATTCAAATTCCAACGGCGAATACGCCATCGAAGGACACGAGCTGAACATTTACTACGGCAGCTTTCGCGCCGTCAAAAACGCGTCCCTCAAATTCAAAGCCCGCCAGATCACAGCCTTGATCGGCCCTTCCGGCTGCGGCAAAAGCACCCTTTTACGCGCTTTCAACCGCATGAATGACCTGGTACCTATTTCCCGGCTAGAAGGTCAAATACTGTTCCGCGGCAAAAACATCTACGATCCCGACGTGGACCCGGTAGAAGTGCGCCGTCGCATCGGCATGGTCTTCCAAAAACCAAACCCATTCCCCAAAAGTATCTATGAAAACGTCGCCTGGGGCGCACGCATCAACGGATTTAAGGGCAGCAAAGCTGAATTGGACGACCTCGTTGAACAATCACTCCAGCAAGCGGCTCTCTGGGATGAAGTGAAAGACAAACTTGATCAAAGCGGCTTTTCTCTGTCCGGTGGACAGCAGCAGCGATTGTGTATTGCCCGTACCATCGCCGTCAAGCCAGAAATCATTTTGATGGACGAACCAGCCTCAGCCCTCGATCCCATTGCCACACTGCGCATTGAGGAGTTGATTCAAGAGCTTAAAAAGAAATATACTATCCTTATCGTCACCCACAATATGCAACAGGCCGCCCGCGCGTCCGATTACACCGCTTTCTTCAATATGGGCGAAGACCGCGCCGGTTATCTGGTTGAGTTCAGCCAAACCGAAAGCCTTTTCACCAACCCACAGCATGAACTCACTGAACAATATATTACCGGTCGATTCGGCTAAGGAGGCTAAAATGTTAAGAGCGACTTTTGAAAAAGAATTACAGTCATTAGAAGACCAAATTATCACATTAGGCAGTGAAGTTGAAGAAAATATCGTCAGAGCAACGGATGCTTTGCTGCAACGGAACCATCAACTGGCCCAACAACTTATCACGGCCGATATCAAAGTAAATGAGCAGCGTATTCAAATCGTAATGGGCTGCCTCTCCCTCATCGCCCGGCAGCAGCCAATGGCCGGCGACATGCGCCTCATCGCCTCCATCATCGAAATTGTTGGCGAATTGGAGCGAATCCATGATTACGTGAAAGGTATTGGCAAAATCAGTCTGATGCTGGGCGAAAAAGAAATTTTACCGACAGTTGCTGAACTGTTGCCCCAAATGGCGCTGCACGCACGGGATATGCTGCATCGTTCCCTGGACGCCTTCACCAATCGTGATGCGGTTTTAGCTCGTGGCATTCCGGCTAATGATGACAAAGTAGACGCGCTGTACAATCGTATTTATCGTGAGATCATCACCTTTGTAACCCAAAACCCGACCGAAGTTGAGCACGCCAACCAGCTGGAATGGGCTGTACACAATCTAGAACGGTCAGCCGACCGTGTAACCAATATATGTGAATGGGTCGTCTACATCGTTGACGGCGTCTATGTTGAAATGGACTCGGAATTTGAAGCACCACCAGCCACATAAAATGAAAAGCGTTCTCTTCTTGTGTACCGGTAATTCTTGTCGCAGTCATATGGCTGAAGGACTGACCAATCATTTTTTAAGGGATGAATGGCTGGCTTATTCGGCGGGAACTGAACCGGCGGGTTATGTACATCCACTAGCTATCAAAGCGTTGGCGGAACTGGGAATTGATATTTCAAATCATACATCTAATACAGCGGATGAATTTCGGCAAATTTCCTTTGATTTAGTTGTGACGGTTTGTGATGATGCGGCGGAAAATTGCCCTCTCTGGTTGGGAAAAGGCCAGGTCATTCACATCAGTTTTCCCGACCCGGCTAAAGCAGCCGGGACAGACGATGAAAAACTGCTGGTGTTCCGTCAGGTGCGGGATGATATTCGGGAAAAAATGTTGCGGGCTTTGCAGGCAGGTGGAGATTAACGGCCGTTTAACCCCAACCAAACAAACAAGCCAAAACCCGGCCAACCCGGTATGATCCCGGCATGGCAACATTACGATTCACCCCCTTTTGGCTGCTGCTCGTTAGCCTGCTTGCCGGCTGCCAATTCTCACAGAACAAACTGCCGCCCATTTTGTACCTGAACTGGGATGAAAACGGTCGTGTCCAACTCTACCAGACCGAAACCGAAATGGGCGCCGATCCCAGCCAACTCACGCAAAGCGAGCAAGACATCCTCACCTTTGCCCCAGCGCCGGATGGCCGCCATATCGCCTATTCAACCGGCGACGCGTTGTGGTTGATGACGGGTGACGGCCGTTCCCCCCACCTGCTTCTTACCTGCACGCCAGCCCAATGCAACCACATCGTCTGGCACCCTGACAGCCGCCGTTTCCTATACGAACGAACCGAACCGAACACACTCGTCCGCCTCTGGTGGCTGGACAGCAAAACAGGTGAAACAGTACCACTGCAAGGAGCGGGAACCGGTCCCAGCCAGGCGGCCCGGTTTTCAGCTGATGGCATTTGGGTCAGTTACGTTGTTTCACCGGATCAGGGGATTGAATTTTATAATTTTGGCAACGGCCGTCACTTCCAAATGCCCACCAGCCTGGGCACACCAGCCGTCTGGCACCCCACCGAACCAATTTTCCTCTACCGCAATCAGCAGCTCATCACCTACCACGGCAGCGATGACGACGATCATCAAGGACACAGCCATGATTTTGTCGTCTCTATGCCGCTGCTGCTGGGAGACACGGCCAACGAGGGTGTTATGCCAACCGTCATCAGCGAGATCGACATGACCGACGATGCCAGCCCGGCCTGGTCGCCGGATGGGGAGTGGGTTGTGTTTGGTCGCCAACTGCCGGGAACGGTTAACGGCCGTCAACTATGGCTGATTCGGGCCGACGGCAGCAAAGCCAGGGCGCTGACCGATGAGCCGTTCGTTCATCATGGCGTGCCCAGTTGGTCGGGTGACGGCCGTTACATCCTCTTCCAACGGTACGACACCCAGGATCCGGCCAGCCAACCCGGCATCTGGCTGCTAGAACCGGCCACCGGCACAATGACCGAGATCGCCCCCGTTGGCTTTCATCCAATCTGGCAGTAATCATGTTTATTGTCGGATAGTTAAATTCAGGGTTTAATAGAATATAATAGTGTCCATTGAGCAACTTGCGAGTATTTTGGGATGCATACTTTCTACTATCCAAACCACCATAAACACGATCCGGCGCATCTGCACCAGCCAGATACGCCTCACCAAAACCGCTTATACGGTGAAGTCGCCCGGCGCGGGCAGGTCATTTTCGATGCCATAAAAACCGCTAACTTAGGCCCGATCACCAGCGCGGGTGATTTCAGCATCGACACCATCGGTGAAATTCACGAATATGGGCTGCTCAATCTGCTGCAAAACGCCTACGAACGCATGGCCAACGAAGAAGACTCTCAATTGGCACGGCCGTACACATTTTCCAAATTTGCCGTTCGCCACAAGCCCCAGTCCGTTTGGGGACAGCTTGGTTATTACGCCTTCGATGATACTTCGCCCATTTTTGAGCATACCTGGGATGTGGCCTATTGGGCCGCTCAAGTTGCCATCAGCGCGGCCGCGCTGGTTCACGCCCAGGGCAGTCCGATTGCTTATGCACTTTGCCGACCGCCAGGCCACCATGCCGGGCCTAATTTTTACGGCGGCGGCTGCTATTTGAACAATACGGCCGTTGCCGCCCAATGGCTGGTTCAGCAGGGCCAGCGGGTGGCTGTTCTGGACATCGGTTATCATCACGGCAATGGGACACAAGCGATTTTTTACGGCCGTTCCGACGTTCTCTTCTGCTCCATCCATGCCGATCCCTTCTACGAATATCCCTACTATTGGGGTTACGCCGACGAATACGGCGAAGGCGCGGGCAAAGGGTACAATTACAATTTCCCCCTGCCCCGCAGCACAAACGAAACGGCATACCTGGCTGCTCTGGAGACAGCCCTCAACCGTATTCGCTTCTATGTGCCCGATATTCTCATCGTTTCACTGGGAACCGACCTCATAAATGATGGCACTTTGGGTGGTTTTCAAATCGAAACGGCAGCGTTGAGCCATGTCGGAAAAGAAATTGCTGCATTGCGTCTCCCTTTGGTTGTCGTTCAAGAAGGTGGCTACAACCTGGACACCTTGGGACAACATGTCGTCGCCTTTTTTACCGGTTTATTAGCCAAATAAGGTTGCTCAAGGAAATAAAACACCCGGTATTGCCAAAAGCAACCACGAGCCAATACCCGAAGTAAATCTGATTCCGGGTAATTATTTTTGGGATTGGCTTAGAGCACAAGGAAAATTGAGGATGGAACGCTCAACTACTGTGAAATCACAAACCAAGCCGGGCTGTCTACTCTTTTTCGGCCTATTCTGGATGGCTTTCTCGGCTGTCTTTGTTCTGGTCGGCATTGGCAATGAAGATACATCCTTCATTATTTTCGGCGCTGTTTTTGTTTTGATTGGTCTGGCCATCTTCTCGTTTGGCGCACTCTCCTACTACACACGCCTGCGCATCGGCAAACCGGAAATTACAATTTCCGAACAAATGCTGCGCGTCGGCGAATCGTTTACGGTTAACTTTTTTCACAGCTTCAAAAGCGGCGTTCAGGTTGAAAGTATCCGCCTGGAACTCGTCTTCCGCGAAACAGCTACCTATCAACAGGGAACCGATACACGAACCGTAACCCACAACCACATCATCGCCGAATTTGAAGAACCGGGCGGCCATTTCCAGGCCGGTCACCTCATCCAGAAAAATTACGATCTGCAAATACCGCCCGACAGCATGCACACGCTGAAAGTACGCCGCAACAAACTGGAATGGTTTGTCCGTTTTTCAATGAAAGTGCCCCGGCTGCCCGATTTTACGGAAGAGTATGAATTGGAAGTGGTACCGGTCATGATGAGGTGAGGGTAATTTGCCGGCTGAGCTTGTCGAAGCCCGTTCCGCCTTCGACAGGCTCAGGCTACGTGTAAAGGGTCTCAGGCACCGTATAGAAGACCCAAATCGTTACGAACGAGGAAGAGGACTATGGCTAAAGCAGACGTTCAAATTGGTTTACGAAATGCAGCAGAAGCATTTGGCACTTCACGTTTTCGACCGGCCGAGTTTGTACAGGGTACAGTGACTGTGATTCCAGATAGTGATGTGAAATGCAATCATTTATTTATCCGGCTGGAATGGCATACGGAAGGGCGCGGGTCGCAGTTTCGGCAAATGATCGAGGAACGGGATGTGTACCAGGGTACGTTGTCGGCTAATATGCCGCGCTCATTTGAGTTTGATTTCCAACTACCAGAAGACCCGTGGAGTTATGAGGGTCATTACATCAACATCGTTTGGGCGATTGCAGTACAACTTGACGTGCCCTGGGGCAAGGACGTGAAGGTTGAGGAACCCTTTTTGCTCCTACCAGAACGGGGTGAAGCCCCGGCAACGGATAGCTGGTAATTTTACCCGATTTCAGCAAACAATTTTTTCAGATGCACGGCCGTTACCTCTCTAACGGCCGTTTCTTTTTGCCACACCTCATACAAAAAATATTCTGCATCCCGCATATTGGGGTAAAACGTGTCGTACAGCCACTGGACCGCATCGACAGACAGTGTCGTGTGCGCTCTATTCGGCAGCGCAAAATATTCCAGGCGGCGGGTTAGCATACGGCCGTACAATTCCGCCGTCAACATCTCGTTCATATTGATCGATAAAAGTGGCTGATGCCAACGCCGGAACAACGGGGTCAAATCTTCATGGCTGCTTAAGAGCAGGCGTAAGTCCATTTGACTATGCTGGGTAACAGCGGAGAGCAGACGCCGCCTCTCCCGGCGGTTGAGTCGCTGCGCTTCGTCCAGGAGAAAAACAGATAACACGACCGTATCAGTTTTGTACACTTTCTGCCCCTCAGCCAGGTATTCATAAGCCAGGTGGCGGTCGGTTTGAGACAACTGGTCAGCCAGTTTGAGTAAGGTGGTCGTTTTGCCGCTGCCCATTGACCCCAGTAGCTGTAAATGGGTAAAATGGGAGGAGAGGAACTTCGTCAATGTCGCGGACAACACAGTTATAGCAGCCCATTCAACCTGATCCAAAGCCCCAAACGGGTTGCGACGAAACCCTAAAGTATGTTGAAAGAAAAACGGCCGTTTTTGCATGTTCATTTATTTTTCACGTAACCATACAGCCTTGTCGAGGGCCGAGCCTGTCGAAGCCCGGTTGCCTTCGACAAGCTCAGGCAACGACTTGTTCATGTATTTTTCACACAACAAACTGGATAATTTCACGTCTGAGTCATTCAAATCAGATGATGATTCGTTTATGATGGCAGATAGCAACCCCATCAAGGGCCGTAAAACAGTTGGAGACCACCCATGATAGATCAAGAAGTACCCAGTTGGATAGGCAAAACACTCGGTGATCGCTATCAAATTGAAGACCTTTTAGGCCAGGGAGGCATGTCGGCCGTCTACAAAGCCCACGACCCCAACCTCAAACGAACCGTCGCCATCAAAATCATCCATCCCCATTTAACCGGAAACGCAGAATTTGTCCAACGATTTGAGCAGGAAGCAACCCTCGTGGCTCAACTGCGCCACAACAATATCGTCCAGGTATTCGACTTTAACCATCAGGGCAGCATCTACTACATGGTCATGGAATACCTGGTGGGCGAAACGCTGGATCGCAAGCTCAAGGCCCTAAACGAAGCCGGAATGCGCATGCCCCTGGCCGACTCCATCCGCATTGTCGGTACATTGTGCGAAGCCATCGACTACGCCCACCAGCGGCGCATGATCCACCGCGACCTAAAACCGGCCAACATCATGCTTAATCTGGTAAATGAGCCGATTTTGATGGATTTCGGTATTGCCAAAATCATTGGCGGCGACGTGCATACCCTGACCGGTGCGGCCATCGGTACGGCCGCATACATGTCGCCAGAACAATGGAAAGGGCAAGGAACCGACCACCGCTCCGACATTTACGCCCTGGGCGTTATCCTATTCGAGATTTTGAGCGGTCAACCTCCCTTCCAAAGCGACTCCACCTGGGGCATCATGCATCAACATCTGGAAGAACCCGTACCCGATATCCGCCAGATCAACAAAAACACACCGCATACGCTAGTCAATATCATCGAACACGCTTTGGCCAAAAACCCCAACAACCGGTTCCAAACGGCAGCCGAAATGGGCAGCGCCCTACGCACAACCGCTATTCACGTCCAAAGCCCAACCGATACGCTGGCGGCCCGCCATTTGGGTCACCTCTCATTGCTTTGGCAAGAGGTTCAGGACTTGTTTGATGATCGCAACTATGCTGCCAGCCTGGACAAACTGGACGAATTAAGGCGCACGGACCCTGACTATAAAGCAGAGCAAGCGGCCGAACTGCGGCAGGATGCCATTGGCCGCATGTACAATCGCGCTGTCAAGTTATATAACGCCGGCAAACTTGCTGGAAGCGGCGAGGCCATTCAATCCCTGCGCAGCCGTATGCCTGAATATCCCGGCCTCGACCAATTGGAAAAACGTATCCAACAAGGGCTAAATCAGCAAAAGACGCAAGCCCGTTTGGAGCAGTTATATGAAGATGCCGTCAGATTCCTGGACAGTCATAAATATGAAATGGCCCTGGAGCGCTGGCAAGCCATTTTGGCCGAACCGGGTAGTTTTAATTATCCGGATAAATTGCAAGTGGAAAAGCGGGCCAGACAAGGGATTGCCGGGAATATTTACACTGAAGCTTTGACCGCCCTAGGCCACGGAAACACCAATCAAGCGCTTGTTTTATGGCGCAAGGTGCAAGAACATGATGTTGATTTTCCCGACAAACAAAATCTGGTAGGCCAAATAGCAGCGAAGCAAGAAGACAGCAAACGCAAACGAGCACTGCTGCTGCGTGCCGGCGGTGGCGCAGTCGTCATTTTGGCCCTTGTCGTTATCGCTGTTCTGGTTTTCCGTGGCCGTGGCAGCAACGATCTGGCAATACAGAATCTGGCAATGACGCAAACGGCCGTTGCCGGCATCGTCCCCCCCACTGAAACGGCCACATGGACGCCTATGCCCACAGAAACGGCCGTTCCCAGCCACACACCCACAGCCAACCCAACCAACACACCAACCCCCAAACCCAACGATACCCCCACTACACCAGCCAACACCCCTTCGCCCGAACCAGCAGGCAGCCCCACACCAAAAAATCAAGCTGTCGTCATACAAAACTCAACCCTTTTCAGTGCGCCGGATACCAATTCCAACCAGGTCACCTTTTTGCGAGCAGATGAGGCGGTGCTGGTGTACGGCCGTTCCGCTACCAGCAACTGGCTCTATGTCTACGACCAAAAAGGCAACCAGGGCTTTATCGATCTGGACCGTGTGCAATGGACCGGCGATGTAGCGGCCCTCCCCGTTTTCAACAGCATTCCCGGCTCAACCACACCAGCAACCGCCACCGGCGACCTCGGACTGAACATCTGGGGATTACCCGACACCGTCCGTTGTGAAGCTCCTGGTTCCTCAGCCTGGTACCAAACCATCTTCATGGAAGGAACCGGCGGCGGTACCTACACCTACTTTTGGGAAAACAAGCAGGTTGGCGGCCCCATTAACACCAGCATCACCGTTGAATTACGCAGCAACGGCGGCGCCCTCGTCGGCACCGGCAGCGTCACCAGCAATGGCCAAACCACCTCCAAAGGATTATTTTTAACCAATCCCGGCTGCAATTAGGATCATTCCTTCCCAGAAGAATTGTTCCGCCCCAGGCCTTCCAGCCGTCGTTCCAAATTACCCACCCGCTGGGACACGGTTTGTAACAATTGCAAAATCTGACCGATGGCCTGATCGGCCGTTAATTCCCCTTTACGCCACCGTTTCATAATTTCATCCAGACTGTAAGCACCCATGTTTTACCTCCAGGCAACCTTGACCAGACCCAGGGCTGTACCTGGGTGATCTGGTATATGCAATTTGATTACAACAAAAAGAGAAGTGTCCCCAACGAGGAAGTTCAATCCACAGTTAGATTACTCTCGACAGTAATGACATTTTACACGGTAGCGTCATTTTTGTCAACACCAAACCTACCCATCTGAATCAATCGAATAAGTAAAACCGGCTCGTTCCGCTACAAGAGACAAATACTTAGAAGTAACCCGGCTGGGTTCGTATTCCCCCCGCTCCCATTCGCTGACAGTTTGCTGGCGTACACCCAATTCCTTGGCTAAATCCCCCTGTGAAAACCCAAGGTGACGCCGCAAGCCTTTCACCAACTCAGCACTCCATAAAACCACATCATCCTCCTGCACAACATGGTAGACTAATTGCGGCCTGGCAAAAGTTATTGTCTCCGCCGCCAAATCAAGCGAGACCACATGGTAGCCGGCCCCCATCCAGGCCGCTGCCTGCACGCCGCCAGAACCGCGATTACTCCACCATCCCCGCTGCCGCCGCGCCGTAGCCGGTAGTTCCGCATCCAACAACGCTTCAATTTCAGAGAAAGTCAGGGTCACTTCCTGGGCATCATTGTTTTTCAGATGGGTAAAAAGAGATGCATACTTGCTGCCGGTTTTCATTCATATTCTCCTAATATGGCATTATATCATGCTCTACATAGGGTAAGTAATGGTATAATCTTTCAATTACTGTCCAACACAAATTGGAGTCCCCATGCTGGCACTTCCCCTCAATTCCCCACAAG
>JBNKZT010000069.1:0-20850 GCA_050301775.1 Promineifilaceae bacterium (SeqCode)
AGGACGTAAAGACTCTGGTTCTGACGTCGGCAGCGTTTTGGCTGTGATGAAAGAGATGCAACCCGATATTTTGGGTGTTCAAGAAGCGGTTAAGAGACTGGATTTTGATAATAACTCGTATGAAGAGTCTGAAATAATAGCCGAAGCCCTCGGATACAATAAGAACGTTTATTTTGGTCCAACACTTTCATTTAAAGATAATTTTCATGTCGACAAACCTCTTTTTGTCCAGGGTGTTTTTGATGAATGGAGAGATTGGTGGCAAGGGAATGGGTTATTTTCACGCTGGCCGTTTGTAAAACTTAAAGATGCATCCCAAACAGGCAGACCCCAAAACATCCCGCTTTTTCGTCCACTGCAATATTTGGGAAACCGAGATACAGACCCCCGTTTTGTGATATTAGCCCGGCTCGGATCTAAACCGCTGTATCCATATGTCTTGGTTACCCATTTTACTACCTTAATGGGTGAACGCGGTCGGGAAATGCAAGAAATCCCCGGTAAGGCAGAAGAGGCACAACAAAGGCGATGGCAACAGAGTCAACGTTTGCTGGATTTAATTCAAAAACATCTGCTTGATGAGGGCGAATTAATTTTCCTGTTGGGGGATTTTAATGCCGTTGAGAGTGAGCCATGTATTTCAAATGTACTGATAAAAAAAGGAGGTTTTTTTCTCTTGTCACCAGAAAAAAAAGAACCAACGCATATAAAGATTCAAGCTCCTATAGACCACATTCTTATTCATCCTGGAAACAGACGGGTTGAGTACAAGTGTTGGGTTGTGGATGATAAGTTCAATGCTTCGGATCATAATCCGGTGGTTGCTGATATTACAGTGTATGATGAACACTCATCACGCTTTCAAGAATTTGGGCCTGGCGTAGTAAGGATGGAACAATGACTCGTTTATTTGGTACAGATGGTATTCGCGGCACAGTTGGAGTATGGCCGCTGGTTCCTGAGTTTTTTCTCAAACTAGGATATGCAGTGGGGACGGTGCTGAATCATAAGACAAAAAAGGCGACGCTTCTTATAGGACGGGATACGCGCCAATCAGGACAGATGCTGCAAAGCGCATTTATGGCAGGGCTATTGGCCAAGGGAGTCGACGTGATTGATGCCGGTGTCGTTCCTACACCAGTAGTTGCCTGGCTGGTACGGAATATGGGCATGGATGCCGGTGCGGTTGTTTCTGCCTCTCACAACCCGGTCGGACAAAATGGAATCAAATTCTTCAATGGAGCCGGGCACAAATTAGCAGGAGCAATTGAAATTGAAATTGAACGCCTGGTGAGTTCAGAATTGGACGGCCCGCCGGTAAAATCGGGGGCAGGGGGATGGCTGGGAAGTTTAAGAGACGGCCAGGCTTTGAGTGAACTATACATTCAGGGACTCTTAAAGGAGCAACCAACACGCCCGTTTAAGAACTTAACGTTGCTGATGGATTGTGCCAATGGTGCGACTTCTCAAATTGCTCCTATTGTTTTTGATAGAGCTGGCGCTCATGTCATTGCGATTCACGCATCACCAACGGGGTCTAATATTAACGGCCGTGCCGGTTCCGAATTCGCCAGACAACATCCAGACAAAGTGAAGGCTTTGATTCATCAACATCAAGCTGATTTTTACCTTGCCTTTGATGGTGACGGTGATCGCGTGGTTTTTGTCGACGAAAAAGGAACACTTATCGACGGTGACCACATGTTAGGGATGCTGGCCCACTATTTCGACAGCCAACATAAATTATTAGGCCGCTCCGTCGTAACAACAACGATGCGCAATGAGGGCCTCAAGAACTATCTGCAAAGGGCCGGTTTGCAACTGTTCGAGACACCTGTAGGCGATAAATATGTTGTCGAAAAGCTGCTTGAATTGCAAGGCCAGTTCCCACACGAAGGGAAAGTCGGTTTGGGCGGTGAACAAGCCGGGCATATTGTGTTGGTTGATGATGAACATACAACAGGCGATGGCATCCGAACGGCGCTATTTGTCATCCGTGCATTTATTGAGTCGGGCGAAACCGCCATGTCCCAATTTGCCACTGGGATTGGCAAGACACCGCAAGTCATCGCATCCGCTTACGTTGGCAATGGAAAACGCTTCAATCGGGAAGCGTTAGATGTTCTCGAAAATGAATTATTGGCTGACACCGTTGGGCTTATTCGCATTAATTTGCGTTATTCTGGTACTGAACCTTTGTTTAGAGCCATGCTGGAATCAGATGATCGGCTTTCAGAGGAACGTCTGATTACCATTGCGACACGGGTTTGCCGGCAAGCGCAAGCGATATCAGGCATTGAAGATGGCATGGTAGAGGTACTAAATTGTACCCGCGGCGGGGTGAACATTATCACCAACAAATGATGAAATTGCCTAATTGAGGTAAATTATTAGGGAGACCGTCGAGCGTTTGTATGAATAGGGGGAGAAAAATAGGGAACGGCCGTAGCGCATTTAGTTCTGGAACAATGTATTTTATTACATAAGGAATTGTTTACAAATAACTTCTCAAGAAGAAAACGATTCCTCACAAGCAAGCGCAGTTTTTCCGCTTAAAATGCACAAGTTAAAAACTGCGATTGCCCAAAACAACTAAACTAGGAGAAATATTATGACAAATAAACTGGGTCAAGAATTTATTGATGTGAATCGAAACCTGGCGTGGGCGAACACTCCCGATGAATGGATACCAGCCACCGAAGAAATGCAGCAATTTCTTAATGATTTAGAGACCAAAATCAAAACAGCTTCCGTTGAAGAATCATGGAGCCATCAAGAACAAGCCCAGGTATTTAGCATCCTTCTGACAATCCTGGCTGAAGCAGGCCAATATCGGCATGAGTCATTTGTTCCCAATCCGGAAAGTGAAACAGACCTTGCCCGTCGGCAGATGATCAACACAGACTATATACCGCTTATGGGGGAAGTGCGGCAACATGCGGCTAAAGTAGCCAAGACCTATTTTGAACAGCCGGCCTTCGAGCCTGTTATCGAGTACATTAAAAACGAAATTTTCCCGCTGTTAGATGAAATGAGTTGGCAAATAGCCCCTGATCGTTTCATGCCCTTTCGAGTCATTCAGGTTGGCAATATTATTGAACGTTTGTCAGGATTCCGCTCCCGCACCGAAGACCCCCGACTTGTGGGCGATAAGGGAAATCCCGGGTTGTTGGATTATATTTACCAGTTTAAATATTTGCGTTTTGGAACATCTGGTGTCCGTGGACGTTGGCAGCGTGACTTTACAGAAACCAGAGCAAAACAGATTGTTCAAGGCATTTGCGATTACCTCAAAAACGAGGAAGTCCCGAGCTACCTGAAAGGAGAGGATTTACGCGGCAAGCGCATCGTCATTGGTTATGACAGCCGGTTGAATGCGCCTCAAGTGGCTGAATGGGCCGCCCAGGTTTGTTTGGCCAACGGTTTTGAGGTTATGCTGGCATTTCGCGATACACCAACGCCGGCACTTGTATATTACTTGGGCGACTATCTCCCCGAAGATTCAGTTGCCGGTTTAATTAACTGTACAGCCAGCCATAACCCGCCAGAATGGCAAGGGATTAAGTTTAATCCGCGCCAGGGATGGCCGGCTCCCACTAACATCACAGATTTTATAGCCGCCCGCATCAATGAAATCCAACTCGTTAACCGCCCAGTTCATGAAGCTGATATTAAGAAAGCCACTGAGCAAGGCCAATTAGAGGGATTCGACCCCATTGACAAATATATTCATTGGATATTAGACAGCGGTAATGGCAACGAACGCATCTCGATAGACAAAGAACGAATCCGTAAGTATTTTGCCGGGAAAAAAGTTATTGTAGATGAAATGCATGGAGCAGGACGGGGCTATTTAACCCGGGTCCTCGGCGAAATCGGGGTCAGCTATACAGTGATCCATGCCGAACGGAATCCCTACATACCTACCCTGGATTATGCCAATCCTGAAGAACCGTTTATTAATCAACTCAAGGACAAAGTACAGGAAACGGGCGCCGCACTTGGTCTGGCTATGGATACAGATGCCGACCGTTTTGGCGTTGTTGATAAGGGCGGGACATATTTCCGGCCCAATCAGATTTTGCCAATGCTGCTCAGGTATCTGGGCCTGGACCGGGGTCTGAAAGGACGTGTGATAGCGACCCAAACAGGCTCACCTCTTCTGGAAATCATTGCCAGCAAAATGGCGGGAAACGAAGCGTATAAACCCGACGATAATATTATCCCGGCTTATGTTGATCATCCTTTCTACAAACGGCGGGTAGGCAATCGTGAGGACCGTGTTTATCAGCATACCTTTATGGTTCCGGTGGGCATTAAATATATTGAAGAGCAGCGCAGAACTGACAGACGTTACAAAATGATGTCTCCTATGCCTGAAAACTGGAGAGATGTCATTTTAATTGGCGGGGAAGAAAGTTCTGGTTTGACAACAAAAGGTCATGTAACAGATAAGGATGGTATTTGGGCTAACTTGTTGATCATGGATATGCTGGCTTACTATGGTTCTCGACCTGATGAACCCTTAGACTCCATGGCGGCTCTTTGGCAAGATACAACTGAACTGGCTGAGACCTGGGTTTCGTACGGCGGACGGGAGAGCGATGGTTCAAACTCCGGCCGCAGCGATGTGGATTCGGTGTTAGAGGCAAAAGAAAGGGTCATTAATTATTACCTGGATATTTATGGCGAGGGGAAAGAAAACAGTTTTGCCGGCCTGGAAGTCATTTATGCGGGCGGTGTTCGGTATGATCTCGTCGAGCTTCAACTGCGTCAACCAGGCGGCGATGATCGTCATTTTCTGCGGATGCGGGCTTCTGGAACTGAACCCATCAACCGTATTTATGTAGAAAGCAGCGACTCGGAAATTGCCCAAGCACTTATGAAAACGGTATTAAAGAAACTTGAGGAGTTTACCATTTCTGAGATACAGAACGCTCATTCAGAGTGGCGTTTGGCCGATATATTGGCATTTACTACCTTCTCTCCCGCCATTCTCAAAACTGTTAATAATGTTCTGGTTACAAAGGATGGTTGGTCGGTAGCAAATCTGGTGACTAAGTTGCAAGGCATGTTGCAGGCTGACGATTACCTGGAGGGCCGGAACAGAAAAATGGTGATTAAATGGATAGAATCGCTGGATATATAGGCGATTAAGTAAGCGTTCAGCCGGTCGGCGAATCAGCCGGTCAGCTTGATTTTTTTGTAAAAAAGCGGTTTGCAAGGATACCCCATTGGCTGACTAGCCGAACTGCTGATAGCTGAACGCTTACAACATTAAAAACAAATGCTTAAAAAATTAGATCAGATCAGTGGTGAACCTTTGTTGGACTGGATCAAACAAGACCCGGCTCGCGTGGCTCGTATCATTGACCACACTATTCTCAAAGCGAACGCTACTCAGGATGACGTAGCCCAGGTGTGTGCCGAGGCGAAGGATTATCATTTTGCCTCCGTCTGCGTCAATGCCGGGCACGTGCCCTTTGTGGCCGGGCAGTTGGCTGGCACCGAGGTTAAGACCTGTGCTGTTGTTGGGTTCCCGCTGGGGGCTACCTTGACCGAAATCAAGGTCAAGGAAACGATTGCTGCTGTCCTGGCCGGTGCCAATGAGATTGACATGGTCATCAACATCGGGGCGCTGAAAGCGGAAAACGATGAGCTGGTGGAAAATGAGATTGCTGCCGTTGTGGCTGCGGCTCATGAAAATGGGGCGCTGTGCAAGGTGATCATCGAAACTAGTTACCTGACCGATGAAGAAAAAGAGCGTGTCTGCCGAATGGCGGTTCGTGCTGAGGCCGATTACGTTAAAACGTCTACCGGTTTCAGCGGCGGCGGGGCTACGCCGGAAGATGTGGCTTTGATGCGGCGTACAGTGGGGCAGAAAGCAGGCGTTAAGGCATCGGGCGGCGTACGTAATTATGCCGACGCCCTGGCTGTTATCACGGCTGGGGCTAATCGGATTGGAGCCAGCAGCGGCGTAGCCATTGTGGCGGAAGCGCTTGGCAAAGCAAGCGGCACGAGTGCGGGAACGGGTTATTAGTCTTTACCGATTTCCCCAATAAAAAATGGCCGCCGCCAGGGCAGCCATACTGGCCGAAAATAGAATAACGGCCGTTCCACCCGACAAATCCCAAATATAGCCGGCGGCCACAGCCCCCACACCGCCGCCCAGCCCGTAATGGGTGGCGGCGACTAATGATTGGGCTGTGGCCGCCAGTCCTTCGGGGGCAATCTGGCTGGCATAGCCTACGGCCGTAACCCAATAAATGGCGTAGGCGATCCCCATCAGTGAAATAATCCAGATCAGTTGAGCGGCGCTGGCTGCACAGGCTATCAATAGCCACACACCGGAAAACCCCAGATAGCCAATGATGATCATACGGCCGTTACTATACCGGGCAAACCAGCGTGCCCCTAGAAACATGACGGGAATCTCCAGCAGCGCTTTGACGGCATAAGCCAGCCCCACTTGTGATTCATTGCCACCTAATTCCAGAATGTGCAGTCCTAAAAAATTGAGGAAGCTCACCGCACCAATGCCCAACATGGTATTGGCTGTAAAGAAAGTAACTGCCTGGCGCTGACCAGCCAGTTGACGCAGTCCATCGCGAATACGGATTGTTGTCGTCGATCGTTCCAGAGGCAGCAGCAGGCTTAACCCGCCGCAGCCGATGGCCAGAAAAGCAGCATTGATTTGGAAGATCAGCGCCAGATTGGAAATGGAAACGATTTGACCCAGGCCAAAGCTGGCGGCGATGAATCCAATGCTGCCCCAGAGTCGTTGACGGCCGTATACTTGCCCCGTTTTTTTTACCAAGCCGATGACCACACTGTCCAAAATGGCTAGCAGCGGAATCTGAAAGGTATAAAACACGATGACAATCAGAAGCAGGGAGCCAAAGCTGCTGACAGCCGGGAAAAACAGCGAAACGATGCCGGCCAGCACCGCATTTCCGGCCAGGATGAGCCGCTGGATTTGCCAGCGGTCAGCCAGTGTCCCCCAAAATGGATTGGCGATGAGTGCCAGTAAAAAGGGGATGCTGGCCAGCCAGCCTATTTGGGAACCGGCGAGTCCTTGTTGTTCCAGGTAAACGTTGAAGAAGGCGGCCAGACTGCCATTGGCGATGTAGAAAAATAAATAATACAGCTTGGCGAAAAATAAACCCCGGTTGTAATAGGCGGCTTGTTTGCTTGTTTCTAATGCAGTTTGCGCCATAGAGACCACCAGTTCGTCAGAATTATTTTATTTTTTGCCGTCCCAATAAAGTTAGCAAGCGATCCGGGTAGTCGGTGATGAGACCATCGACGCCCCACTCGATCAAGCGCTGCATATCGGCCGTTTCATTGACTGTCCAGACGTGTACGGCCGTTCCCCCTCCATGCCCATCTCTCACAAAACGCGGGGTAATGACCCGGACACGGCCGTTCCACTCCGGTAACTGCAATGCTTGGGCCTGCCCCCGGTAAAAACGACCCAGCCCCAATTTACTCAAAATCACCAGACGGCGTGCTTCCGCTTCGGTAGCGGCCGTTGCTGCCTCCGGGCATTCTTGACGGAACTGGTGCACCGTTGCCGCATCAAACGACCCCACCATCATCCGCGCCGCCATGTCAAAGCGGCGAATCATTGCCACAAACGGCGTCACAATCGGCGGCTCCGACTGCTTGATGTCCACGTTAATCCAAAACTGTGGGAAAGCGGTAAACACTTCCTCTAGCGTGGGTATCGTGATCCCCTGGCCGCGAAACGGAAACGTCTGGCCCGCGTCAGGCGTCCAGCGGTAACCGGCATCCAACTGGCGCAGCTCGGCCAGCGTCATTTCCTTGATGGGGCCGGAACCATTCGTCATCCGTTCCACCGTCGCGTCGTGGCTGACGACCAAGATGCCATCTTTGGTGCTGTGAATGTCCATCTCCAACCCATCCACGCCCAACTCGGCCGCTTTTTGGAAGGACAGCAGCGTGTTTTCCGGGTACTGGCCGCGAAACCCGCGATGGGCCAGGACGATGACGTCACCATTTTGGGCAAAAGGGTTAATCGGTAATGGCTGTTTTCTCATGAGGCGGAATTGTAGGAGGGAACGGCCGTTTCACCAAACAATCCATAAACGTTTCTCAACCGCCGGTTGCTCTCAACTATCCATGCAGTATAATCTGGTTGCTAGTGGTCTACCAACAACCAGCCACTAACAACCAACTACTATATACGGAGAAAAACATGGCAGGTCGAGCAGTATTTCCATTCACAGCAATCGTCGGGCAAGAACGTATGAAGCGCGCCTTGGTCTTAAACGCCGTCAGTCCGCAAATCGGCGGCGTCCTCATTCGTGGCGAACGGGGCACCGCCAAATCCACCGCTGCCCGCGCCCTGGCCGCCCTGCTGCCCGATATCGAAGTCGTCGCCGACTGCCGTTTTGGCTGTGCCCCTAGCCGGCCCAACGAATGGTGCGATGAGTGCCGTTTGCGTCACAGCGACGGCAAACTGCCCGTCAGCACCCGCCGCACCCCTTTCGTCGATTTGCCGGTCAGCGCTACCGAGGACCGTGTTGTCGGGACGCTGGACATCGAAAAAGCGATCCAGAAGGGTGAAAAACATTTTGAAGCTGGTGTGCTGGCTTCAGCCAATCGTGGTCTGCTTTACGTTGATGAAGTGAACCTGCTCGACGATCATGTCGTCGATTTGTTGTTGGACTCAGCCGCGATGGGCGTGAATGTGGTTGAACGGGAGGGTATCAGCTTCACCCATCCGGCCAAATTCATTTTGGTGGGCACGATGAATCCCGAAGAGGGCGATTTGCGACCGCAGCTTTTGGACCGCTTTGCCTTTTCCGTACACATCACCGGCCTGGATGACGCCCAGCAGCGGGTACAGATCATGGAGCGGCGTATCGCTTTTGAGATGGACCCTGATGGCTTCTGCGAACAGTGGGCCGAACAGGAAAAGAAGCTTTCCGGCCAGATTTATAATGCGCGCCGGGTGCTCAACAAGGTTCGTTACACGCGACGCGACCTGATGTCGATTGCCGGATTGACTTCCTCAATGAATGTCGATGGCCACCGGGCGGATCTGGTGATTTTGCGCGGCGCGCAGGCGCTGGCGGCGTTGGACAGCCGGGAGCAGATTATCGATCAGGATATCATCCTGGCGGCGGAATTGGCCCTGCCCCATCGGATTAAGGGACGGCCGTTCCAGGATACGGCCGTTAACGCCTACGAACTTGAAGAACAGTTGCAAGACGTCCAACAAGAAATGGGTAGCGCCGAAGAAAGCGAAACTGCCGAACAGGCCGACAACACAGCTGCTGAAAAAAAAAAGCATTAGACTCTGAAGCTGAAGAGGGGGCCGACGTTCGCCAAACCGAGGCCGGCCCGCAAACCGTGCCCCAATCCGCCCAGGATAGCAACTGGTGGGAAGGCGGCCAGAAGATTCAGTCTAAACAGGAATTTACCGCCCGGCGGCTGGATACCCAGCTAGATCGTCTCACTCGCAAACTGGCCGGCCGCCGCTCCCAAACCAAAACCGAACGCAAACGGGGCCACTACATCCGCGCCCGTATCCCCACCAAAGACAAAATTACCGATCTGGCCTTTGACGCTACCTTGCGTGCCGCCGCTCCCTACCAAAAACAACGTGACCGTTCCAAGCTCGCCCTGGCCTTACAAAAACAGGATTTACGCGAAAAAGTGCGTGTGCGCCGTTCGGCCAACCTCATCCTTTTTGTCGTTGATGCCAGTTGGAGCATGGCCGTCGCTGAACGCATGGAAGCCACCAAAGGGGCCATCATGTCCCTGCTCACCGACGCCTACCAGCGGCGCGACCGGGTCGGCCTTATCGTCTTCAACAAAAACGACGCTCATCTGGTCCTGCCGCCGACCAATTCCGTCCAATTGGCCAAAAAAGCACTGGCTGACGTGGCCGTGGGCGGCAAAACACCGCTCTCCGCCGGATTGATGCTGGCTTTTGAAGTGTTCCGCAAGGAATCCTACACCCACCCCGATGTGATCCCCATGATGATTTTGCTCACCGATGGCGCGGGCAACGTCAGCCTGTCCGATTTGCCGCCGCAGCGGGAAGCCCATCAAATTGCCCAACTTATCAGCGATTCGGGGGTGCGCTCGGTGGTCATCAATATGGAACATGCGGCATTTGATCAGGGGTTGGCCCGGCTCCTGGCCGATAATCTGGAAGCGCCCTGCCACTCGCTGGAGGATTTACGCGCCGATACGTTATATCAAACTGTGCTGAAGGAAATGGAATAAAGAGGACTGAGGACTGAGTGATGAGGACTGAGTAAACGACTCAGTCCTCATCACTCAGCACTTTTACCTGCCAAAGTGCATGGGCATGATAATGTGGACAAAATCATTGTCGCCCACCGGTTTGATGACGCCCGGTTCCATGGCAGAGGTGGTTTCCAGAGCTACCTGGGGGGTTTCGATGACGTTGAGGACGTCCGTCATGTATTTCACATTAAACGCAATTTCAATGTCGCTGCCATCCACACTGGCATCAATTTGAGCCACATTGTCGCCGGTTTCAGTGCTGGTGGCGGCGACGACGGCAAATCCTGGTGTAATTTCATCACCCGGTTCGATGCGGACACGGGCCGTATGGCTGGATTCGCGGGCGAAGATTTCGGCCGTTTTACATGCTTTACGGAATTCGGCCGTGCTCATGACGGTGCGGGTGCTGTGGCCTTTGGGGATGATGGGTGTGTAATCGGGGAAGTTGCCATCAATGAGTTGGGAGACGAGAACCACATTTTCCATATCGAAAATGATCTGATTGCGGCCTTCCGGCAGCGAAATGTAGATTGCTTCCGCGTCGTCACTGGCGACCCGGCCTAGTTCAGCCAAAGCGCGGGCCGGGATGGTGATAACATGGGGCGTTTCCACGTAACCGGGAATATTGGCCGAACGCACGGAAAGGCGAAAGCCGTCGGTGGCGGCCATGGTCATCACGCTGCCTTCAATGGTGGTGGAAACGCCGGTAAGCATGGGGCGGGTGTCATCGGTAGCGGCGGCAAAAGCGACCTGACCAATCATTTGTTTGAAAATATCGGTTTCGACGCGGATGCGGTTTTCCCGATCCGGTTCGGGCACCAGGGGGAATTCCTGAGCATCAATGCCTTTGACGTTGGCTTCGGTGCGCTGGCAGGAGATGTGCAGCGTCTGGGTTTGTTCATTGAGCAGCAAATCAACGCGATCCTGGGGCAGGGCGCTGACCAGATCGTTGAAGGTGCGGGCGGGAATGGTGATGCTGCCTTCTTCCTCGACTTTGGCGCCAATCCAACAGGTGATGACGATTTCCAGGTTGGTGGCTGAAAGTTTGAGACGGCCGTTATCCGTTGCCAGCAGCACATTGGCCAAAACCGGCAGCGTTGATCGGGTACTCACGGCCCGTCCTACGATATTTAAGCCTTTCGCCAAATTTTCTTGTAAGCATGAAACCTTCATGATTGTCTCTCCCGAAAAGTTTTGTTGTAATACCCCGCATGTGTCAATTAATGATAGTATACAATAAGGGAGTGCTTTGGCGCAAGTCAAAATCACGGCAAAACAACCCTCTTGAATACAATCTGGTGCAGGGGCGGGATGGCGCGGGTTAAAATTGGCTAGACTTACGGCGTTGTCTCCGCGCCATCTCGCCCTTTGCGCGCCATGTTGCCTAACCTGGGCGAGATGACCGGGAGACAATGCCGTTTGCTCGGCTAAAATCCACCCCCGGTCATCCCGCCCCTACTAAAATCGTTGTAATAAATGGGAGAGGTTTCTCTTTTCGGTCAAAATGACAAGTGTGCTGTTACTCGTGCAAAACGAGCGGCAAATAGACGTATTTAGGCTCAACCAGTGTCAGGACGGGTTGCGTCCAGGGGGCGCGGTAACCGCCATTGGCAATGACGCCGAAATCTTGATTGATGATGGTTTGAGCGGTTGTCACCGTAAACTGGACAGAAATGGCGGCCGAAGCTGCCAGATTGGGAACATTCCAGGTTACCGTATTGCTGTTCAGCGTCCCGCCACTGACGTAATTGGCGTTGGCCGGCAGCGTATCGCTGATGACGAGATTGGTGGCGGCGGCATTGCCATTGTTGCTAACGGAAAGCGTGTAGGTAAACGGCTCGCCAGAAGCGACACCGGCCGGGGCCGTTTTGTTGAGGCTCAAAATGGGGGCGGGTGTGTCATCCTGAATGCGGTAAACAATCCCATCGCTAAACCCGGCCAGATAAACCTCACCGTTGGCGTCTTCACCGAAGGTGGCGATTTGACCGATGTCGGCAATTAAACTGTTGGTCAACCCGCTGCTCCAATCGCTGTTGGTGGAGGCCAGGCTCCAGACTTCGCCAGTGCAGAAATCGGCATAGAGGTAGCTGCCCGCCAGCGCCGGATATTGATTGCCTCGATAGACAAAACCGCCAGTGATGGAGCAACGGCCGTTCCCATGCTCATACTCATAAATCGGATCAGTCAGCCCGGTGGAATCGCAGCCGGAGGATGGTTCATAGCAGTGGGTTCCCTCCTTCGTATCCCAGCCCCAATTGACGCCGCTGGTTCCGGCCGGTTGGAAATCGATCTCTTCCCAGGCATTCTGGCCCACGTCGCCGATGAACATGTCACCCGTCTGCCGGTCGAAGCTGAAACGCCAGGGATTACGCAGCCCAACCGCCCAAATCTCGTCGCAGCCAGCTGTGCCGACGAAGGGATTGTTGGCCGGGATGGTGTAGTTAGCGCTGCTGCCGCATTGGGGCGCTAAACCGCCGCCATCCACGTCGATGCGCAGCATTTTGCCCAGTAAATCGTTGATATTTTGGGCGCGTTTGTCGGGGTCGCCGCCGCTGCCGCCATCGCCCAAACCGATGTACAGATAGCCATCCGGCCCAAAGTTCAGGTCGCCGCCGTTGTGGTTGCTGTAGGGCTGGGCCAGTTGCAGCAAAACCAGTTCGCTGGCCGGGTCGGCGGCGTTGGGATTGGCCGAAACGCTGAAGCGGGAAACGCGCGTATAAAGCTGGCCGCCAACCAACGTGGTGTAATTGACATAAAAGTGGCCGTTGTTGGCGTAGTCGGGATGGAAGGCCAGCCCCAATAGCCCGCCTTCGCCGCCGGAGCCGATACGGTCGGTGATGTTGAGGAAGGTGGGGGCGCTGGCGGCTGGTTGGTCCAGCGTGGCGTAGCGGATGATACCATCCCGCTCGACGATGAAGAGACGGCCGTCACCGGCATTGGCAATATCCACCGGCGTGTTGAAGGTGGTGCCGGGGAAGGCGTCAACCAGATTGACAGTTTCCGGGGCGGCGCTGCTGATGGGGATGAAGCTGAGGGTGAGTACGGCCGTTCCGCCGGCCAACACAACCAATAAAATCAAGAAACGGCTCCCATTGAGCTTACGCATACAATACCTCCGCACTTGAAATGTGCGGCCAATAGTAGAGGGTGCGATTCGATTGTCAACGAAACTTATGGGTTGTTAACGAAGGGAGGAGGGGGAAACGGCCGTTCTGGAGTGGGAACGGCCGTTGATAATTACACAAATCGAGAAACTTATGAGGTCATTTCTTGCAAATGTTGCGCCAGAAACAAATTAACCAGGCTTTCTGTTGCCAATCCGCGTTGGCGGGCAACTTTTTGAATCTGTTTCAGGAGGCCGGGGTCTACCGCCACCAGGTAACGGCGACGAGCTTCCGGGTCAATTTCAAACTCGGCTGGTTCTGTTTCTTCCCAATAATCGGCCAGACTGTGAGTGTCCCAAAACTCGCCAATCGCTTCGTAGCTTTCCATTTCCGGTATTTTTTTATTTTCGCTCATATTGTCGTCGTTCTTTTTTATCCATATCGCGGGCGCTTAAGACAAGCGCTTCCCGATTGGGTTTGTAAATGAAGAATACAATCAAATATCGTCCGGCATTTGTGCGTCCCAGAGCAGCATAGACATTTTCACCGGGGATGTGACCCTTCTGAACTTTTCGATAAAAAGGTTTGCTGAATAGTATTTGGTCCACCTCTTCGGGCATGACGTTGTGTTTCCATGCTAACTTGTCGATTATTTGAGGCAGCCAGATTATGTCGGCAATGTACATCGTCATCCTTTCTTGGAATTGATGGCTAGATTATAGCATGATTGTCAACGAAACTTATGGGTTGTTAACGAAGGGGGGAGGGAGAAAAACGGCCGTTCTGGGGTGGGAACGGCCGTTGATGAATGAACAAACCAAGAAAATTTACGAAGTTATTTCCTGTAAACGTTGAGCCAGAAACAAATTAGCCAGACTTTCTGTCGCCAATCCGCGCTGATGGGTAACCTTTTGAATTTGTTTCAGATTAGCTTCCAGTATGGCAGGTTACGATTGCACAGTAGAAACTGCGATTATTGAAAGTGATACGAGATCAGGACGAAGACAAAGAATGAAATGATCGTCTCCCTGGTCGAAAAACCAGTCACTTTTTGCATTAACGTATGCCCAGAAACCATTATTTGCTTTCTCTTTAATAACCATTAAATCTAAGTCCGTGCTTTCACCCAGAAAACCAGCTACTGAAATCCATGTTTTTAACCGAGCATAGGGGTCATATTCCCGTCCCGGATTGTTTAATGGCCCGCTCCGACATAAACAAAACAACACTCCAAATACCTCCCCAGGAGTGAGATGTACAATTTGGATGTCTTCCTTTTTTGCGCCTTTCAAACATTCGAGATTCAATTGCTTCAACAAAGATGGGGAAATCTCGCGAAGCCGTATCTTTTGGTCAAACATAAAAACACGGGTTTCAATAGCAGGGCACCACATCTCTTTCCATTTTTCAAATACCTTTTCGATAGTAAATCTGTTTGACTCTTGAGTTATTTCTATGGCTTTCCCACCAAATACCCCGTGCTCAAAATCAGCAAATATTTCTTTATGAGGGTAACATAGTACTGGCTCACGAAAGTGTTTTATAAGGCATCTTTCAATATCCAATAAAGTCAGTGGAAGTTTTGATAGGACATGACTACCATTTTCGACAAGTTCGTCCCAATAATTTCGAATTGGAATAGAAAATTCATTCATATCAAAACCAGCAATAACCAATAATTGAATAAAGACGACACAAAATTCCCCGAATTCATTATTGTCACACACCTCATCAAATATCTTCATAAGGTCAAAAAGGGTTTGTCCATTTCTGACAAAGTCATAAACTACAAAGCCTGCAGTGGTACTCATAGCTTCGTCAGAAAACAAAAATTCTGGAATAATCTTTGCAATATTATCAATATTATAGGACTGTAATAGCTTCCAAAGAGCATACCATAGAGCACTATTTGCAAAATTGTGATAAGCCGTTCTTCTTTTTTGATCTTGATCTGTCAGATGTTGTGCACTCTCTCGTAAGTAAGTTGCGAGCTTAATCGAAGGTTCAATTCCTTTGGTTTCAATCAATGTATCAATTGATTCTCGAAATGCTTTCCAGCTTCCTGGGGTTTCATTATCCAAAAACCATTGATTAAATTCACGAGGCGATATCTCATTAATAGTATGTTGTACATCCATTTGGACACCCATCTGAAATTTGATCTTTGCTGATTAACGATAAAGGATTGATGCGGCGTGGTAAAAAACAACTTTCATAACCAGTCCATCAGCCGCTATATAAATGTTGTTCAACTAGGCTGGGGAACGCGATCTCTTTGAGGATTAAAACTTTTTCACCCCCCTCCATACAAAAATCGATAAACCACATACCCGGTGTAAATCCGCTCGATGTAGAGGCGCGTTTCGGCGAAATTGACCGTTTCCAGGTACAAATCGTGGTCGGCGCCGGCCTGCTCGTACCAGGCGGCGGCGTTGCCCGGCCCGGCGTTGTAGGCCGAGAGGGCAGCGGCGGTGAAGCCGTCGAAGGCGCGTAACTGCTGGTCCAGGTAGTAGGCGCCAAAGGCCAGGCCGACGTAGGGCTTGTACAAATCTTCGTTGACGAAATCGGGCCAGGCCAGCCGCTGGGCGATGTAAGCGCCGGTGTCGGGGATGACCTGGGCCAGCCCTTGCGCCGCCGCGCCGGAGCGGGCGAAGCTCTCGAACAGGCTCTCCTGTCGTACCAGCGAAAATTGCAGCAGGGGATCATAACCGTACTGCCCGGCCAGGGGCAGGATGAGGTCGGCATAGTAGACGGGGTAGGCCAGCCGGCCGATGAACGGCGGCGCGGTAAAGACGGTCTGGTTGGTCAGGTTGAGGACGCTGGTCGCCGCCAGAATCGAGGAGCGGTAAAGGCCAATCTCGCGGAAGAAGAGGCCCAGTTGGTAGCTGAGCAGGGCATCGTCGGCTACGTCGGCGCGCAGTGATTCCAGTTCGCGCTTGGCCGATTCCAGCAGCCCGGCCTGCCACAGCTTTTGGCCGATGATGAAGCGCTCGTCTGCGGTGAGGATGGGCGACAATTGGGCCACGTCGGTTTCCGGTTCCAACCCCAGCAAGTCACGCAGCCAGGTTTCGGCTTCGGCACGGCCGTTCCCCCCATCAGCCAGCACCAAATCCTCCACAGGCGGGAAAGGCGCTATCCCGTCAGCCAAATCTTGGGCGCGCAGGGGGTAGTAATCGACACGGCCGTTCTCCCGCGCCAGTTCTTCCAGTTCAGCTAGAGATAGAGCGAGAGGTTCGGTTGTTGTCGTTGGTGTGGTGGCTGTGGTGGCTGTGATAGTGCCCGTTGGTGTGACTGTGACTGTAGGGGTGATAGTAATCGCAGGCGTGACAGCCAGCGTGGGTGTGACCGGTCCGGTTTTGAGCAGCCAGACGAGGGCAGCGGAACCGTAGGTGGCCTGCGGATAATTTTGGATGGTTTGCTGCCAGAGATTGACGGCCGTTTCCTCATCCCCATTCTCATCCGCCAAAAAACCGGCCCGGAACAAGGCTTCCGGCGCATCTTCGTGCCAGGAATAGTTGTTGGCCAGCGATTGGTAGAGAGTAACGGCCGTATCCGTGTCCCCTTCCCATTCGCTAAGCTGCGCCGCCTGCCAGTTGGCCAGGGACGCATCGGGGCTGTCGGGGTAGGTTGCCAGGTAAGTGAGGTAATGGGTGACGGCCGTTTCATCATCTCCGACCCGCGCCATTATCTTGGCCCGCTCGATCAGCGCCCCGGCCGGTTCGATGGCGGCGTAAGCATCCAGTTGGGCCAGTGCCGCCTCTAAATTGCCCACCGCCTCATACGACCAGGCCAGATAGAGATAGGCGTCGGCGCGGAAATCGTCAGGATTATCGGTCAGATAACGCTGGAAGGCGGCAACGGCTGGATCGTAAGCGTCGGCGTAAAAATCAACCAGCGCCCGCTGGAATTCGTCTACGGGTACGCCGGCATCGACCAATTGCACCAATCCCAGGTAGCTTTCGTAGGCGCGGGGATAGTCGGTCACGCCTTTGGCAAAATAGGCTTGAGCAGCGGGCACGTCACCGGTTTGCAGTTCGGCCATTCCGGCCAGGTAAGTCATCTGGCCGCGGGTGAATTCGGTTTGGGCCAGGTCGTGGATGGCGTCATAGTGGCTGATGGCGGCGGCGTAATCTTCGTTGGCCAGGTACAGGTCGGCTAACTGCTGGTGGATGTTGATGAGGGTTAGCCGGTGGGCTGGACCGTTCAGCGCGGCTTCGTAGGCGGCGATGGCCTGCGTCGTGTCGTCCAGTGCCAGATAAGCGGCGGCGATGCGCGGCCGGACGTAGGCGGCCATTTCCGGGTTGGCGTCCAGGTAGGCCTGAAAGGCGGCAATCGCGCCCTCGTTGTCGCCCGCGCCTTCGAGGGCCTGGGCCAGGAGGAAGCCCGTTTCGGTCGGGGCCTGCCCGGTGCCGAGGAGTTGGGTAAAGGTGGCGGCAGCTTGGGGGAAACGGCCGTCTTGTAAATACGCCTTCCCTAAACTCAACAGCGCCTCGATTTGTTGAGGGTCACTCAATGCTTCCGGTTGGCTGAGGCCGGTCTCAAACTGGTCAGCCGCCGCAGATAGATTGCCTTCATCCAGCGCTGCCTGCCCCAGAGCGATGCGCGTGGCAGGCGGTGGCGTGGCCGTCGGTGTGGGGATGGGGGTAAACGTGGCCGTTGGGCCGATGGTCGGCGGCGGCAGGTCGGTAGGCAGGCCGGGAATAAGCGTTGGCGTGGGCTGCATCGTGGCTGTCGGCTCCTGGGCCAGCGGCGTCGGCGGTACGGAGTTATCGGCGCAGGCGGCGAGGATAATGCCCATCAGGAGTAAAAACAGGCTTGTCGCTAATATGTGGTTACTGGCTGGCCGATACCGCCCGGTCGTAAACGACCGGGCTACCGAACAACGTCCGATCAATCGGACTAATCCGCCTCCAGCCGGATTCATCCGGCTTTGTTTTTTAGCCGGGGCATGCATGCCCCGGCGGTTCGGCGGAAGAACGCGGATAAAAAATCTGCGTAATCTGCGTTTATCTACGTCCCATTTGGCTTTAATCATGATTGAGATGGTTGGATCCGTCATCCATTACCGATTTACGAATGACGAATGACGTTTTACTCGTCTTTATCCTCTTTCTCTTTTTCTTCTTTTTCTAACTTTTCCACGTCATACCGCTCGCCGATGATGAGGTCCCAGCCCAGGTAGAGGATGGCAAACTGCATCAAGCCCAACCAGACGAGGCCGATTTTCAGGGCCAGGCTGACGGTTTTTAACTGGGTGTTGACCTGTTCCCGTGTGTTTATAATGGCGCCGTTGATGTCGCCCACGATGCCGATGTAGTCGCCCAGCAGCGGTTCGACTTCGGCGATACGGCCGTTAATCACCGCCAAATCATCCGAAACCGCATAAATATCGTCGCTGACTGTCGCCAGATTGTCACTGGCCGTTGCGATGTTGGGCTGCAAACTGCGCAGTTGGTCGGGCATGCCGTCCAGACTGCTGCCCATGGCCGTGACCGTTTCGTCAAAGGGAATGGTCGGCTGGTAATCGACGCCTAAATTGTAGTTGAAGTCCACGCCCAGGATGCTTTCCTCGATTTTGAAGGCATTAAGCGTGATTAACGTGTCGTCGATGACGCCGGCGACTTCGGCCATGTTGGGGATGGTGGCCTGCATCGCTTCGATGTTGTTGGGTACGTCTTCGGTGGCCACCTGGGAGACCTGGTCGAGCAACGGCCGTGTATCAGCCAGCGTTTTGGCCAGGTCATCGGCCGTTATCCCCACCGTGTCTAACCCGGCATTGACATCACCGACAGTGGTCTGAGCCAGAGTCAGCGTGTCCTCCACGGTGGACAGGCTGTCGGCAGTGAGTTTGAGCGTGCTGTCCAGCCCGCCGCCCATCGCCGAAACGATCTGGTTGCTAAAATAAATTCCGGCGATGCTCAGGGCAACACCGACCACGCCAATCAACAGCAGCAGAAAACCAATCAATTTTCTAAACATTTTTCTCCTCCAAACTAAAAATTAACCGCAAAGGGCGCAAAGATCGCAAAGTTTTTTAATTCTTTGCGTCCTTCGCGTTCTTTGCGGTGAAAATCAAATGTCTATCTTCCGGCGGCCGCGTAGGAGTTCCAGGCCCAGGTAGAGCGGAGCCAGTTGGGACAGGGCGACCCAGGCCAGGGCGATGGTGGTGATGCGCTTGAGCGTGGTTAGTTCGCCCAGGATGATTTGCCGGGTTTGGCGGGTGCTGTCGTTGAGTTCGACGACGATGCGCAGGTAATCTTCCAGCAGCGGGTTGAGTTCGGCGATACGGCCGTTGACCCCATCCAAATCCCCCGAAATCGCCAGCACGTCCTCACTGATCAGTGCCAGATTGTCGTTGGCGACGACGACGTACTCGTCCAAATCGCGCAGTTGGCCGGGCAGCGTCTCAAAACTGCGGCCAATCTGGCTGACCGATTCGTCAAAGGGCACGGCCGGATCGTAATCAATGCCCAAATCAAATTTGATGGGAATGCCCAGAATTTGCTGGTCAACGCGGAAGCTGTTCAGGACTGTTAGCGTGTCGTCGATGGCTGCGGCTACCTGCACCAGATCGGGCATCGTGGCTTGAATCGCATCCAGGCTTTGCGGCACTTCGTCGCTGGCGATGGTGGAAACTTGATCGAGCAACGGCCGTGTCTGATCCAGCGTCAGCCCCAGGTGAACGGCCGATGACTCCACCGTATCCAGCCCGCCGGTCACTTCGCTGATCGTTGATTGGGCCAGCAGCAGCGTCTCCTGCACCGTATCCAGACTTTCCGACACCAGGACCAGATTGGCTTCCAGGCTGTCGCCAATTGTGTCAATGGTGCGCGGCGCAGTTCTCATGCCGATCACACTCAAGGCGATGCCGCTTAATCCGATAATGATGATGATCAGCCCCACGAGTCGACGAATCATAGCTGCTCCTTAATGAAAATACGTGAATCGTGTTACGCCCTTTTCAATTTAGACACTGATGATCACAAATAGACACAGTGTTCTGGGGCGTCTGTGTCAGTTTTCCTGCAATTGATTATGGCTGATAGACGGTTCCCGTCAAGCCCTGGTATTGTAAACCAGAAAGCGCGGCGGCAACAGATTGGCGTGATAGTTCGTGGTTATCCTGGGCGGCTTTGTCCAGGGCCAGCCACAGCAGTTGGAAGGCATCGTAGGCCGAACCGGCATTAGGACCGGCCGTTTCCTCGAACGGCGTGACGGCTTCGTAAGCCTGGATGAAGTCGGTGGGTAAGGATGCGGGGTCGTGTTGGCCAAATGGGGGTGCGCCGGTGGTGATGATAGGGAGATTGGCGGCAGTGTAGATGGGTACGGCCGTTTCCATCCTTCGCCCCCGATTTGAATACATGGTTGCTGACCTGCCCCACAACTTCAGCGATGTTAGCCTGGACACCCTGGAGCAAGCCGATTACATCTTGCTGCTCCTGGCTCCAGAAATGGCTTCGGT
>JBNKZT010000070.1:0-20834 GCA_050301775.1 Promineifilaceae bacterium (SeqCode)
AAAAAGGCGCATCGCCGACGTTGGTTAGAAAGCCAAAGACAACGCCGGAAACATGCTTCACGGCCGGATGCGCCGCCAACCGTGCTCCCACCCTTTCATCAACGGCACTGTAGCCAAAATCATTGACATCTTTTTCAATGGCTACCAGGTGGGCATTGCTGCCGCCGACCATCTGCGTAAGCTGGGCCATAAAGCCGTCGAAGATACCGCCCATGGCCACCACCGCGCCAATGCCGATGCCAATGGCCAGCAAGGTTAACAGGGTGCGCGTTTTGCGGCGGAACAAATTTTTGAGGGTCATCCCGCCAAAAGCCCAACGCGCGACATGATTGCCGCTGCGCCGCGCGCCCCCGCCGTCACTGTAACGCATCGCTTCCAACGGTAAGAGCTTTGAGGCGCGCCAGGCCGGATACAGTCCGCCAAACAAGCCCAGCAAAACGGCGATGACAAAAGCCTGCACAAACAGTTCAGCGGAAAATTGACCGTGGACGTAACCATACAAAGGCACGTCGCGGATGGCGTAGACCAATCCTACGCCCATGAGTGTACCCAACACCGAGCCAACCAGCGCCAAAATCGACGCCTCGCCCAAAATCAGTCCCAAGACGCGGCGACGACGCCAGCCAACGGCCCGCAAAACACCAATCTCCCGTGTCCGCTCGAAGACGCTCATCAAGACGGTATTGGTCATGCCCACGCCGCCGACGATGATGGCCAAAATGCCTACGACCGCGCCTATCCCTTCCAGGTAAGCAACCATATCTTGCTTGTCGCCAAATTCCGAGGCGGTGCTTAGTTCCAGGTCGGGGTAGCGATGCTCGATGCGTTGGCTGAAGCGTTCAGAGAGAGAGGTGTCTTTCAGTTTGATGTAGAAGGCACTGACCAAGCGGTGTTTTTGGACGAGGGTCTGGGCGTCGGCCAGGGGGATGACGGCCATGCCGTCTTCGAAGGCGTCGCCGGTTTCGTAGATGCCAACGATGCGGAAGACGCCGCCGGTCAGGTGCAGGGCGTCGCCTACACCCACTTCCATGGAATCGGCGGCGACTTTACCCAGGAGTAACGGCCGTCCCCGCACTCCACGCGCATCCAATCCCTCACCTTCAATGATGCGGAAATGCTGCACGGCAAAACCATCCGGCTCATGCCCCATGATGAAAAAATATTTGGCCCCTTCTTCAGCCGCCACACTGCTCATGATCATGCCGGAAACCTCTTTCACCTCCGGCATCGTCCGCAGTTCTGTCCCGATGCGTTCATCCACACCGCTGAGAGTGAGATCATAAGCATCGGCCTGGCCCAAGACAAAATCGGCCTGACTGCCACCGGCCATCGATTGGTAGCCAGTGGCCATCCCGGCGGCCAAAGCACCCAAAGCCACCATCGCCGCCACGCCAATGGCAATGCTGGCGATGGTCAAAATGGTGCGCCCTTGACGGCGGCGGATGTTTTTCCAAATCATCGAAAAGTGACCTTCTACGAATGCTCGTTGCGCGTGATGCGTGAAACGTGATGAGCCTCTGTTTACGCATCACGTTTCACGGCCTACTACCAAACACCTGGAATCAAGCGGTAGCGGGTGTTTTGGGCATAGGCTTGATAACCGTCCAGTTCGTTCTGCAATGTTTTGTCTTCCATCGCCGTGCGGACAATGGTGAAAACAGCAATCAACAGGCCGGCGATGAAAGCCCACCAGGACCCCAAAGCGATGGGCACAGTCATCTCAAAAATGATCGAACCGATGTAACCGGGGTGACGCACAAAGCGGTACGGTCCGGTGGTACAAACTTTCTGGCCGCGATCTTCTTGAATACGAACCACAGTCGAAAAGAAGGCGTTGGCCACCATTGACCAAGTCACCAGGGCATAGCCCCAGGCCGCCAAAATGAGCGCCGTGATTTGCAAGCTGGCGATCAACGGCGCGCTCCAACCGTAACGAATGTCTAGCCCGGCGACCACGTACTTGGCGATTGTCAGGAGGCCGATGATGCCCAGCAGGACGTTGTCCCAGGATTTGACGCCTTTGAGATTACGGCTGGCTCGTTCGACCAGCAGTTCCGGGCTGCGGGGGATGATGAGGATGGCGTTGGCGGCGACCCATAGGGCGTATACGGCCGTTACCCCCCATCCCATCCACCAATCCAACCGGCCAGCCGACCAGAATAAGATGACGCCAACCATGATCACGCCCATGATCTCGCGCACTAACCAACGTGTCACCGAAGGGGATTGTGATTTTTTCTCGTTCATTGTTTGTTTTACTCCACCATTGATGGGAGCACGGACAGCCTGTCCGATCTTTGCGGTCTGGCAGACCGCGCTCCTACTCTTACCATATGCCGGGCAGTAACCGGTAACGCACCTTTTGGGCGTATTCCGGGTAGCCGGCCAATTCTTGACGCAGTGTTTTGTCTTCCAGGACAGTGCGGAGGATGAGGAGAAGTACGGCCGTTACCCCCGCAATCAACGCCCACCAAGAACCCAGCAGCAGTGGCATGGCCAGCGATTGTAGACTGGCGCCCACGTAACCGGGATGACGCACAAAACGGTACGGGCCAGTAGTACAAACTTGATGACCCCGATCGGTTTGAATGCGAACGGCCGTTGAGAAAAAAGCATTGGTAATCATCGCCCAGGAAAATAGGGCATTGCCCAGCACAAACCCGGCAAATCCGGCAATCTGCCAGCCGGTAGTTAACGTTGTCGTCCAATCAAAACGTATGTCTAACCCGGCCACCACCAAGATACCGAAAAAGTAGAAGACGCCATAAGCGATACCGACCGCTTTATCCCAATCTTTCCAATTGCCAGCCGCCGTACCCCGGCCTCGCTCGGCGATAGTTTCTGGCTTGTGGCGCATAAAAATCAGGTTGACGGCAATCCCGGCCAGGCTCAATCCGAAATAGAGCCAGGCCGCACCCCAGCGCAGCGTTCCCGCCGCACCAAACAAGACCAACGCTTGAATCAACATGCTGACGAGAACCTGAACAATGCGCCGCACGACGCCGGCTCTCAAATCATTGTCGTTTGTGACCGTATGTGTTGTCATGTCACTCCCCTTTCGTTTTCCCGGAAACTGTTTTCGCGAAAACTTTAGAGTTTCCAGGAAAATCAACTACTCAAATGACTCTCCAAAGCACGGGCGAACAACGCCCGATCTTCTTCATGGATGAAGCTGAGCGACTGCTCGCCCAGTTCGGCCAGGATTTGTGGCAGGTAAAGGTCGGTACGTAAATGGTGTTCGGCCAGGAAAACGAAGAGCGGGCTGCGTGTCCAGGAGGCCCAGGCTTGTACGGCCGTTAACCATTCACCAATCAACACTTCCTCGCCATCCACCACCAAAATCAAGCCCAACCCCCTGGCCTGCTCCAACGTTTCTTCGGCCACGTGAGCCACCATCACCTGCGCCCCCGGCAGTTCCAGTTCATCAGTGGTGTAGATGACGACACGCACATTACGCGCAATCGCCTGAGTCAGCGCCGTTTGCAATACCGGAAACGAAACCGGGCGCAGCGCCAGGTAAATCTGACGCTCGGCCTGCCCGATCATCTCCTGGGCCTTGGCCGTGATGTTGTCATCCCCTTCAATATTCCAGACGTATTCCAGTTCCTGCGTTTCGACAAAGCTGATCAATTCATCCTTCAACGAATCAATCAGATCAGTGTGTTCGCGCTGCATTTGGGCCAAAAATTCTTCGGCCGGAAAGGGGGCGTATTTGGTCACGTTGCCCAGGTGGAGGGTCATTGCCGCGCCACGCCCTGTCAATTTACCCAACACCTCGTAAATCATAGAGCGGGGCACGCCGGAGATTTTGGCTAATTCATAGCCGGACACCGGGTTTTTGCTGAGGAGGGCGATGTACGCTTTGGCCTCATACTCAGAAAAACCGATCTTCAAAAGTTTGTCGATTGGTGTTTCGCTCATCCCGTTTTTATCCTTAGTCGTTAGCGTTCTAACTTAGTAGTTAGTTTAATAACCACTCATTATTTTGGCAGAATTTTTCACCCTTGTCAAGCGAGTCGGGAAAACTGGTTGGTAATCGGACTTGACGGCCGTTTCCACCCCGACTATCCTACCAGTACAGGCAAGCCCTGACCCAAAAAGGAATTTGTGATGGCCGAAAAACAAGAAATCATGTCTGCTCCAGCAATAACTCAATATTCTATCCCTGTCGCCGTTGCGCCCCAGCCGGTACCAGAAGGCGCTGACCTAAAACATCCCGCCCTCTATTTCAATCAGGAATTAGGCTGGCTCGATTTCAACTGGCGCGTCCTGCACCTGGCATTGGACGAACGAACGCCACTGCTGGAGCGGGTCCGCTTCATCGCCATCACCGCCAGCAATCTGGACGAATTCATCCAGAAGCGGGGCGGCGGTCTTAAACGGCAGCAGGCGGCGGGCGTCAGTAAATTATCGGCGGATGGCCGTACCCCAGATGAGCAGTTGGCGCTGGTCAATGCCGCCGCCCAACAGATGCACACCACCATGACCCAAACCTGGGAAACCGTCCTCAAACCACGCCTGGAACAAGACGCAGGTATCATCATCTGCCGCTACGACGATCTTTCCCCGATCGAAAAAGAGCAGCTTTACCATCACTTCCGAAAAGAAATCTATCCCATTCTAACGCCGCTCACCGTAGACCCCGGCCATCCCTTCCCATTCCTTTCCAACCTGAGCCTCTCCCTGGCCATCATTTTGCGCCATCCCGAACGAGAAACGACCCTATTTGCTCGCCTCAAACTGCCTGATAAACGCTGGCTGCCCATCAACGACGGCAACGAGGAAAACCCGCAGCGTTTTCTGCCAGTGGAGCAGTTGATCATTCAACACATTGGTGACCTGTTCCCCGGCATGGAAATCGAGAGCGCCCATCCCTTCCGCATTACCCGCAACGCTGACGTGGATCGGGATGAGGAAGTGGCTAACGATTTAATATCGATGATTTCATCGGAACTGCGCGAACGGAAATTTGCCCCGGTGGTTCGATTGGAAGTGGCCCAAACGATGCCTGAATTTGACCGCGGGCTGCTGATGCACGAATTGGAAATTACAACTGAAGATATTTGGGAGGTGGATGGACTGTTGGATTTAACCGATTGCTTCACGATTGCCAATCTAGATCGACCTGAATTCAGTTATCCGCCATGGGATCCGGTTATCCCCGGCCAGTTACAGCCTAAAGGTAAAGTCCGCCGCGGTGACAGTATTTTCAGCATCATCCGGGAAGGGGATTTGCTGGTGCATCATCCGTATGAATCATTTATGGCCAGTGTGCAGCGGCTGGTGGAGGAAGCGGCCGTTGACCCCAAAGTGCTGGCCATCAAACAGACCCTTTACCGCACCTCTGATGAATCGCCCATCGTCAAAGCATTGATGCAGGCCGCCGAAAATGGCAAGCAGGTGGCCGTCCTGGTGGAAGTTAAGGCGCGCTTTGATGAAGCCAATAATATCGAGTGGGCGCAGCGGCTGGGTGATGTGGGCGTCCACGTGGCTTATGGGCTGGTCGGGTTAAAAACGCACACCAAAGCGACGCTCATCGTGCGCCAGGAAAAGAGCGGCGTCAGGACGTATTGTCACATTGGCACCGGCAATTACAATCCTAAAACAGCCCGTCTGTATACCGACCTGGGTCTGTTCACCTGTAACCCAACGTTGGGACGTGATTTGGTTAACTTATTTCACATGCTGACCGGTTATGCACCCGATCAGGACTACGAAAAGGTGCTGATTGCACCGCGCAATATGCGCCGTTCATTTTATGAGTTGATTGAACGGGAGATGGCATACCAGGATGCGTTTGGCAACGGCCGTATCATTGCCAAAATGAATGCCATCGACGACGTGGGCATGATCCGCAAACTATACGAAGCCTCTCAGGCTGGCGTGCCGATTGATTTGATCATTCGCGGCCACAGCCGGCTGCGACCAGGTTTACCAGGCTACAGTGACAACATCCGCGTCATCAGCATTTTGGGTCGTTTTTTGGAGCACGATCGCATTTTCTACTTCCATAACAACGGCCAGCCGTTAACCTACATCGGCAGTGCCGACTGGCGCAACCGCAATCTGGCCGAACGGGTGGAGCTGATTACGCCCGTCGAGGAGCCGGTCCTCCAGGAGCATCTCATCAAAAATCTCCATTGGGCGCTCAACGACAACCGGCTGGCCTGGGATTTGGACAGTAACGGCCGTTACACCCTCCGCTACCCCGCCCCAGACGAAAAAGAGCGCGACTTCCACGAGACGATGATGAAGCAGGCCAAAAAACGAGCTAAGAAAGCGCGCAAGCAGTAAAGTTTGCTCAGAAAGATGATGTGACCAGGATTGAAACCATTTATGTCAGAAGTAACTATCGTGAACGTTGGATACCGTTCAACCAATTATTGGGTTATCAGCGCCGCCAATTCCCGCCTGCTTGTGGACCTGGGCTGGCCTGGGATGATGGGCAAGATGCAAACCAACCTCAGACGCATGGATATATCGATTGAGGAAATCCGATATGGCCTGGCAACCCACTATCACATCGATCATGCTGGCCTGGCCCAAGAACTCAAACAAGCAGGGGTTCCTCTGCTCGTGCTTGACGTACAAGTTCCCGCTATTCCGTTTATGAAAACGCAGACCAAACCGCAGGATCATTTCGTGGACATCACAATGCATGACAATGTTACGATCTCGTTCGCTGAAAGCCGCTCATTGCTCAAACAAATCGGAATCTCAGGCGAAATCCTGCATACGCCAGGACATTCCGACGACAGCGTTTCCCTCTTGCTTGACGATGGCTCGGCTTTCACCGGCGATTTGACACATCCAGACTTCATCGGGACGGAGGACCCATCCGTTGTGTTAGCAAGCTGGCAGTTACTACGGGATCGCGGCGCCAAGCGAGTGTATTCTGGACATGGCCCCATCCGGCAGATGAATAATCCCTAATCCCAGAGGGACCGGCCCTTCAAGAGCAGCTTATCAAAAATCCACATTGGGCGCTAAACGACAACTGGCTGGCCTGGGATTTGGACAGTAATGGCCGTTACACCCTCCGCTATCCCGGCCCCGATGAAAAAGAGCGCGATTTCCACGAGACGATGATGAAGCAGGCCAAAAAACGGGCGAAAAAAGCGCGCAAAAAGTAAATATTGCGAACCAATTCCATACCGACAAACCCGACCTCGTCATTCTCGACATCAACCTGACCACGCCGGAAGGCAGCCGGCCGCTCAACGGCCTGGCCGCTGCCTTCAATCAGATGACGGCCGACATCGCCCACGAACTGCGCACGCCACTCAGCGTCATCCAGGGCAACGTGGAAGCGCTGCAAGACGGCATTTTCCCGCTGACGGCCGATTCACTGAAACCGATCCGGGCTAAAACCAACCTGCTCACCCGGCTGGTCGAAGATTTGCGCCAGCTTAGTCTGGCCGAAGCGGGCCAACTGCCGCTGGATAAAACGCCGACTGATCTGGCGGCGCTGATCCAACGCGCACTGACCGATTTCCAGGCAACGGCCGAGAGCAAACAAATCAGCTTGCAGACGAATTCGTCTCCTGACTTACCGTTGGTGGATGTCGATCCACAGCGGATTGAGCAGGTGCTGGTCAATTTGCTGTCCAATGCCTTGCGGCACACGCCGGTTGGGGGGAAGATTGATGTGAAGGTGGGGATGGATGGGAACGGCCGTGTCCGCCTGACCATCCGCGACACAGGCCCCGGCGTATTCGCCGAAGAAGCGGTCAACGTTTTTGAACGCTTTTACCGGGTTGACCAGGGACGGGCGCGGGAAGATAATGGCGGCGGCAGCGGCCTGGGACTGGCCGTGGTCCGTTCCATTATCGAAACCCACGATGGCCAAATCGGTGTGGATAGTGACCCCGGTCAGGGGGCGGCATTCTGGTTTACGCTGCCGGTTAGTTGAGCCTCCAAGTGCCTGGCCGTTCAGATACCGTTACTGGCACCCTGGATGAAGTGGCTGCCAACCCCCGCCAAATTATTGACGACTCATTCAAAAGAAAACGGCTTCTGGTACCTAAAGGAATCCGTTTTTCTTGAGATATTTGCTATCGTATGTACTTCGTCAATTTTGCTAACAACAGTGTATTTCTACTGGCTTGTTTGGAGGCTTCTGATTATACTTTATACTATGCTTGGAAATGGGGCAAAATCTGGGGTTAAGCGAGTCTAGAGAAGATTTTCCCCCCCAAAGGAAACAATATCCTCATTCCTTTCGTCGGGCTGTGCCATGTGCGTTCAAGAGTGATATTTGAGTATAAAAGAGAATTTACGATGAACCTAACAAACGTATCACACACCGCAATTTATACATTGCTCTGTCGCGCTGTGGAGACAGCGAACGAAAATCCGATTATTCATGACCCAATGGCCTCTTTTAGTTTAGAAAAGTTGTTATCCATCGTGTCAGAAAAAGAAAAGGCACGTATTCAAAAGTTGCAAAAAAAGGTGGCGGGGATAGGCGCCAACGACACCAAACGAATTGCTCACAGAACAAGTGAAATTGACAAGATGGTCAATGATTACATTTCAAACAATCCATCATGTACCGTAATTAATCTTGCTTGCGGTTTTGATACAAGATTCTGGCGGATTGAAAATGAAAAGTGTAAATACATTGAAATTGATTTGCCAGAAGTCATTGCCTTAAAAAAAGAAATTCTGAAAGACCATCTCAGTTATGAACTAATTGGTTGTTCAGTCTTGGATACGACATGGATTGATCAGGTAACTACAAATGGAAACAGCGATTTCCTTCTTGTGGCCGAGGGTCTGATAATGTATTTGCCTGAGCCAGATGCGATAAAACTTTTGCAAGACATATCCCAAGGGTTTAATCGTTCGCAATTTGTCCTTGAAATGATACCTGAAAAGTATACCAAAGGATTTAGGCATAAACTCTTCACTTGGACATTGAGATTCCTCATGGGCATGAATATTTCTTTTGTTTTCGGTGTTCAAGACCCACACCAAATTGAATCTTATGGCAACGGTTTAAAAGTTATTGATGTCAAGGGACGTATGCCATATATAATGAAGGTGGCCATAAGCTGACTTTTTCAAAGGTCTGAATGTTGAGCATGAGTGAGCTGACCGGCTGCGCTTCCGATGGCGGCTGGATGGCCTAATAAGATGAACCAGGAACGTGAACTGACTGCCCCTGTTGACCTATGTCTGCCTAACGGCCGTATCAACCCCAAGTCTATCGGCTGGTCACGCCAGCCCTTGCACCGCTGTAATTTGCACGGCCGTTTCCCCCGCAAAAAACGCTGGAACTACTGGGCCATCACCACCGAAACCCACCTCTTTTCGGTCACCATCACCAACCTGGATTACGCCGGGTTGGTGTTCGTCTACTTTGCTGATTTTGCCGCCCGCCACCTGATCGAAGTGACCAAAATCATCCCCCTGGGGCGCGGCTGCCACCTGCCGAATGAGGTCGCGGCCGATGTGCGCTATGCCGGAAGCGGGATGCAGGCAGCGATGGAACAGACAGCCAGCGGCGTTCGGTTGTCGGTAAATGTCGATGATTTTGAGGGACGGCCGTTAACCGCCCAATTCGCCATCACCATCCCGCCCCAACACGAAACGCTCAGCGTCGTCGTACCCTGGAATGAGCGCACCTTCCAGTTCACCAGCAAGCAAAACACGCTGCCAGCAGAGGGCACCGTCACCATCGATGGGCAAGAAACCCGGTTTGCCGGGCCACAAAGCTTCGCCTGCCTCGATTTTGGCCGTGGCATCTGGCCCCGCGACTGCCGCTGGAATTGGGGCAGCGCATCGGGAACGCAAAACGGCCGACCCATCGGCCTCAATCTGGGCGGGCAGTGGACGGAGGGCACGGGCAGTACGGAAAATGGGGTGTGCGTGGACGGCCGTTTAAGCAAACTCTCTGAAGAACTGACCTGGCAGTACGACAAAACCGACTTCATGCGTCCCTGGCGGATCATTGGGACGGAAACCGGTCTTGATTTGACCTTCACCCCCTTCATGGAGCGCGTCGCCGCCAGCGATTTGTGGTTGATTCGCTCGGAAGTGCACCAGATGTTTGGGCGGTATAACGGCCGTATCACCACGGCTAACGGTGAAATAATCACCATCCACGATCTCGTCGGTTGGGCTGAGGATCACGGTGCCCGCTGGTAAAGAGGTGTTATCACGATGAAAATGTCCAGAATAGAAACAGCCATGCGCACTGTCCTCAAATTCAATGAAGCCTTTAACCGGCATGACGTGGCCGGAATGATACAATTAGTAAGCGACGATTGTATCTTCGAAAATACAACGCCGGCCCCCGACGGCACAGTGTACACCGGGAAAGAAGCCATCACCCAATTCTGGCAAGATTTCTTTCGCCAGTCTCCTCAGGCTCATATCCAGATTGAGGAAATCTTTGGCCTGGGGTTTCGCTGTATCATGCGCTGGCGTTATGAGTGGGTTGGTGCGGCCGGGCAAAAGAGCCATATCCGCGGCGTCGATATATTCAAATTGAAGGATAATGCCATCATTGAACAGTTTTCCTACGTCAAAGGAACCTCTGGGGTATGATTGCCGCTGGAATGTGTATCATTGGCTTGGAACGGGCCCACCCAGATTTGAGCGAAACAGCAGTTGACGACAAAACTTACCCCCAGTCTGCCCGTAGCAAAACAAACAAACCACTACTTGGTAAAAATCGCCGATCAACAAATCCCGTCCTCTGCGCAAAAATTCTATTGACGTATCTGAGAAAATAAATAAAATTCTCCCACTGCAATTTTGAAACACCAAAGGATAGGATAAAACCAGCTAGATTAGTTATTATAGTTACCTGACTGCCATTGCATCTATACATCCAACGCAGCATGTAGGGTAACTTTTTGTCGTTTAGGGGAGCCATTCAACACGCATCAAAAGGAGGTTCTCAATATATATGTAAATTGAATAGTTGTTAATTTTGTGGCAATTCATGTCAGACAAAAATGTCATGAACCTCGATCTGTAAGTACGTGTCACAGCGAACCAAACAATCGATTGAGTTAATACCATACTTATTATCTTGCACGGATACCGTCACAAATAAATTTTCATCACAAAAACGCCCGCAAGGTCCGCCCAAAATCAAGTAACAACGGGCATACCCTAAAGAGTCAAAGGAAAAACAAGTGAAAAAATCAAAGCTATCAACAACATTGGTCACTATTCTAGCAACACTCTTACTGGCTACGACAATCATTGCCTTAGCCAGCGCCCAACCAGTGGCACTGCAACAAAATGAAGGTCGCCCCGATGTTGATCAACTAGAAGCCCAGGAAGTCACCGACGTTCACGTATATCAGGACAAAAATGTACCTGAAGGTAAGCCAGCCATTTATATTGTCATGCTGGAAGACCTGCCGCTAGCCTTTTATGATGGCAGCATAGATGCATTTGCCTCCACCAGTACCGCCACAACAGGCAATCGGAAATTAGATGCCGCCGCTCCCGCTAGTGTAGCCTATCTCAACTATCTAGACGGCAAACAAACCCAGGCCATTCAAAGCGCAAATGAAGCATTAGGTCGTTCTCTAGACATTGCTTATCAATATAAAGCAGTGCTGAACGGCTACGCCGCTGAAATGACCCCTGCCGAAGCGGCAAAAATAGCACGCCAGCCCGGTGTCATTCGCGTCGAGCGCGAAATTGAATATGAACTGCAAACTGACAATGGTCCCGCATGGATGGGTGCTGATACCATTTGGGACGGCAGTGCCACAGGCGTTGCCACCTATGGTGAGGGCGTCATAGTCGGTGTCATCGACACGGGCATCGACCCCTGGAATCCCTCCTTCGCAGATGTTGGTGATGATGGATACGATCATGATAACCCATGGGGCGCAGGCACATACGTCGGTGTTTGTGACTCAACAGATGCCAGCTACGATCCAACATTCCCCTGTAATGACAAGCTGATCGGTGCCTGGGGCTACGCTACGGTTAATAGTGGCGACCCGCGCGATGTCGATGGTCATGGTTCCCATACGGCCAGCACCGCCGCCGGTAATGTGGTTTACGACTCTGTCATTGTTACACCAAGCCGTACCTTTACTGCAACCCAGATTTCTGGTGTCGCTCCTCATGCCAACATCATCGCTTACGCCGCTTGCTGCACCAGCGCCGCTTTAACGGCCGCTAAAGAGCAAATCGTTCTGGATGGTGTTGATGTGGTCAACTACTCCATTGGTGCTGATTCCTTAACTGCCGATCCCTGGGCCAGCGCAGACGCTGTATCCTGGTTGGCAGTTCGTGATGCCGGTATCTTCGTTGCTACCTCCGCCGGTAATAATGGCCCTGGCGACGCGACGATAGGCTCTCCTGCCGACTTGCCCTGGATAATGAGCGTCGGCGCCAGCAGCCACGATCGTACTTTCCTGAATTCCATTACGCTGGATGACGGTGTCAATACGCCAGTCACCTTAGACGGTATGAGCATGACCGGTTCGCTGACCACTCCCACCAAGGTGGTATTCGCCGCCGATTATGCCGACCCAACCAATGGCATTAGCGCCGATGATGCTCGCCTGTGTGCCGATAATATCTTCCCTACCGGTACGTTCAGCGGTGAAATCGTTGTCTGTGAACGTGGTGGATACGGCCGTGTAGCCAAAGGCGAGACCGTAGCCGCTGGTGGTGCTGGCGGTTACATCCTGGCACAGCCCGACGAATTTGCGGGTGGCCCTGGCTCTCTGGCGCCAGACCCGCATGTCATCCCGGCTGTCCACATCGACTACTACAAATACCAGGAAATGCTGGCTTACTTTGCCGCAGCACCTGGTGATGTCATGGGCACGATTGCTGGTTCAATAATGGATGTTGATGCCGCATACGGCAATGAAATGGCCGACTTCAGTTCTCGTGGGCCGAATGGCGGCCTGTTGGGTGACTATCCCATCCCGAATGTGACAGCTCCCGGGCGTGGCATTTGGGCCGCTTACCATCAAGGTGCCGGCGGCGATGGTGATTACACCTTCAATGTGATTCAAGGTACATCGATGTCCAGCCCGCATGTGGCTGGCGCCGGTGCTTTGATGGTTGCCCTGCATCCTGACTGGACGCCGGCTCAAATTCAATCAGCATTGATGGGTACAGCGAACACGGCCGTTACCAACGACGACGGCACCAACCCGGCAACACCATTTGCAATGGGTGCTGGTCACATCGATCTCGAAATGGCCTCAAAAGCCGGTCTGGTATTAGATGTAACAACAACCGAATTTGAAGCCTCCGACCCGCGCGAAGGCGGCGACCCCAAAGAGTTAAACCTCGTTGGCTTAGGCAATGACCAATGCGTGGGTATTTGCAGTTGGACTCGTACCCTCGAAAGCACAGCTGCTGTTACCGTCACCTGGACGACGTCCGTCACCTCGACTGATGGCCTCCTCGCCACAGTCGAACCAGCAACCTTTGAACTGGTCCCTGGCGCGACTCAAGTCGTCACTATCACAGTTGATGCGACAGGTGCAACCCAGGATGAGTGGGCATTTGGCATGGTCGATCTGGCTTCATCAGAAGCAGGCGTACCTGACTTCCACTTCCCGGTCTCTGTTAAATCAACGACCAGTTCCCTGCCCACTATCGTCGAAATTTCAACCAATCGTGATGCTGGTTCACAAATGGTCAACGATATGCTGGCGCTGGAAATTACAGGCATGACGCTGCGTTCCGGACTGGTCAAAGCAGACTCCACCACCTTCCAGGTGGAAGAAGACCCGACAAATACGATCCCCGAAGGATTCTTCGATGATTTAGACCAGGTCTACTGGAACACCTTTGACGTACCAGCCGGTACGGTTCGTGTTGTTCAAGAAATCCTGGACACAACTTCGCCTGACCTGGATATGGCTGTCGGCTTCGATAAAAATGGCAACGGCCAGCCTGATGATGATGAAATAGTATGCCAAAGCGCCACTGGTGGTGCTTACGAATACTGTTCAATCCTCAACCCAGACCCAGGAACCTGGTGGATTATCGTGTTGAACTGGGAAGCGTCGGCCGTTGGTGCAGCGGACGATGTTGAATTAGCAACGGCCGTTATCTCCGAAAACGATGCCCTCACCTTCGATGCCCCCACCACAGTCCCGGCAAACACACTGTTCGGTGCACGCCTCTTCTGGGATGAAGCAACCATGATGGTTGGTGATGTTTGGTACGGTTACTTCGACATGGGTACAGATGCCGGTAACGCTGGCAACCTTGGTGTAGTCCCTGTCAATCTGGTACGCATCCAGGATGATGTGGTCAAAACCGTAAACACAAACTACGCACTGCCCGGCGATACAGTCGAATTCACCATCACAGTAAACCCCAACAACTGGGACGAGGAAATTACCTACAGCCTGGTTGACCTCATTCCCGATGGCTTGACCTACGTCAGCGGTTCTGCCCAGGCAGATATTGGTACAGTCGATGTCGTTGGCAACATTTTGACCTGGTCTGGCAGTTTGGAAGTACCCAATACCACATACGCCATTACATCCAATGCCACCGACCCAAGTTGTACTACACCTTATAGTGGATATTTTGACCTCGAAGGTCTTGGCTTCGCTACCGATTCAACTGTAAGCGGAGATACAACCTCATGGTCATATCTTTCACTGGGTGCTAACACCGACTTCTATGGCGAAGCCATCCCCAGTGTCCCCACATTCACCGATGACGGGTATGTTGCATTCTTAGCAGGAAACACTGGCTCTGCAGTTTCTCCATGGACCAACCAAGACTTACCAAACCCAGACGCCCCCAATGCCCTCGCTGCCCCATACTGGCGCGATATGGAAATCGTCTATGATGAAGCCACCAACAAGGGTGTTACTGCCGTTGGGAACTCCTCTCTATGGATTGTTGAATTCGACGATATACAAGAGTACCTAACCCCTGCAAACCACCTCGATATGCAGATCATTTCATGGTATGTAGCAGACCCGCTCCCGGCAGCAGCAGGTGGAGGCTATGACATGTTCTACGCCTACGATAATGTTTCCATCTCGGATACAGTGGGCACGATTGGTATTGAAAATGCAGATGGCACCGTGGCTACCCAATTCGCCTACGACAATTTCGCACCGTCAGATGGCCTGGTTGTTTGTTTAGACCTCATCTCCACCGCAGTCCCGGTCGAAATCACTTACCAAGCCACAGTTGATGCCGATGCCGCAATTGGCTCGGAAATCGTCAATACAGCGACACACGACATTGACTATGCAGGAACCAAAGTAGCAGATGCTTCGGTTTCCTTGCACATTGGTATCCCGTCTTATTTGCCAATTATCTTAAAACCATAACCCAATTGGTAAATAATTCAGTGGCATTCCTTTAGGAATACACAAGAAAAAAACGGGGTCAGCAAAAGCTGACCCCGTTTTTTTTAAGTAATTGTCATGATGCAGCTTTTGAGTGAGGTTTGTGTTTTTGAGAACAATGTTTCCGCTCCCGATGATGCTGCATACATGGCGAAGGCGGCAGTCGTCCAGTTTTGGCAGGCATTCTTCCGCGAGTCACCCCAGGCCTATATCGAGATTAAGGAAATCTTTGGCCTGGGGTTTCGCTGCATCATGCGCTGGCGTTACGAGTGGGTTGGTGCGGCCGGGCAAAAGAGCCATATCCGCGGCGTCGATATATTCAAATTAAAGGACGGTTTCATCTGCGAAAAACTGTCCTACGTCAAGGACTAGCAGGCTGTCGAATATAATGCCCCCCAGAAACTAGACCACAGGCTAAGGTACAATATACAAAGCTTGTGGAGGTTTTAAATGACGAAAAAACGTAAACAATACAGCCCACAATTGAAATTTCGAGTGGCGCTGGAAGCAGTTCAGGAACTCAAAACTATCAGTGAAATTGCCAGTAGCCACAATATTCACCCAACGCAGGTGAGAAACTGGAAAAAGCAGTTGTTAATAGAAGGGCCAACGGTAGTTGACCAAAATACGGCTCAGCAGCAGCGCGAGCAAGAAGCCCGCGAAACCGAATTATACGAACAAATCGGGCGGCTCAAGATGGAACTTGAGTGGCTGGAAAAAAAGCTGCCCAATTCGCTTGAGGCCAAGCGTATGATGATTGAAATGAACCACCCAACCCTCAGCATCCGCCGTCAGTGCGACCTCATCGGCCTCAACCGGTCGACGTTCTACTGGCAACCAGCCGCTGAATCGCCGCTGAATCTGGCGCTAATGCAACTGATTGACCAGGATTACACCCGAGCTCCATTCTATGGCTATCGCAAGATGACCATCCGGCTTAATCGCGAGCATGGCTATGAGGTCAACCGGAAGCGGGTGGCTCGCCTGATGGTCAAAATGGGTCTACAGGCGATTTATCCGCAGCCACGAACGACCGTTTCCAATCCGCAGCACAAAAAGTACCCCTATTTGCTGCGCGGGCTGAAGATCAATCGGCCGAATCAGGTCTGGGCGGCGGATATTACCCACATCCCTATGCCGCAAGGATTCATGTATCTGGTGGCGGTCATGGACTGGTTCAGCCGTTATGTTGTGGCCTGGCAGCTTTCCAATACTCTGGACGGAACGTTTTGTTTGGCCACCTTGCGCGATGCCTTGCAGCAGGGCCAACCCGAAATCTTCAATACCGACCAGGGCGGGCAGTTCACGGCCCATGATTTCAGCAACGAACTGGAAACAGCCGGTATTCGCATCAGTATGGATGGTCGTGGTCGTTACCTGGATAACATCTTCGTAGAGCGCCTGTGGCGAACGGTCAAGTACGAGGACATTTACATCAAAGAATATGCCCATGTGCCTGCGTTATTCACCGGTCTGGGCGACTATTTCCATGTGTACAACTACGAACGGCCGCACCAGAATCTTGGCTACTACACGCCGGCCAATGCTGTCAACGACAATTATAAATGCCCATACCCTCTCTATAAAAACACACCCCAATAAGCTGCTAACCCATGCCGGAGGTTTTCCTTAACACGCGGTTGCGGTCCGGCGAGGTTTGCCACAGTTACCCATTTCTTTGTGGGCGTGACACTGATGTAAAAACGCAGCTTAGCAATTCGCGTGCATTGATTTGTAATATTGCCTCTACGTTAGGAAGGACAAATACTGCGGTACAGTTTATCTCTCTATCAATACAATCAGATCGTTTAAGATCTGTTTCAATTGCGCCATTCGCTCATCTCCCAATTCCTCTGCCCACTCTTGTTCAATTTGGCTCAAAACTGACCTTCCCCCAATTTCTGCGGCAAGCATTGCATACGCGCGTTACCTTTTTCAATGATGTGCGGGCTTTGTGTCGCTATAATGCATTTCTCAATTGGGATACACTATGGTTATTTATGATCATGTCTCTTGAGGAGGAGGATGTTCCTCCTCAAATGTTGGCTCTAATCTCAAATTGAGAATTGCTGATAAAGTCCAGGATTTAGGAGTTGCACAAGATGACCATTGAGACAATCGACCGCTGTGCCTGGTGCGGTAATGATCCTTTGTATGTAAGTTACCATGATGAAGAGTGGGGTATGCCAGAGTATGATGATCAGCAACTTTTTGCCAAGCTCATTTTGGATGGGGCACAGGCAGGGCTGAGTTGGATCACGATCTTGCGCAAACGAGATAACTATTGGAAGGCGTTTGATAATTTCAATCCGGAAAAGATTGCCTGCTACGACGATGCCAAAATCGCCGATCTGCTGCAAAATCCAGGGATTGTACGCAACCGCTTAAAAGTGCAATCAGCCGTAAAAAATGCGCGAGGCTATCTAGACATCATAGAAAAAGAAGGCTCGTTTAGCCACTTCTTGTGGCAGTTTGTGGATGGAAAGCCTATTCAAAACAAATGGCGCAGTTTGAGTGAGGTTCCGGCGGAAACGGCCGTTTCCCGCACCATGTCTAAAACCCTCAAACAATATGGCTTCAGTTTCGTAGGGCCAACAATTTGCTATGCATTTATGCAAGCTGTAGGCCTCTGCAATGACCATTTGGTAAGTTGCTTTCGACATGCCGAGTGCGAAGCGATGGCAAAGACGTGAGTTTATGCATTCAAGAGGATCGTTGTTGAAAAAACTATCAATGGTTCCTTATTGGCATAAATTGTAGTTCGTACAAGCTGTCGGCATGGTTAACGACCACATGGTCGATTGTTTTCGCTATCAAGAAATTTCAGCCAACGTCTGATTAAGGAATGTGCTATAATTTTGACAATAATTCAACGACACGGCCGTTTACATTACCCCCCAATTCAACCAACAAGGAGTCAAAAATGAGCGACGACCAAGAAAACACAACCCCCGATCTCATGGCAGAAGTTGACACAGAACCCGCCGGATCAGATGGATCATCTCCAACCCCCGGCTTGACCGAAGCAGAAAAACTGGCCTCAGGTAACTATTTCCGCAGCGCCGACGGCAAACTCAAAAAAAAGTACAAGAAAAGCGGCAAGCTGGAAAATGAATTCTACGAAAGCGAACTATTGAGGCTTCAGGAAGAACTGGTCAAGCTGCAATATTGGGCCAAAGAAAAAGGGTTACGCGTCATCATCGTCTTTGAAGGGCGTGATGCGGCCGGTAAAGGCGGCGTCATCAAACGCATCACTGAACGCACCAATCCTCGCGTTGTTCGTGTCGTTGCTTTAGGGATTCCCACCGAACGGGAAAAAACACAGTGGTACTTCCAGCGCTGGTCGGCCCATCTACCTGCTGCCGGCGAAATCGTTCTCTTCGACCGCAGTTGGTACACACGCGCCATCACCGAACACGTCATGGGCTTCTGCTCCGATGAACAGTACCAGGAATTTATGCGCTCCTGCCCCCAATTTGAACGCATGTTGGTTCGCTCCGGCATTATTTTGTTGAAATACTGGTTCTCTGTTAGCGATGAAGAACAGGAAAAACGGTTCCAACAACGATCCCAAGACCCGCGGCGGCGTTGGAAGTTAAGCCCGATGGACATCAAATCCCGCGACAAGTGGGAGGAATATTCCAAAGCCAAAGACCGCATGTTTGATTACACCGACATCAAACAAGCCCCCTGGTATGTCGTCAACTCCGATGACAAAAAACGGGCACGCCTCAACTGCATCAGCCACATTGTCAGCATGATTCCCTACGAAGATATTTTGCCCGATCCCTTCGCCCTGCCCCCGCGCAAAGAAGGCACGGCCTACATCCGCCCCCCCATCAACGAACAAACCTTTGTGCCTGAAATCTACTAAAACTCGCGACAGCCGGGCGAATTCCCACCACCCGGTCACAAAAAAGGGGCTGAGATGATTAGAAACAAATCATCTCAGCCCCGTCGTTTTTAATAACACGCCCTCCCGGAGGTGGCGACCAAAGGTCGCATGAACCTCCGAGAGGGTTTTTGATATTACTCCACAATTACCCAGTCGCTGGTACTGCGGCCAAACACTTCTGGCGAGTACATTTCCTCCGCCTTGGCTGGTGGCACGACAAATGTACCCGGCGTCGTCGCGCGAGCGACATACGAATAATCGTATACGCCTTCCCACAACAAAGTCGTAAATGCTTCGGCCCGTTCGTCGCGCATGTTTTGGTGCTGGTACCAGTTCCACCACCACCACCAACTGTATGGACTGGGCTGCTGCCCTGGGTCGCTGGGCACCTCGCCGGAAACGGCCAGCGCCGGATTGACGATTTCCAATCCGGCCGGCAGCGGATCGACCAGGGCCACGTGGTAGCGGCGGTTGTTGGCCACCATCGTCAGTTTAACCCGCACCCGCGCCCCGGCCTTGATGTGCCAGACGCCATCAGCGTCCTGGGTCACATCTTCGGGATCATCCATTGCCTCGTAGGTGCGCTGGACGATGAAACCACGATCCAGCGCATCCAGCGACAAGTCGGTAGGCGCATAGCTGAGACCGAGCCGGTAATAGAGCCGCCCCTGACCTTCTTTGCTTAGAATCAAATCTTGCGTTTCCCCGGTTTGGAACAGGTAGCTCATGGGGATGTTGGTTTCGTGCCGTTCGGTAGTGCGTCCTTCGTAGGCGTGGTCGCCAGCGTAGGTGTCACCCAGCCAGATGCGGGCCACGAAGTCGGGCGTCTCCGCTTCAAAGGTATTGAAGTAGCGGTCCAGCGCCAGCAGGATGAAGGTGTTTTCCTGCGTGTTGCCCCAACGGCCGTCCACACGATGGGCCAGCAAACCATTGACCACTTTGGGAATCAAGTCGCTGTCCGGCTGCAAGCGAATCAACGCATCGAGAATGAGGCCATCGGTGCGGCGGTTGGAGTGCAGCATCAAGTAGGCTTCATCGCCATAGGAGGTGGTAAAGTTGGCCGCGCCGGCCGTTTCCACGGCCCGGTTTTGCAGATGACGATAAATCTCGACCGATTCCGTCGAATCGGACAGGACCGGCCATAACCAGGCCAGCCCTTCCAGCGGCCAATCGTCGATGGTGATTTCGCTGTACAGCTTTTGGGCTTTGGCCGGATCGTTGTCGCCCATCAACTGGCGCACGTACAAGGCATAGGCGCTCAGGCTGCGGCGGATTTCCGGACCGTAATACGACGGGTAGTAGGATTCGATGTTGCGCAGGTAATCCAACGACTGCTGCATCATCTGTTCGGGCACGTCAAAGCCTTTGGCGCGGGCCTGAGTCAAGGCGTGGGTGACGTAGATGCTGTGATAGGGAATGGATTCGTCGCCCCACTTCCAGACCGGGAAGCCGCCATCATAGTTTTGCATTCCTTGCAGCTTTTCGATGCCGCCGGTAACGCTGGCTTCCATGGCCGCCGGACTGGGCAAGCCGTCGGCTTCAAAGGCAGTCAACACATCACGCAGAGCGGCAACGGCCATGATGCGCGATGCGGTTTGCTCGGAACATTCGAAGCG
>JBNKZT010000071.1:0-20729 GCA_050301775.1 Promineifilaceae bacterium (SeqCode)
GAAATGGGGTTGAAACGACCCACAGAATCTAGTTTTACCTGGACGGCCGTTCCCCTCTGTCAGGATGACCAATCGGGCACGCTGTGGTGTCCGGGGTTTGACCCGTACACCGAAGGGGCGCACGAACTGCAATTCCGCGCTGTAGACAGTGTGGGGTTGGAGACGACGAGCGATGTTTATACGATTTATGTGGATGATACGGCCGTGTCCCTGCCCCCTGTCTACAATGGGGAACAACTGCCCGTCAACCACGTGGCCGACAGCGAAAAATGGACCGTCAGCCTCAGCGGACAAGTCACCGACCCCGTTCTTGGCTTTGGTGGCGCCAACGGCAGCGGCGTAGACCCCAGCAGCCTGATCGTCAGTCTGCACTCAGTGGGTCCTTACTACAACCCGGATGGACTGCCCAGTGGCAGCACATCCAGCCTCACCATGTTTGATGGCAATGTCTGGACACTGACCTATACCTTTTTCAACTTTGCCCCCTCTGGCGCTTATGAAGTATGGGTTTCTGGTGCTGATAACGTGGGCAACCGGACGACCACCCCGGTTGGCACGATCTTCCTCGATGGGCAATCGCCCCTGGCCCGTCTGGATAGTTGGGCCGCGCCTAAGGTCATCAGCGACACCGGCAGCCTCTTTACCGGTCTGGCCGTCGAGCAGCCAGATTGGGGCGGTGCGCGGGCCGAATACCACTTTGAAGGCCAAAATGGCGATACGATTTTCTACGACAGCAGCGGCAACGAAAACCATAGTGAAGCCTGCACCAATTGCCCGGCAATTGTCCCGGGATTATTTGGCAACAGTTTGCACTTTAATGAAGGGGATGTGTTTATCGTTCCTGCGGACGAAAGTCTGAATGTAGGGCAGGAATTTTCGCTCGCTTTCTGGATTAATCCGGAAAGTATCTATTACAGTACTGCTGATCGGTTTATTACCCTGGGTGATGACAAAATAGTTCTACGCAACGATGGTGGCGAACTGTTTTACACCGTAACGTTGGATGGTACGCCGCACACCTATAGTTACATAGAAGCATTGTTCGAAAACCGGTGGCAGCATTTGGTTGCTACCTACGATGGTTTAACAATGAAGCTCTATTTAGATGGCCTTTTGTTAGGCTCTCTCGATGCAGCGGGTGAATTAGACAACAGCCAGACGCTCACATTTAGTGACAGCAGCGAACCGTTTGAGGGTATGTTGGACGAAGTGATGCTGTATAACCGCGTGCTTTCGCCCGATGAAATTTACCACCTGGCGGAAGCGGATGTCCGGGGCGTAGCCGGTGTAGACGTCTGGCTGGAACCGGCCAATATCGGTACACCGCCAGCGGATGCCGGTTGGCAAGCGGCCAACTTTAGCGGCAGCACCTGGCAATACGACATTGGCTCCGGCAAAGAATGGTACTACGACCTGCACCTGCGCAGCAGCGATGTTGAGGCAAATGACGACGAAGAAGGCGTGGTCTGGCGCGGCCTCATTGACCAGTCACCACCGCAAATCCTCTCCTTTACAATGACGCATCAGGGCAGCGGCGACACAGCGCAAACGCTGTACACCTTTACCTTCACCGACTTTTTGCTCAACCTGGATGGCTCCAGCCAGCCCTGTGCCCCGGAAGACCTGACGCTAACCTACCACGACAACAGCGCGGACACGGTTTTTGCCACGCTGCCCTATACGGTCAGCGGTAGCTGCACGGTCGCCGGGCACATCGCGCCACCGCAGGAGGTGACGGCTTGTGATCTGGCGGGTAACTGTACGACGGCTACAGCTAACTCGGCAACACCTGTTTTACTCATCGCCGACAGCAGCACGCTGGAAACGGATAGCACAAGCGTGATTAGCTTCACGGTTCAGCTCACTTCCCCAATGACGCAAACGGTAACGGTAAATTACCACACGGAGGATGATACGGCCGTCGCCGGAACCCACTACACCGACACCAGCGGTACACTCACCTTCCTACCCGGTGAAACCAGTCACGTGATCACCGTGCCCATCCTGGGCGACGACGACAAGAACGAGGACCGCACCTTCACGATGCACCTCACCAACGCCCTGAACAGCGCCATTGGCGACAACGTGGCCACCGGCACCATTGTGGACGACGATTTATACCAAATCTTCCTGCCTATGGTGCTCAACAATTATCCGGTTGGGCCGGACCTGGTTGTAGAAGAATTGAATGTAACGGGCAGCGAGATTGAAGTGGTGATCAAGAATGTGGGGGATACGGCCGTAACCGATGCGTTCTGGGTGGATGTGTACATCAACCCGGCGACGCCGCCAACGGCCGTAAACCAAACCATCGAATCGCTGAACAGCGACGGCGCAGTCTGGGGCGTGACTGATGCAGCGCTGCCTCTGCTGCCCGGTGAATCATTGGTGTTGACGTTGTATGATGCCTACTTTGATGCGCAATGGAGTCAGTTGAGTTTGCCGGTGGTGAAGGGAACGGCCGTTTACGCCCAGGTTGATTCGGCCAATGTTGGTACACCTTACGGCGCTGTACTGGAAAACCATGAACGTTTCCAGGGTTCATACAACAATATTATCCGGGAGACAGCGCAATAAACTGATTTAAGCAGGAGATCGGAGATTACAATCCCACTCTATTTTGTCTATCAATCAAATCACGCTAACAAACAGAGGTTAATCATGAGTAAAATTCGTTGGATCATTGCCGGTATACTGTTCCTGGCTCTGGCATTGCCTGTTGGGGCACAGACAAAACAAGTCATTACCAATGGCGGCTTTGAAACCGATACCACCGGTTGGACCGTATCCACAGGCGCACTCAGCCGGACGACGACCGTTGTGCATACTGGAAGTGGCTCAGGTCAACTGGACCTGGCGGATACAGGTGAAGGCCTCTATGCTGGAGAAATTCATCAGTGTATTGATCTGAGCGGCGACCTGGCCGATTGGCCTGTATCGGGCGGGGGAAAACAGATCACCTTTTCCGGGATGTTTAAGACAGATGCAGGAGGCGGAAGTGATACCTTTTTTTGGATTCAATTCTGGGCAACGCCGGACTGTAACAATTACGTTTCAGGAGATTTTTCCACTGGCGTGACGAATCAAGATTGGACTGAAGATCGCCACACAATGGAGATTCCGGCCACGGCTCAATCCGTAAGAGTCTGGGTGATTGCCGAAAGCACGGCAACGACCGGGCCTGTCTATGTTGACGAACTCAGGGCATTTTCTTCAACGCCAACGGCCGTTACCGTTCAATCCTTCTCCATGATTCCTTCTCAGACGCCTATCGTTGCATTGTTGACGTTGTTGATGGTGACGGCAGTTTATCTCTTTAGCCGGCGAAGAAAACGAGGGGGATACGGCCGTTAACAAAACCATCCATACGCCCACAGGGGGCTGGAGATTACCTGTCTCCAATCTCATTTCTCACAATCAGGGACGCTGCCCACCATTCGGAGGACCGCCTTCGGGCACACAGGCCAGTTCACTAGAGGGAACGGCCGTACAACTTCCGCTCAGATTTCCATTGGGTGTTTCTACCGTACAGGCTGCACCAGCCGCCAAACCAACACAAGCGTCAATCGCTTCTTGTGGCTGTCCGCCCTGGTTGGCTCCACCAAACTCGCCGCCAGCCGGGGAACTGGCTTTCTGTTCCACTGTACCCCCGGTGAAAACATCACCGGACGTGCCGTCCCGCACTAGACGGACATAGTTGAAGACACGCTGCACGTCGCCCTGTGGCCCGTTGCCCCATCTTGGGTAGCTGCTCGAATCGCCATCCTTGGGATCGCTGCGCTGGGCGCCTGCGCCATGAACGTCAATCACGTTCGTCCCATCCATTGATCCCAAACCCCGTCCGAAGGCCACGTAGACAGCCGCGCCCCCGATGCCGTTCGCACGCAAGTGGGTTGTGCTCGTCCAGATCCAGGGGAAGTCAACCTGTCCCGCCTCATTGGTGATCTGGCTGATGTTGAATACCGGATCGATGGCGGCGGAGTTGGTGGAGTCGGGAGTCGGGGGAACGGCCGTAATCAACAAGACTCTGCAATTCCTTCGCATTGGGCAGCCGCCAGTCGCTGTAGCCCAGGTAGTTCTCGGCATTCTTCTGTGCAACCCAGGCCAGAGCTTCTTCCCAATTCATTCCCACGCCGCTGTCATCCTGCGACCACATTAGTCCGGTAGCGTTGTCGGTGATTGTGCCGTCACCGTTGGCTGTAAAATCATTCACGCCGTAAGCTGTGTTGCCGCGCACAAAGTAGACGTAGTTCAGTTTGGTGGATGGGCCATTGCCACCAAAGGGATAGCACTTGATACGGCCGTCGGCCAGATTCAGGCCAAAGGCACACGTTCGATTGTCAAAAACTGTGCCAACATACGTGTTACTCGACCAAAACTGGGAATCAATATTGCGCTCACCGGCCGCCTCATCGCCGTAGGCAAAGTCGAAAGCGTTAGTGTCGATGAAGGGCGTCAGGCCAACGTTGCTGCCAATCACAGGATCGGTGCCGTTGAAGTTCATCAGCGAGTACAGTTCTTTGATGGTCGGCAGCCGCCAATCGCTGTAGCCGCCGTAATTCTGGGCGTTGAGGGTATCGACGTAGTCCTGCGCCTCGGACAAGGTGAATTTGTCATCAACGTTGATACGGCCGTCGCCATTCCAATCAGGGCTTTGTGTCCAGGTCAACCCGGTCACGTTGTCGCTAACGGTCAGACCATCGGCGCTGAGGCTGTAGCTGGGCTGGTTCCCGGCATATTGAGCATCTTGCCTATAGAAGGCCATTCCAGCTTGCGGGCAAGTGATGGCATTCTGGTCACCGTAGCAAACCGTCTGACCAGTATCAACAATCGGATAGCCGCCGGCTGCGACCGAGTCGCTTAAAATGAGCGGCAGCGCCATCAAGGTAGCTGCGGCCTCGGAGCTGGAATTCTCCGGCGTCTGGCCGGCCTGCACCTGATCGATGTCAGATTGAGCGAACACGGTGCTCGCCGGTTGACCGGATTGTGCCCCCTGGAACGGGGAGGAGAGCGTCCCTGGCCGGCAAGCCGCCAGTGCGAAACTCAACACAATGAAAAATAGAGCTGTGATTGATTTTTTGGTTGACATTCTATTGTCTCCTTGTTCGTTGTTTTTGCGATTATGACTTCAGTTTAGGTTATTTTGGAGGAAGGCCGTGAGCGTCCCCAGTCATCATCTGCTGCCAAAGGCTATCACTTTGCTCACCCTTGATCATGACGGCCGTCACGCTAATTTCCGCTAAACCATGACGCCGATCATGGGGTCATAAAAGCGCCCTATGTTATGATTTTGGCATGAAAGACGACTCCCTTGATTTTGCCCGTGTCATGCACATCGCTGCCTGGGTCTGGCTGGGTTATCTGCTCCTGTTGGCCGGGATTGATGCGTATTTGTATGCCGGTCATCCCCTGGCTATTCTGGGGCGGTATTACCTGGTACACAGCGCGATTGCCCTGCTTTTTCTGGGGTTTTCTTACTGGTCGTGGGTTCAGAAGAGCTTGAAGGCGTTTTACGTGCCTATGATGCTGCTGATCATTGCCGGACTGCCAATTGTGGCCAGCCGATTGTGGTTACGGCCGTTTCCCCCCGGCCCGCTCTCTAACGTCGAAGGATTGACGCTGCGCTTGCTGCCCATTTTGTTCATCGGGCTGGTAATAACGGCCTGGCAGTGCCATTGGTCGGCGGTGGGGTTGTTTGCGGTGGGAACGGCCGTGTTAGATATTTCGCTTGTCATCATAAATTCGATAACCCTGCCCCCTCAAGCGACGGCGACCTCTGCCGTGATATTTGTAACCATCGTGCGCTCAATCAGTTTTTTAGTCATAGGCTACTTCATCAACATGCTGGTGCAACGGCTGCGCGCCCAGCAAGCGCAATTACTGCAAGCTAACGCCCGGTTAGCCCACTACGCCAGCATGGTTGAACAACTCAGCATCAGCCGCGAACGCAACCGCCTGGCCCGGGAACTGCACGATACCTTAGCTCACACCTTGAGCGGCCTTGCCGTACAGCTAGAAACCACCCAGGCCTACTGGGACGTAGAACCGGAGACGGCCCGCGATTTATTGGCCAAATCTTTAGCCGCTACCCGATCCGGGCTGAACGAAACACGCCGGGCGCTGAAGGCGCTGCGGGCCAGCCCTATCGACGATCTGGGCTTGCGTTTGTCTTTGCAGAAGTTGGCCGAATCCGCCGCCGAACGCGGCAAACTGAGCCTGTCATTATCATTACCGGAACAAATCACTTCACTTTCACCCGACGTGGAACAGTGCCTTTACCGGATTGCGCAGGAGAGCCTGGAAAACGTCGTTTACCACGCCAATGCCCAAACGCTGCTGGTTCAGTTGACAATGTCTGAAGAAACAATTCGCCTCAAGGTAAAAGATGACGGGTTGGGTTTTGACGTGAAACAATCTCAGGCAACGGGTCATTATGGGTTGGCCGGGATGCGCGAACGGGCGCAGGCGGTTGGTGGGGACCTGACCATCAGCAGCCACCCCGGCCAGGGAACCCAGATTCAACTAACTCTCAAAGGATTTTGACATGACTAAGGTGATCATTTGTGACGATCAGGCCATCATTCGGGATGGCTTAGAGATGCTCCTGAAATTGGAGCGGGACATTGAAGTGGTTGGACTGGCCCAGGACGGTGCAGAGGTGGTGGAACTGGCGGCTGCTCACACGCCCGATCTTATCCTGATGGATTTGAAAATGCCCGGCATTAACGGGGTCGAAGCCACCCGGCAGATTCGGGCACAGCACCCTGATATGAAAATCCTGGTGCTGACCACTTACGACGACGATGTGTGGGTGTTTGACGCCATCCGCGCCGGGGCTTCGGGCTATTTGCTCAAAGATACGCCGCGGAAAAAGGTGTTGGAAGCCATTCGTGGCACGGTCAGTGGCCAGGCATTTGTCGATCCGGCCGTTGCCGGGAAATTGTTGCAGCAAACAGCTAGCCAACAGGTGAAACCGGCGACACAAATCACCGACACACTCACCGGCCGGGAGGAGGATGTGCTGCGATTGATGGCCCGTGGCTTGAGCAACGCTGAAATTGCCGCGCAGCTCTATCTCTCCGAAGGTACGGTGCGGAACCACGTCAGCGCCGTTTTCGCCAAGCTGGACGTGACGGATCGCACCCAGGCGGTGATCATCGCCATTCGGCATGGGTTGGACCAGTGATCCTAAATGTCTGATTCTAGAATCTCATGACAAGCGCCCACCTCCTGTACTAGCTGGACTCTCGGGAAAATCAGGCGTTGTATATTTCGATAGGACAAATGATCTTCACTGGTCACTTCTCAGGTCTACCGTATATTTGCGCATAAAAATGGGAGATACCCGGAGACGGCAGATACTATTTACGGAATCCTACAGGTGTAGTATCCCGTAAATAGTGGCACTGACATTCGAAAATTGCTTCCAATCAGTCCCAGGAAAACAATACCGGGCAGACGTACGTGGTCACATATTGACTCCGGATAATGTTTATAATATGATGGAAAGTAAGAGTATTACTGGTAATACTCTTACTAATGATTCCTAAAGGAAAGAGATTATGCGCGTTACAACAAAAGGTCAGGTCACAATCCCGCTTGAGATCCGCAAAAAGATGAATATTACGCCTGCTTCAGAAGTAGATTTTATTATGGGAAAAGATGATCGGGTTTATATCGTGAGAGTAGATAGCGTTCCACTTGTCAAACGATTTTCGAAGTTACGGGGCATTGCCACAGTGAAGATGTCTACCGAAGAGATCATGGCGCTAACCAGGACAGAAGCATGAGTGGACTGCTTGTCGATTCAAATGTAATCCTGGACATTTTTCTGGATGATCCGACCTGGGCGGAATGGTCTGAAGAGACTCTCAACCAATATGGCGACTCCCATGAACTGTTCATCAATCCGATTATTTACACAGAACTGTCGATCGGGTTCAATCGAATTGAAGAATTGGAGGAGGCGATTGAAAGGGCTGGCTTTCAGATGTTGGAAATACCCAGAGAAGCCCTATTCCTGACCGGCAAAGTATTTTTACAGTACAGGCGGAATAAAGGAACAAAATCATCGCCTCTTCCCGATTTCTTCATCGGTGCCCATGCTGCTGTTTCGAATGTAGATTTAATCACTCGAGATACAGCCAGATATCGTACTTACTTTCCAACTGTTAACTTGATTTGCCCCTAACGCTAAAATTTAATAATCCCTGCCCTTCGAGAAATAAGGCGAGTACGATTAGCCTAATCGTGCTCGCCTTATTTCTCTACCAAACAGAAGACGGTGAAACACGAATCCAGGTTACGATGCAGGATGAAACCGTTTGGCTAACACAAAAACAGATGGTTGGGCTTTTCCAGCGCGACCAATCGGTTATTTCCAGGCATGTTAACAATGTGTTCAACGAAGGTGAATTGGAACGTGAAAGCAATATGCAATTTTTGCATATTGCAAATTCTGATAAGCCGGTTGCATTCTATAACCTGGATGTTGTGATTTCTGTTGGCTATCGGGTCAAGTCGCATCGTGGCACACAGTTTCGCATTTGGGCGACGAAAACGCTGCGAGAATACCTGGTGAAAGGGTTCGTCATCAACGACGAACGTTTGGAAGGGACGGAGCAAAATCACTTTGACGAATTGGTCGAACGGGTGCGCCACATTCGCACGTCCGAAAAACAGTTTTATCGCAAAGTATTGGACATCTTTGCTAGCAGCATTGACTATGACCCCAAAGCCGTCCAGACGCAGGAATTCTTTTCCACCTGCCAAAACAAGTTTCATTTTGCCGTGCATGGCCAAACGGCAGCCGAACTGATTGCCGTCTGTGTAGACAGTACTGCCCTTGACATGGGACTGGCAAACTGGTCGGGCAAGATTGTCACAGCCAAAGATGCCAAAATCGCCAAGAATTATTTGCGGGAAATCGAGTTGAAGCGGCTGGAGCTGCTGGTTGAGCAATTCTTGAGTTATACCGAATTGCAAGCATTGGAAAAGCGGCCCATGTATATGAGCCAGTGGGTTGCCCAATTGGATGACTTTTTCCGCTTCAATCGTCGTGCAGTGCTCCAACACAAAGGCAAGGTGTCACGCCAAGACATGGAGGCCAAAGTCAGGGAGGAATTGCAGAAATATCGGGAACGAGACAGGGCGCTGGAGGATGTAGACAAACCGCGCCTATCAGAGCGTCGCAACCTGGAGGACCCGGAAGCCGAAATACACTCTGCTGGGAGTGAATCTACTGAAGATGATGCGCCGTTCTGAGTGGGATGACACGCTCTTTCAATATCTGTATGAGTGTAATGTTTACACAGGTTTAGTTTCAAATAGCTGAAGAGACGCTGTCGCAATGGGAGGTATGGACGTAAGCCCACAAGAGATGAACGCATTCGCTGATTTACTGACTTGGGATGCTATCGTTGTTTTCAGTGAGCAACGTTCGAGTCGAGAACCTCACCCCGAAGGCTTACAAGAGCATTCGTCTAATCCTGGTAAGTTATGCTTGTGTTATAATGTGATGAATTGGGCATTTGGCAAACTGTAGAACTTTTATGAAAAAGTTGTATTCTGCAGTTTATCCAGGAAAAGCGGGGATAAACAGTCTTCTTATCACTCCAATTACTTTCTCGCTTTTACCCCAACCCTACAATAGATTGTTTGAGGTGAATCGATGACGATCCTGATCGAAACTGAAAAATTACCGGAGCGTGGCCCCCTCAAAATCCGACTGGATGTCACCGCTACCATCAATACGACGGCCGAAGAAGCACGGCGTAAGGTCAGTGTTTTCGCCGGGAATGAAATAGCCGATCTCTTGTCAGGAGAAATGCCCGACCTGGTCTGGCAGAAAAACGGCGCCTATTGGCGCGTGCCTGTAGTCTTGTCTTCGAAGTCTCTGGGGCGCATTGGCCTAGTTGGATTCATTGATGTTAATGTGGAAACCGGCAAATTGCAACTGACTGAAGAAACAATACGGAGAATTGAAGAAAATGCCCAACGTTTTGCTGCCGGTGCCGCACTTTGAACAAAGTCGTGATGGCTCTTGCCTGCCGGCATGTGTACAAATGGTTTTCTCTCACCTCGGAGATGAACGGTCGGAAGCCAATTTAGCCAAATTGTTAGGAACAAAAGAATACGGGACACCTATTCGAAACGTAGAAAGATTGCGGGAAGATAGGTATGACGTGCAAGTTGGCCAGTTAACTCGTACAGAGTTGGAGTCCTATCTCTCAGAGGGGACTCCGGTGATTGTGCGCGTTTGGACGACAATGCTGGATTATTGGAACGTCACGACATCTCATGTTGTCGTGGTTGTTGGCTATGACGAGACGACCGTGTTTCTGAATGACCCCGCCTTTCCTAAAGCGCCACAACAGGTAGTCTGGAACGCCTTTTTAGCTGCCTGGGCTGAGTATGATGAAACGGCCGTTGTTATCTCCATCCTTTAGTGCGTTGTTCATACCACAACGAATAGGGAGACTTGCTCCCGCTATACCACGGCATCAGATCGCATAAAGTGCCTCAATATATGATGGAAATGCAGTAACGCAAGTGCCAGTCGGCTAACGGCCGTCTAATTTTGAGGCCATTCATAGGATAGGGCAGCTATGGCCGTTGCAGGCCCCGATTATCTTAATGACGCCAGAAGTAGGTATAGCTCCCATTAATTGCACTTATGTCGGCGCAGACCTCTCCTGAGCAGTGTCGAAGCGATGACTATGCCGCCACAATAAGGGCAAATGGCCTTGTCCGGCGCGGCATCGGATGCCGGTAATGGCTGCTTGCGGGTGAGGTGTTGAGCGAGTTTCATTCAGATTGTTTTTCCTCTTACGCTTACGCTTGCCCATCTTACCCTGTTTACGGCCGTTTGCCACTGTTTGCGTTCTGCCAGGCGGCTCCTTGCCCCTCTTCGCTTGACTCCCAAAGAAATGCAAGTCATGACCCGATTGGGATTTCTTCATTCTTACAATTGTGAACGAGTGGCAATGGACAGTATGATATATTGAGCATGGGACCACAGCAATGGGGAAGCAATCTCCCCCCAACGCTCACGCCAAGGTTCATAGTAAGCGGGATCGTTTAGTGTAACAGGTGTCTGTTCTGGTAGATTTCCCATCTCATCGGCTTGATCTTCCACCCATTTTTTAGTCGTCATAGCCTTTTCGTATGCACCTATTTGCGTGTAATGCCAGCCAAGCCAGGCAGTCAAAAGCACCCACGCGCCACCGCCGTAATAAGTGTCGGCCGGGTATCGATGGACGCCTCCATCCCGGCGCAACGTGGCTTCGATTTGGGCGACTGTGGCGCGCATGAACGGGTTATCCGGACTCACGATACGGTAAGGCGTTGCCAGCCCCAGCAAGCTGGCATCCACCTGTTCCGACCCCACGTGCTTCACAAAGTGTCCCTGACTTACCCCTTCTCCGCAGAGAAAATGCTTGATATCTGCCAGGGTGTTCTCATGATTTGCGTCACTCAGAGAAGCGTGGGCTTGAAGTCCGGCATAAATGGCGGCAAGCGTATACGTATGTATCTTGTCGGGAAACTCTTCCCAGCAATCGTAGCACGGTCGTTGCCACAAAGCAGCTAAATAATCGGCCGCCAGTCCAGCAGCCCGAAACCATGCTGTCGGTAAGGGCATTTCACTTAACTGCCGATGGCTCTGTAATGCCCACAACCAGGTACCCAGGCCATCTAATTGAAAGTTGGGCCACTCTTCATCGCCGGCCTCGCCCTCCACGGTATAGCGGGTATCTAAAATATCGGAGGGAGCAAGTGGCTCATTTCGTTTCGCTTTGGCAATGGCCTGCTTAATGATACTGGCTCGTCGGTTAACGGCCGTCGCCGCCCAATTGTGAAAACGATGGGCGCTCTCATGTTCACCGGCCAGATTCATGGCATAAGCGATGAATGCCCCATCCCGGAACCAACAATAGTGGTAGGTAGCAAAATTAGGACTGGCCAGGTATGCGCCTGTAGGGCTTTGGTTTTGCAAGATGATTTCTATACTGCGTTGAAACAAATCGGTCATCAGAAAATTACTCCGTTGTCTCCAGTTCAAAAGCGATCATGGCCCAATGGTCAAGCCTGGGCAGGGTGATGCTTTTCGTCTTGTTGTCGGCAGTCCAGGGCAAGGGCATGAGGCCTAAATCATTTTTGTCTGGGCTGGCCCACCACATCTGGTGGATAGATTGGGATATGTCGATTTGAATGGGAACGGCCGTTAACACCTCCGGCACCCCTTGTTCTTCATCCCACTGCGGGTTACCCAACCCAGATATATTAATCAGGCTCAACACCAACCAACCAGGACAAGATCGAACAACCACCCAAACACCCGATGGCGTCGTTACTTCATATTTCTCCAACAGCTTTGCGGTAGGACCGAGCAGCTCACCATAACGCACAACAAAGTCATAATATCGACGCAGCGTTCTTTTGAGCTGGAGTGAGAGAGTTTGGTGCTTGGGAAAGTAGGGGTCAGCCAGAAGCTGGGCCTGCTCACCCAATTCAATACGGGAGCCACCCAAAGAGAAAATCAGGGCATCGGCCAGCAGCACATTCTCTGGCTGGTTCGCCGTCAGGTATAGCGCGATCACCACCGGTTTCCCACCAGACATAGCTCGTGCGTCGGCCACAATACGCCGCACATCACGGTAATAAACATCCGGCGGCCAGATTTCGATATAAACAAAATCTTGCGGTGCCGTGGCCAACGCTTCGATTGGCCAGTTGTCTACTGCATTAAAAACAACAGCCGCCTGGGGATGGGCTGCTTTAAGCGTCTGAATGAATGCTGTAAAAGCGGCAGGAATATCAACCGGCGTTCCGGCCACATCAAACCCTTCCTTTGGCTCGCCATACTGGTCTACATGCAGGCCATCAAAAGGCAGCTCTGCCAGCACTTGGCTGCACTCACCTCGTAAATGTTCTATCCAGGGACTGCCTGGCGTCGGGTCCATCAACCCCAAGAAATCTTCAAATGTGAACGGTTGTCCAGCGGCATCATACAGCGCCCATTCCGGATGTGCTTGCCAGAACTTGACTGAGGCTGCATACACAGCCAGATAAGGCATGGTGGCCATACCGCGTTTATGTGCTGCTTCAATAAACGCACGAACCGTGTCCAAAGACAACGCTCTCCCCAACGGATCGATGTAATCAGATTCAGGTGGCAGCAGGGTATCATGCCGATATTGCCAATCATAAAATTGCAGGCCATTGATGTGGAACTGCGCCAGGGCATCGAGTGTCTCAGCAATATCAGCACGATCTGGTGTAAAATCAGTCAAAAAACCGTAACGAGGAAAGGTTGTCCAATCCGGCAAAATGTCGAACGCAGTTGAAGCGGTATCCATCTCAGCGCCTGTCAGGTCGCACAATACGGCCGTCACGCCGTAGCCGTGCGGAGCCGTCAGTGGTGCTTGCCATTCGAGTGGAATGTTTTGTCCCCCTTCTTGCAGCGTCACAGAATGGGTTAGGGTGTCGATAGGTTGGGCGAGGTGGAAAATGGTGAGGTGGATAACCGCCGTTTCCCCCAACCCTCCCTCAATTTCAGCCACAACCCGAACCATCTCGCCCGGAGAAAAAGTAGCTTTGGCAGCATAAAGATCAACAAAGCGCATAAATCACCCCTTAAGTCCAGTAGTAGAAATCCCCCGAATAAAGTAGCGTTGGAAAACAGCAAAAACAATCACGACAGGGATAAGCGCAACAATCGAAGCCGCAAACACCTGACCCCACTCCGTAAGATGCTGTGATTGAAACAAAGCAATCGCAATCGGCAGCGTTCTCCGTGACGTTTCCTTAATCGCCACATGCGCCCAGGGAAACTCATCCCAGGCGTATAGAAAAGTGAAAATCGTCACTACAGCCAATCCCGGTCGAGAAAGAGGCAAAACTACCCGCCAAAAAATCGACCATTGGCTGGCGCCATCAATTAAAGCTGCCTCCTCCAAATCTTTAGGAATCCCCTCAAAAAAACCGCGTAGGAGAAAAGTCTGCATCGAAAGATTCATGGTGATATAAACCACTACCAAACCACCCAGTTTATCCAACAAGTCCAATTGTTTGGCGATAATAAACTGCGGGATAATTAACATGACCGGTGGGATCATCATGCCCAGTAAAAATAGATAGAACAACCACTCCTTCCCTGGGAATTTCAGCCGCGCAAACGCATAAGCCAGCAGCGAAGAGACCAATACCGTTAACACCGTGCTGGTGACAGCCACCACCAGGCTGTTTAAAAAATACAACCCAAACAAATCTTTGCCCAAAGCCTTTGTGTAATTTTCCAACGTTGGTTCTTGCGGCCATAGACGAGGCGGCATCTCAAAAATATAGGCTTGTGGTTTAAGTGAAGTGATCAACATGTACCAAAACGGGATGAACACAATCGCTACTCCCGCAAAGAGTAACGTGTAAGTGATTATTTTTGATCGCCGATGTTGTTGCTTGAGACCCATCTTACAAATCTACCTCTTGGCGTAACAGCCGAATTTGAACGACACTGATGATAAACACAAAAATGGTGAGCAGATAGCTGATGGCTGACCCATAACCGAAATCCAATCGGTTAAAAGTAGCATCATACATAAGCGTGAGAATAAAGTGGGTTAGATCAAGCGGGTCTCCCCCGTTGGTAATGAGTAAATTGGAAATATAGGCGTTCAACGCACCAATGGTCAGCACAACGATGAGGAACAAGATAGTCGGACGGAGAAGTGGCAGTGTGATGTTGAAAAAACGATCCGACGGGCTGGCTCCATCGACTTCAGCCGCCTCATATAAATGTTGAGGGATGGCTTGTAATCCGGCTAGAAAGATGATAGCTGTCCAGCCGACTCCCTTCCAGATACCTAACAAATGAATCGGCACAAATGCCAGAATCGGATCGGCCAACCAGAGGATGTTCTTGGGAATCAGATGCAGCACGTCACGTAAGATGTAATTTACCAATCCCGCTTGTCCGCTAAACATATACTCAAAAAGCAAACTGATAATCACCCATGACGTGATCACCGGCAGATAGTAGATCACACGAAAGAAAGCCCGGTTGCGAATATCCTGGTTTAACAGAACGGCGACAATTAGACCGATGATCATTTGTCCAGGAACCGTCACCCCGGCATAGACAACTGTATTCAGTACAGCCCTTTGAAAAATGGGGTTGCTTAAGGCTCGGGTATAGTTGGTAACACCAACCCACGTCGAATCGGCCGGATTGACGATTTTCCAATCGTAAAAACTAATCCGCAGGGAGTAAATCATCGGTCCTACGATGAACGTGATGAACAGGAGCAGTCCCGGCAAAATGAACAAAGCGGCCGTTAATAGTTGAGTAAGATTACGTTTCGTGCGCGCATGCATAGGATCGACTCATTATTGCTATCATTCTAACAATATACCAGTTCGTTGACCCTGCCTCGCCGGCTTTGGCGAGGCAGGGCTAAAAGTTGATTCTACTAATTTAGGAGGGCGTTAATTTCTACGGCCGCCTGGTCAAGCGCTTCTTGCGGCGTTTGGTCGCCGCGCAGCATACGTTGGAAGGCGTTATTGATCGCGCCGTCCATATCTGACCAAGCCGGATGGGGTACGCGGGCCTGCGCTGTTCCCAATTGCTGCAAGAAAACATCGAAATAATCAGGCAGCGCCGGGTCGCCAATCAAGCTGGACAATGTGGGAATGACGCCGACTTCGGCCATCATCTTCTGAGATTCTTCACTCATCAAGAATGCGGTCCACAACATGGCCGCATCCGCATGCTCGCTGCCGGCAAAGATAACGACATCTTCCCCGCCCACAACAGAACTGGTGCTGCCATCGGGTCCCGTGGGAATAGAGGCAAAATTAACCTCGAAGTCAGGATAGTTACCGGCGTAAATATCGACCATCCAGGGGCCATCAATGATCATGGCGTACAACCCGGTGGCATGGCCATCGGCCGTGCCAATGCCGCCCCCCAACAGATTTGGTGAAATGCAGCCTTGGTCAAACAGGTCCTTTAGCATCGTGAAAGCAGCGACACTCTCCGGGCCATTGATGTAACCATCGGCCGTGGTGATGCCTTCATCTACGATTTTTCCGCCCATCGCATAAAAGACAGGTGCCGGTGCCCAGAAGTATGTGCCGCCCAACGCATAACCATACTGGGCCTCGCCTTCAGTTAAGGCACAGGCAACTTCAGCGAATTCTGCCATCGTTGCCGGCGGCTCGGTGATGCCGGCCGCGTCAAATACCTCTTTGTTCCACAGTAATACCTGGGTGTTGGTATTTTGAGGTAAACCGTAATAGTGACCCTGCCAGAAGTTGGTGGACAGCGGCCCGGGGAAGGTCTGTGCCGCGATGTCGTCAAAGCCGGGCATTGTTCCATCTAACTGCATCAAGGCATCCTGGTCAGCAAACTCAGACACCCAGGCGATGTCCATGCGTGCTGTGTCAGGAGCAGCACCGCCGGCCAGGCCTGTGAGCAAAGCGGATTTGAAATCATCATAAGCGTATCGGGTTGTTTCAACTGTGATGCCCGGATTAGCAGCTTCAAAGGCAGCTATCACATTTTCAAGCTGCGCCGTTTCCGGATCGCTCATCGTGTGCCAATAGGCAACCGTTGCCGGTTCAACTTCTACTGCTGCTTCAGGCGCGGGAGCACCAAGCAGGTCGTTTATTTCTGCGGTTGCCTGGTCTAGGGCTTGCTGCGGGGTTTGGTCACCGCGCAGAATGCGTTGGAAAGCATTGTTGATCGCGCCATCCATATCCGACCATGCCGGATGGGGCACGCGGGCCTGCGCTGTTTCCAATTGCTGCAAGAAAACATCAAAGTAATCAGGCAGCGCCGGGTCGCCAATCAGGCTGGAAAGCGTAGGAATCACGCCAACTTCAGCCATCATCTTCTGTGATTCTTCGCTTAATAGGAAAGCAGTCCATTTCATGGCTGCATCTGCATTTTCGCTGCTGTCAAAAATGACAACATCTTCACCGCCCACGACGGAACTGGTTGTTCCATCCGGTCCAGCGGGGATGGGGGCAAAGTTAACCTCGAAGTCAGGGTAGTTGCCTGAATAAATATCAACCATCCAGGGACCATCAATAATCATGGCATATAGCCCTGTGGCGTGGCCATCGGCCGTGCCAATACCCCCGCCCAAGAGATTAGGCGAAATGCAGCCCTGGTCGAACATATCTTTGAGCATGGTGAAGGCCGCCACGCTCTCTGCACCGTTGGTGTATCCATCGGCCGTGGTGATGCCATCATCAACCACCTTGCCACCCATCGCATAAAAGATGGGCGCGGGTGCCCAGAAATAGGTACCGCCCAAGGCGTAACCGTATTGGTTTTCACCTTCGGTTAAGTTACAGGCAACTTCAGCGAATTCTGCCATCGTTGCTGGTGGTTCGGTAATGCCCGCAGCGTCAAATACCTCTTTGTTCCACAGTAATACCTGGGTATTGGTGTTTTGAGGTAAGCCGTAATAATGGCCTTGCCAGAAGTTGGTGGACAACGGACCGGGGAAGGTCTGGGCTGCGATGTCGTCAAAGCCGGGCATAGCCCCATCCAGCTGCATCAGGGCATTCTGGTCCGCGAACTCGGAGACCCAGGCAATGTCCATACGTGCTGTGTCTGGAGCGGCGCCTCCGGCCAATCCTGTTAACAAAGCGGATTTAAAATCATCGTAGGCGTAACGGGTCGTTTCGACTGTGATATCGGGATTGGCCGCTTCGAAAGCTGCTATCACTTTCTCAAGCTGCTCTGTTTCCGGATCGCTCATCGTATGCCAGTAGGTTATGGTTGCAGGGCCTGTTTCAACGGCCGTTTCTGCCGCAGCAGCCGGTTCTTCCACAGCAACTGCTTCGGTTTGTGGTGCTTCTGCTTCAGCGGGTGTTTCCTCGGTTCCCGAGCCGCAAGCCGACAGGGCTAAAGCCATGACTGTCATCAGTGTGAACAATACAAATAACAAACGTTGGGTCTTCATCTTCTCACTCCTTTAACTTATTTCAGTGACTAAAAAAACTTTAACAAAAAAATAAGAACCAGTTTAAACGGTGGTTCTTTCCGTGTCCCGATGAAACGGGGATTTGAATAACTCTTGTAAAACCAAGCTGGCGGCCCCTCTGGCCCAGGCATCATCATTCCATACATCCACTTCGATTTCTGTGTCTTCAGCTAAACCTGGCATCACGTGCTGGGCTATTGTGTCACGGATGGGATCAAAGATTAGATATCCGGCACGTACACCTTCGCCACTGATAATAATTTGTTGCGGGCTGAATATGTTAATGAGGTTGGCTATACTCCGTCCTAATACCTGACCGGCTTGAGTAAAAATGGCTTGAGCGGCTGGATTCCCTTCTTGTGCCTTTTGGAGTAAAGCATCAAGGGTTTGGACAGTTTCAGGAAGATCGCCGCGTTTTACAGCTTCTTTAGCGCTGAGTAACAATGCCGGATCGGATACATAGGTTTCCAGGCAGCCACGATTGCCACAATCGCACGGAGGGCCGGATGGGTCAACGACCGTATGGCCAAATTCGCCCGCCCCTCCTTGAAAACCGCTATATATTTGTCCATTGACAACAATCCCCAACCCGACACCCCGCCCAATCGTTACGGTGAGGAAATTATCTAACCCTTGTCCTTTTCCGAACCATTTCTCGGCTAAGGTAAGGGTATCTACATCATTACCTATATGAACCGGGGCTCGGACCCGTTCCCGCAACAAATCGCCGATGGGTACATCATGCCAACCAAATGTCGGAGAGTGACGTAAACGACCGTGTGGCCCATCAATGATACCGGCTAACCCTAATCCAACGCCCAAGAGTTGTTTCTGCTTCAAATTGCACTGACTAACCAACGCTTCGACAACTTGGCCCAACGTATCAATGGTTTGAGCCAGGGAGTGGTTGCCTAGGGACTGCGTGTGTTTTGCCAAGACGGTTGCTTTTAAATCTGTGAGTACACCTACAATTTGGTTTTCCGATAACTTGAGACCGACAACATACCCACCCTTCGGATTTAGGGCCAGCAAGATTGGGCGGCGCCCGCCCTTCGAGTCCCCAGTTTCCTTTTCGAAAACTAGATCGTCATCAATGAGTTCGGCCGTGATGCCACTTACAGTGGCGGCGCTCAGCCTAGTCAAGCGGACAATCTCTACACGAGAAATTGGGCCATGGGTTTTAATTGTATTAAGGATTGCAGAGCGGTTAATTGCCCGGATGAGATCTCTGTTACCTAGGGGGTGTTTAGCCATATGTTGCTTTTCTATAGATTTTTGCCATCGTAGAAGGGTGCTTGCTCATAACTTACTTTATTCAATGAACGAATATAGTTTACTAATTATCCCAACATTTGTCAACATGGGGATTTGAAATTTAGAAAACATCAAGGGCCTCAGAGAGACTCAGTAGCTAAATGGTCGGCCCCGGAACTGCCGTCTGAACTGCATGACAATCCAAAAACCGTCGCCGATGTGATGTTGCTCAGCGAAGTGCGCCTGTTGGCTGCCTTGTGCGCTGCGCAGGGGGCATGCGCGGCTAACGCCGCCCATGGGGTGAGGGCTATCTAGGCTTTGTTGAGAGCAATCCTCAATTCCATGAATAGGAGCGAACGCATGTTAGAAATCAGCACCCATTTGACCTTCATCTCTGACCCCGGTCACGGCTGGCTGCGCGTCCCCTTAGCTGACATTGCGGCACTGGGGATCGAGGGAGGCATCTCGGAGTATTCCTTCATAGACGGCCGTTTTGCCTATTTGGAAGAGGACTGCGACTACGGCCGTTTCGTTGCTGCGTGCAATGCCCAAAATATCCCTCTGCCGAAGATTCAAGATCGGTACGTGGAACGATTTAACCGTAACCGACCTTGCTTTGGCGCTCCCCAATTCACTCCCCAATTCTGGGACAGGTTGAGGAGGTAGAAATCATGCCCCGAATCACAGTTTATCATTAACCCTAACTTCCTCGATTATCGGGGAAACCATAACCAGATCGTTCCGCCCATACAGCCGGTGGCCACGGTCACGGTACCGGCGGGCCTCACACTGGATGAGATGTTGGGCGTGGCTTACGCTCGGACACAACATGGATACGAGCATCCAAGCTGGTTCAATGATCCGGATGTTATTCCCCACCTGCGCAGCACGTCGGTCGGCGATCTGATCGCCAACAGCGACGGCAATCTCTACGTCGTTGAATCCTTTGGTTTTCAGCCCTATCAGCCCAGAGCCATCGCCCCGGTTCACAAGCTGGTAGAAGCGTATCGTTTATTGGAAACGGCCGTTAATGGAGCCGATACTCGCTTCCTGCCGACGCTAGTGCGGCAGGCCCTTGCCGCCATCCGACATACCCTGGTTGCTGAAGGGTATCCGGCCAGCGAGTCACCCATTCTTTGGGATAGGGCGCAGCCTGGTGATCTGGTTGGGAATGCAGAAATTGGGCAGTTTCGCGTCATCGCCCGTAAACTGCGCCCCAAATGGCGGGCTAAACGGTTGCTGGCACACATCCCCGACGCCCAAATCTGGATTGACAGCCCGCGCACATGGGCGGTACTTGTTCCCGTTGTCGATAGTTACCAAAAGTAAAATTGTGTTCAAACACATATTTGCTTATAATGTGTTTATGCAGACCCAATCCACTTCCCATCCGGCTGTTAATTGGGAACGAGACGCCCAGCAATCTCAGCCGGCAGCTGAATGGTCACTGCGCCTGGCAGCAATGGCTGGCCACATGCGCCT
>JBNKZT010000072.1:0-20670 GCA_050301775.1 Promineifilaceae bacterium (SeqCode)
TTTATATTAAAGACGATTTTACCAATGTCTCAATGTCAACCGATTCGCCACTCAAGATGGCGATTTCAGGCAAATGGATATTTGCGTGCTTGATATTAAACAATAATACAGTTTCTGGTTATGTTAATGGAGGTTTAATTGGAACGGGCGACCCAGTGGAAGTATCTTCTGGCAACACAAACCCATTATTAATTGGAGCCGGTGCAAACCATAGTGGCATTGTGTATAATCATTTTTTTGGAGTAATTGATGATGTCCGCCTCTACAATCGGAGTTTAAGTGAAGATGAAATACAATCACTTTATCATGAAGGCGGTTGGCCCACTAATTGAGTTTTTGATGTTTGGCGGGTATTTGAAAGGAAACAATTGTTTCTGGTCCCGCTTCACCGGCTACCAAAAAGGGGAAAATGAACAGCAGAGAGCAAGAAATTTGGGAGTTTTTGCACCGGCATTTGCAAAGTGTTTTCACGCAGGACGTGGCAACATACCGGGCGACGACGAGCGAAGAATTATCACTGTATGAATGGTTTGTAACGCCGCACCGGCAGGATGGGTTGGACTTTCATTTTTTTATGATTGAGCATAGCTGGGCGGGAACCAGCGGCGATTTTCGTTACGATTTGCTGGAACCACGGCTGCAATTGTATGGTGCAGATACAGCAGCGCCTACGGCCGTTGTCTCCTACACCTTCATGCTCACCAAAACCGGGCCGGAGGGGATCAGCCACCAGAGTCACAATGAAAGCCGGGTGCTGATCAAGGACGAGAAGGGCTGGCAGGTGGTTCACGTCCACAAATCCCCGGCCTGGCAGGCACCACGCGATCCGGAATAAACAAAAACGGCCGTTCTACATGCCAGTTGGATGGTCGGTTTGGTAACGAGCCAGGAGCAGAGGCAAACCAAACGTAAAGGCCAAACCAACAAGATGCGCCAGCAGATAGTTCCCACCCAATACATAAGCGCGCAAATGACCATAAATGAGTACCGAAAGCTGAGTTGTCAGCAGCAGCCAAAGCCCCATTCGTAAACGGCCGTTCTCCTCATCTACAATCAGCCAGGGAAAAATCCAGGTCGTATACCAGAGACGGAAATTCAGGGCGGTGAGGATGTAGGCGGCGAAACTGTCAGCGGCGGCTTTGAGAGGGGAACGGCCGTGTCCCACCAACCAGCCTGACCAAGCCAACCCACCAATCAACAAGCCAACCATCACCAACGCCAATCCGTTGATATGAATGGCCGTCAACGACACCCCCGTCCAACTCGCCAGCAGCAACAGCAGCGCACTCAAGGAAAAACTGGCCCCGGCTGATGCTTCACTTTGCAGGCGAGCCAACAGGTCAAACGGGCTGCCAAATGGGAGAAATGCCAGGAATACGGCCGTTCCCCCACCCAGGACACTCCCCAGCAAAAACCGCCGCCTGGCCTGGCTGTCCAGCGCCTGCCGCCAGGCCCACAAGAAGAAAAAGGGCAAAGGCAGCAGTCCAATCGGCTTGGTTAACGCGCCAAGCAGCATGACAACCCAACCGACTGCCAGACGGCGCTGCATCAGCCACCAACCCAGCAGCAGCCAAAACAACATCGGCGCGTCGTTATGGCCGTCAACGACAAACATGAGCAGCAGCGCCGGATTCCAGGCCCACAGCAAGGTACGCGCCGCTCGTTCTGCCGCCGGTCGTTCAGCCATCAGCCGCCAAATCAGGCCGGTTACAGCCAGATGCGCCGCCAGCCCGACTGTTTTGAACAGGATGAGTCCCAGGTATAAATTATCACGGCTGATGGCGGTAACGGCCGTCGCCAGTAACTCCCAAATCGGTCCATACGGGGATGTCGCCCCAGCCCATTCTCCGGCAAAGGACAGAAAGGGATCGCCGCTTAAAGCATCGGGTGGTATAACGAACGGGCTTTGGCCGTAAACACTGCCAATCCGGCCGCGAATGACGTAGCGGTAAATATCGTTGGCGTTGATGGGATAGGTCTGGATGAGGGGCAGGGCCAGGAGCAGGGTTGTGATGAGGATAAGGGGGAGGGGAAACGGCCGTCCCCGCCGCCGCACCGTCTGGTAAGCCAGCCAATACAAACCATACAACGCCCCCAACCAGACAGCGTAGGCCAGTCCATGCAGCAGTGATGGTGTAAAGGTGCGAATATCGGCCAGAGGGAGTTGGTTGAAATACGGCCGTAACGGAAACCAGACCCAGGCCAAACCATACCCCATCAGACTGGCTCCAAATATCAGCCAGAACCGGTTTCGTTTCAGCCACCGAAGAAATCGAGAAAACGACATGAGCGCAAGCCCAACACCCTAAATGAAAAGCGGGGATTGGGAGGTTTGGGGATTTTCCTAAATTTTATCCCCCAATCCCCCAATCCCCGCTTTTTCGAAGCAATCAATCTATTTGCGCTGGCCGTGCTTGCTGAGCGGCACCACCAACATAACCGACGTGCCTCGCCCTGGTTCTGATTCCACGCGCAAGGAGCCATCAATCCGCTCTGCCCGTTCGCGCATATTAACCATGCCCAGGCTGCCCCGCGAGCTGTAGTCACGGTTGACATCGGCCGTGTCAAAGCCAACACCATCATCCCGCACTTGAGCGACGAAGAGATTATCCTCTTGCCAAAAACGTATTTCGATTAAATTGGCTTTGGCATATTTACGGGCATTGCCCAGCGCCTCTTCAACGATAGAAAAGACAACAGTCTGGGCATTTTCGTCCAACAGGCCGCCATGTTCGCCGCCGACCAGACGAACATTCAATCCATCATTCTCGCGCAGCCGCTTCATGACCGTTTCGATAGCCGCAGCCAGCCCCTGCGTCTCCAAGACCAATGGCCGCAGGGTAAAGAGCATGCCGCGAATTTCTTTTGAGGTGCCTTTAGCCATATCTTCAACTTTTTGCAGCTCTTGCAAGGCTTGTTTAGGGTCACGACTAAGCAAGGAGCGAATGAAGTTAATGCGCATGGCGATAGCGGCGATGGTTTGTGTAGGGCCATCGTGCAAGTCACGGGCTAATTCTTTCCGAGCCGCTTCATCAGCTTCGATAAGACGCTGTTTTTCGGATTCCAGTTCTTGGAAGAGCTGGGCATTTTGCAAAGCAATAACGGCCTGATCGGCCACAGCATAAAACAGGTCGTAATGGTCTTCGTCGAAGGTGACTTCCTGGTCTGAACCAATCACCATCGCCCCGAAAATATTGAACCCGGCACGCAAAGGGATACATACGGCCGTTACCGCATTGTGAAAAGCAATAAATCGCGCTAATTCCGGGTCTTTACGCGGAGTATTCGTTTGCGTAATCTCGGCCTGAGCCAATGCCGCGCCAATAATACCGCCTTGGCCGGGGGCGCCTTGCTGAACATCGTTACCAATAAAGCGACGTGTTGCCACTGGGTACAGATGCAGTCCTTTGTAAAGAAAAACAGCCCCTACCAACGACTTTTTAGGAATCCCCATCTCTTCCAGCGCCAGGCTGCATACATCCAGTGCTTCTTCCACAACCACCTCAAAGCTAAGAGTGGCCCGCATTTTAGAAGCCATCGCCCGCAGCGATTTAGCACGCTGATTGGCGGCTCGCAGTTGGACCAACTCCCGGTTAAACATTGCGTTAGCCATACCGGGAATTCGTTTGCCGTAATTATCTATCAATGCAAATGAAGCAATAGCGACCAGAAGCAGGGTAACACTGGCAATGATGAGTTCAATTAGATACCCGTCCCCTGATTGTAACTTACCCACAATCAGAATAAATATGGTGGCTTGTACCAAAAAAGCAACAAAGAACAGGCCCAGCGTGAACCCGTTCAGCTTTTGAAACTCTTTTTTCAGGATTTTGGTTACATCTTTTGCCATAGGCGGATTGTTGGTTCGGTTATTGGCCGTCGTTTTTGTTTGCTCCTCAAATAGTGACAGTTTCTATTATACCGGATGAGGTTGTTTTATCGATAGGAAGGATGTCTTGATCCGCTTCCTTAATTTAGATGGGCCTGGTTACATTTGGACTAACGCTCCAGCAATTTCGCCAGCGATACGGCCGTTATTCCGTAAAAGCGCCACATTGGCCTGTAAACTGCGCCCATCAGTTAACTCAACTACTCGCCGCAGCAGCCAGGGTGTGGCTGCCGGCCCGTGAATACCGGCTTCGTCAGCTTCCCGTGTGGCCTGGGCAATGGCTGCTTCCGCCATATCCGGATCAAAGGCATCGGTTTCGGGCACCGGCACTGTAACCAATATGCCGCTTTGCAGTGCCAGCGCCTGATGCGCCTGAATAACGGCCGCTACCGCTTCAGGTGTATCCAGCCGCACATCGACCGGCAGCCCGCTGCTGCGTGAGAAAAAGGCGGCCATCGTATCGCTGCCGTAGCCGATAACAGGGACACCATTGGTTTCCAGCACTTCACGCGTAGACGGTAAATCCAGGATGGATTTGGCGCCACTGCTAACAACCGTAACCGGCGTGCGCCCCAGTTCGGCCAGATCGGCGCTGACGTCAAAAGGATGGCCACGATGCACGCCGCCGATGCCGCCCGTGGCAAAGATAGGAATGCCGGACTGATGGGCCAAGATCATGGTACCGGCAACGGTGGTGGCTCCATCCTCCCGCCCGGCCACGGCCAGGGGAATATCGCGGCGGCTGCATTTGCGTACGGCCGTTCCCGCCCTTGTCCCTAAATATTCCAATTGATCGGCCGTCAAACCAATATGAATCTGCCCTTGAATAATGGCGATAGTGGCCGGTACGGCGCCGCCCTCACGAACGGCAGCTTCCATGGATACGGCCGTTGCCACATTTTGTGGATAAGGCAGTCCATGCGTAATAACCGTACTTTCCAACGCAACAACCGGCTTGTTGGCGGCTAAAGCCGCGGCCACTTCCGATTGGATATTTAATAGCATGACAGTCTCCTATTCTCAAATTTCACGCTGGAAATCATCCCCCATTTACACGGCACAAGCAAATAATGCCTACCCTGGCCACCCCCTTAATGATAGTCAGACTATACAACCGATACCGAGATATTTCTGTCAACTTGGCTGTTGTTTACCATCTGTATTCCCCCTAAACTACTAGAGTGAACGATATAATTGAGGGTAATCAAAGTCGCGCCATCGAAGATTTTCATCAAGCTCGCCGGCAAGCTGCAATCGATAAATTTACGGCCAATCTGACTGGCCGCCAAACGGAAATGCTCCCTTTTGATCCGGTACGTGCTGAGTTACGGCAGCAAAATCCATTTTATCGCGGTGTACAAGAAATCCCACTTGACTTAATAGTCGGCAGTGTGGGGCGTTACCGTGAATTCACGCGCCGTTTCATGCCATTAAGCGATAGTTCGGTCCAGCGTTGGGCTAATATTGATCTGCTGGCAGCCCAAACAGGGTGGCCGCCAATTGATGCCTATTTAGTAGGGGGTGTTTTTTTTGCCAATGATGGCAATCATCGGGTTTCTGTGGCCCGCTACCTGGAACTGAGTACCATTGAAGCCTATGTGTGGGAATATCCGGTTAGCGTCACCATCAACCCCGATGCCAGCCTGGACGAGGTGTTAATTCGTCTGGGGCAGCAGAACTTTACCGAAAAAACCAATCTGGATGAACTGTTTCCGGACCATACGATTGAATTTACAACACCGGGTCGTTATTCGGAATTGCTGGCTCAAATTCAGGATTTACAACAGATATTAGCGGTCATTGACGACACGGCCGTGTCCTATGAAGATGCTGTTTCGGCCTGGTACGAGATGAAATACCTACCAACAGTGCAAATCATAAAGGATTCCACTTTGTTGGAAGATTTCCCTGGCCGTACCGAAGCCGATTTATACGTCTGGCTCTCCTTGTATCACGAAAAATTAGGTGAAATATATGGCGTTTATGAAAATTTGGCCGATCTGGCTCAAATTCTTGCCGATCATCACAAAGAAGGTAGCATTGAGCGAGTAACGCGGCATGTACGCCGCTTATTGGGTCACCATGAACTCCCACCGCTGGTTGAAGTTATCCCCAATTCATTGGTTACTTAAAAATATATAAAACATTTGTATGCCCATTACCTATCATCAGGTTTATTTTGATATAATCAAGTTGCCTGACGTAATCAGCCACTTCATCCATCCATCATCCTTCCCAACGGCATACAAATAATAAAACGAAGGAGTTTGATATGTTAAAAAAGAATTACACAAAAACAGGGAACAGTTGCCGGGTGACTTTTAAGCTGCCCGCCGATGTCGAAGCCCAAACAGCCGCACTTTGCGGCGATTTTAATGACTGGGACGAATCAGCCAATCCTATGAAACAGCTCAAGGACGGCAGCTTCAGCGTCATCGTTTCCATTCCAGCCCCCCAAACCTACCGCTTCCGCTATTTGCTGGACGGTGAGCGTTGGGAAAACGATTGGGAAGCCGATGGCTATGCTCCCAACGAGTATGGTACGGACGACTCAATCCTGGAACTATAAAGCAACCATTATTATTTTCCCCAAGACGCAATCTTCAACCCAAAAATTGAAGATTGCGTTTTTTTTGGCAAATGGATTAAGCCATGCCATAATTTGAACAGGGTTTATGTCTCTTTTAAGCCGAGGAGAAGAACCCCAATATCAGCCCCATGTTCATTTAACAAGGAGAAAGGAAGATGAAAAAAAGTTTTACCCCCCTCTTGATTTTGTTAATTCTAGCGTTTCTATTAGCCGCATGTGGCGGTGGCGCCGCTGAGGAACCAGCCGCAGTCGAAGAACTAGCTCCGGTAGTTGAAGAACCGACAGTTGAAGAACCGGCCAAGGAGCCAGCCGAAGAGCCAATGGATGAACCGGCCGCAGACTCTGGATTGCCTGATCTTGGCGGACGCGAAGTCACCATTGCGGTGGAGAATCAATACCTGCCATACAATTACATTGACCCCGACACGGGTGAACCTGCTGGATGGGATTACGATGTGTGGGACGAAATATGCGCTCTATTGAACTGCACACCTGTCTACATCGAAGCAAGCTGGGAAGGCATGATTCAAGCCGTAGCTGATGGGCAATATGACGCCGCTGCCGATGGCATCACCATCACAGAAGAACGGGCTGAAATTGTCGATTTCTCCGCCGGTTACATGAGCATTGAGCAGCGGCTGCTGGTACGCATAGATGAAGACCGCATTGAGAGTATTGACGATATTGTCAATAACGAAGAATTGGTTCTAGGAACCCAAACAGGCACAACAAACTACGAAACTGCCAAAAAATATCTAGATGAAGGACGTATCCAAGCCTTCGAACAGTTCCCCTTTGCCGTGGCTGCTCTTATTGCTGGCGATGTTGACGCTGTCATCATAGACGAGACCGCCGGACAGGGCTACAAAGGCGAAAATGCCGACGCGCTGAAACTGGTTGGTCCCTCGATGTCTAGCGACCAATTGGGCTTCATCTACCCCTTGGGCAGCGACCTGGTCGACCCAGTCAACGCCGCTTTGACTGAATTGGCGCAAAATGGCTTCCTGGACGAGGTCAATGCCGTATACTTCGGGCCTGATTTCAACATTACTTACGACGACTTGTTCCCCGAAGATTAGCGGTTCAGATTTGACAGGTTCCCCAAACCCGTCAAGTCTTGACAGTAAATTTTTGGAAGCGCCAGCCTCAAACTGGCGCTTTTTTGTTTTCGGCCATTTTCAAGGTATTATCAAGGTAGATGACGACGTCAAGAAAAATAGTCGTTAATCGTTACCCCCACAGGAGAGAAAGATATGGCAGAACCCGATATAATTCACCCCCCGTCTTTAGACGATCCCCTCCAACAAAAAGCAATGGTTATCAGTTGGCGTGAATTCCCATTTTGGCTGTTGGCGATTTTGGGGTTCCTTATCGTTATGGTTGTCCTCATCATAACCGATGAAGAAATCAACCAGGCATTCCTTTTCATCTTACCTGGCATCAGGACAACACTTGTTTTAACATTGGGCGGCTTTGGTCTCGCCCTGGTTTTTGGACTGTTCGCCGGTCTGGGACGCATCAGCCACAACAAGCTCATCCGCAACATCGCCATCACCTATGTCGAATTTATTCGTGGTGTTCCCACACTGGTACTCATTCTCATCCTCTCCTTTGTGCTTGTGCCGGCCGTCACCAACACCATTGGCATTGACAACCGGGATGTTTCTATGGAATTACGAGCGGTTTTGTCCCTGGCCATCATTTATGGGGCATTTTTGGCCGAAGTTTTTCGGGCCGGGATTGAATCAATCTCCAAAGGACAGATGGAGGCCGCCCGTTCATTAGGCATGTCGGCCCGCCAGGCGATGCAATACATCATTTTACCGCAAGCCGTCCGCAACATTTCGCCAGCATTAGGAAACGACTTCATCGCTATGCTCAAGGATTCTTCCCTGGCCTCGGTTTTAGCCATCCGTGAGCTGACACAGCGGTCACGACTCCATGCGGGCAGCACCTTCCGCTTCCCAGAAGCCTATCTGGTTTTAACTTTTTTCTATTTAGCCATGACCCTCACATTAAGTTTATTACTGCGATGGTATGAAGGATGGTTACGCAAAGATGCCAAATAATTCCTTACACAATGAGATGATCGTCGTAAACGATTTGCATAAATACTTTGGCGATATTGAAGCAGTCAAAGGCGTTGACCTGCGTGTCAAACAAGGCGAAGTCGTCATCATCGTTGGACCGAGTGGCTCTGGCAAAAGTACCGTTTTGCGCTGTATCAACCACTTGGAAGTGCCTACCAAAGGGGCCGTTTATATCGATGGTATTCATTTAGAAAACAAAGAAACCAATATCAACGAAATTCGGGCTGAGGTGGGAATGGTTTTTCAACAATTCAACCTGTTCCCCCATCTGACTGTGCTGGAAAATGTGACCATCGCCCAAAAACTAGTACGTAAACGGGAGAAGGAAGAAGCCAACCGCATTGGCATGGCGCAGTTGGAGCGAGTTGGTATCCCAGAAAAGGCCAATGCTTACCCGCGCCAGTTATCCGGTGGCCAGCAGCAGCGTGTTGCCATAGCCCGTTCGCTGGCAATGAATCCCAAAGTGATGCTGTTTGACGAGCCAACCAGTGCTCTTGATCCGGAAATGATTAAGGAAGTATTGGATGTAATGCTCGACCTGGCAAAAGAGGGCATGACGATGGTTGTGGTAACGCATGAGATGGGCTTTGCCCGTTCGGCTGCCGATCGGGTTGTTTTCATGGATGAAGGCCAGGTGATTGAAGTCGCTTCACCACATGATTTGTATAATAATCCGCAGCACGAACGTACTAAACTGTTCTTGAGTAAGATTTTGTCGCACTGATCACTGACAGAAAGGATTCTATGGCGGAACGTTTGCCGGGGAGCCATAGGAGTGTGTGGCTTGGATAAGATTCTGCATCAACCCGGCTTTTTTGGTACAAGCGCCAATTGGGCAGCGGATATGACACTGCTGCTCAGTGTTCTGGTCGCAGCAACTTTTACATTTGGTGTTGTGATGGCTCTACGCCAACGGTACGAGCTTCATCGCTGGCTGCAAACATCGGGCGCTGTGCTGAACATCATCCTGGTTTTATGGCTGATGATTTTGCCTTACCGGGATTTTGTTGCTCCTGGTATTCCGCAGCGATTGGCTGAGCGTTTTTATGGTGTTACAACGCTTCATGCCGTCATTGGTTTTTTGGCTTTTACTTTTGGCAATTTTGTCGTCTTGCGCGGCAATGGCTTAATGATTAAAGCGCTCAAGTTTAACAATTACAAACCGTTTATGCGTGTGGCTTACGTTTTGTATATGGTGACGACGTTGTTAGGGGTTTGGGTATACTTTGTCTGGTTTGTTAATAATCCTAACCCACCCGTTTACAAATAAGTGAGGTATTTATGACAGGCGAAGCTATTTCTTTTCCGCTCGATCAAAAGCCAGGACCGGTGAAGCTGGTTTACCGGCCCTGGGGGACGCGAACGCTTAAATTATCGGTTAGTACTGGTTCGGTGACGCCGGCTTTGCGGATACGGCCGTCCACCATCCGCCCCGACGACACCACTAACAAAATCTACCGGGCCTATGCCGATGACAGTGACGCCTTCATCATCAGTTGGGGCGGCGGTCATGAACCTGGACCTTGCCTGAAGTCAAAGGATGTCCTGCACGCCTTCGAGCAGTGCATCGAGATGGAACCGGGTGACAGCAGCATGATTTTTTTCAATGTCACTCACATTGGCCCCGATATACCGGATTCAGCGACAGTAACGATCGAAGCCTACAACGAGGAAAGTGGTGACGTTTTTGCCACACTGCCGGTGACATTGCAAAAGCCAGATACGTATCCGGTTACGGCCCTTCAATTCCAGGAAACATCACCCAACATCTGGCAGCCACAGGGTGACATGCTGGCCGTCTACGACCCGCGCTGGTGGCCCAAAGACGTCAGCTATGTGGCTGCGGGAGAACTGCCCCTGACCATTGAACGCCAAGATACGACCCTATCCATCAAATGGCAGGGGAAAGTAGCGGCCACCATCACCGACGATACCAAACCGTCCATATTGGACATGGACGGCGTGGCTTTTGAACTGTTCCATTTTGACGAGTGGCACGTGGCTTTGCGCGTTTGGTTTTTCTGGCTGGATGCCAAAGTAGGCGGCGGCTTTTTTATCGGCCGGCACGAGGTGCCCGATGCTGAACGGTTTGACATGCTCATCCGCCGCGCCGACGGCATCGTCACGCTGGCCTGCACCGACCTGCACTGGCGCGAAGTGTGGGGCGAAGCGACCAGCAGTCCACTGAAAGCCACGTTGGGCCTGGGCCGCGAAGCCAAACTCAAGCTGGCCGAAGAAGAAATGGGCAAACTGTTTGGAACGTGGAAAGGTGAAAAGCAGTTGGACCATACACGGGTTTATGATCCCATGCGTTTCATCGAGCGGTTGGCCGAGGAACGGGGCAAGGAACAGGCCGGCGTCCAGCGGGCCAAGGGTACGGAAGCCCATTTGCCCATGTTACACAACGTGGAGCAGCGCACCGAAGAAGGCAAACCGCCGCGGATGACCAGCAGTGATGTTAGGATGGGATAGACACAATTTTATTTTGAGGTAGAAAATGACACTCACACACGATCAACAAAGGGACTTGGTAAAGCTGATTGCCCAACATTTTAATATGGCGGAGATGAGTAATTTGGCCTTTGAGTATGGGGTTGACCTGTCCAATTTTGGGGTAGCAGGGCCGAATGCCAATGCTCGTGAACTGGTCTTATACGCAATTCGCCACGTCGAAGTGGCCAAATTACTGACAGCCATTAACTCTTTGCGTGATGACCTGAATTTGAAGCCATTTGGCTGGAAAGGGGTTGCCGGTACCGGTAATGGCAAACAAGAAAAGGATGAAGAAGACAAAACAACAGCCGCTCAATCTATGGCCTATGAAAATTTTGATATTCGGGTCGGGCGGAAGAGCGGAGACAGTTACCCGGTCGAAGTCACCCGCAATCCCAACGGCAACGAAATGTATCCGGTTGACCAGCCATTCGATCCCGAAGATTACGATTTTGCCGACCTGGTCAGTTATTTAGAGGCATTGGTGGGCAAAGGCAAAGATGCAGTAGAAGTAGGCAAAAAGATGCACGACTTCCTCTTCCCTTCGGCCGTTGAAAAAATCTTTTTTGCCAACCGGCAAAGTATGCGTGACCAGGGTAAGGGGCTGCGAATCCGACTGCGGGTGGATGCGCCAGAATTAAGTGCTCTGCCCTGGGAATACTGCTACGCTGACGAATTTTTAGCCCTGAAACGGGATACGCCATTGGTACGTTACATTCCCCAGCCTTTTGCCGGTCAGGAATTGGATGCGCCAAATCCGATGAAGGTATTGGTGGCAATTGCTGCGCCGAAAGATCAAGCGCCGTTAAGCGTAAAACAGGAAGAGTCACGCATTCGCAAAACGTTGGCTTTCTTGGGGGATCGGGTGCAGCTTGCCGTAATCGCCAACGCGACAGCCAGCAAACTTCAGGGGGCGCTGGCCGCACGGCCGCATATTCTTCATTTTATCGGTCATGGTACGGTGGAAAACGGCCGTTCCTCGATCATCCTCGAAGACAGCACCGGCAACTCAGCCCCGCTGGACGCCGATCAGATGATGTACTTGATGGGCAATACCGGTGTCAAAGTAGTCATCCTCAACGCCTGCAAGACAGCCAAACAAGATGCGCGTAATGCGATTCTGGGCGTGGCCCCGGCGCTGGTCCAGGCCGAAATCCCGGCGGTAATCGCCATGCAGTTCAACGTACCAGACAAAACGGCGCTGGGTTTTACGCGGGATTTGTATCGTTTTTTGGTGTCCGGTTTTCCGTTGGATACGGCCGTAACTGAAATGCGCATCGGTGCGTTCATCGGTGCGGGTGACCGCTACTTCTGGGGCATTCCCGTCCTCTTCATGCGCGCCCCCGATGGCATCATCTGGCAGCCCGATCCGGAACTCCTAAAACTGTTTGAACAGGCCCAGGCTGAAGCCGTTAACATGGATCAGCCAGGCATGGACGAACTGGTACAAACCATCGCCGATAAATTTGCTGCCATTGAAAGTGAACTGGATGATCGCGATGCTCGCTACATCGGCCGTGATCTGGCTGATTTGCAGGATTTAGTCAAAGAAGACGCACCTCGTCTCAAATATGTCCAGCGAGCGCTGGAGGGGATACGAGATGGACTGACCGACAGCGGCCATGCGGCAGCAAGTGAGATTGTGCCCCTTTTGCAACAGGCCGAATTGTTGGCCAATGAAGAATACGATGATTGACGCTCAATGAGTGAGACCCTTCTGCTCAGCCGGTACAAGCTGGATACCTTCCTCATCTGCCAGCGCCGCTTTCACCTGCGCTTCCGGCGGCGGCTGCTCTGGCCCAATCGTCCACTAGCCGACCATTGGGCCGAGGTGCGCGAACAGGGTGAGCAGTTTCACCGGCTGCTGGAACGCCACTTTCTGGGGCTGCCGGTCGTGGCCGAAGCGATTGACGATGTAGAAGTACGCCGCTGGTGGTCGTTGTTTCAACGCCATGTGAAGCTGCCGGATGGGAAGGCATACCCGGAGCGCAGTTTGACGGTTCCGATTGGGGGGCATGTATTAAACGGCCGTTTCGACCTCCTCATCCTCTCTCCCCACAGCGCCCACATCTTTGACTGGAAAACCGGCCAGCCCCACAGCGAGGCCGACTTGCGCCACGATTGGCAGACGCGATTGTATCTGGCCATGCTGGCTGAAGGCAGCGCCGCACTGGGACATTCAGTTCAACCCGACCAGATCGCCATCACCTACTGGTACGTCAACGATCCGGCCGAACCGCGCACCATCCACTACAACCAGGCCTGGCACACGCAAAACTGGACCGACATTCAGGCCATTGCTGCCCAAATTGATGCCGTCCTGACCAAAGATAATTGGCCGCTGACCGATGATTGGGCACACTGCCGCCAATGCGCGTATCAAGCTTACTGCGGCCGTCAAGAAGCCGGTGAAACCGTCAAAGACGAACTCGAAGAATTACCGGATGACACCGAGCTTCTTTTGGAGCCAGAAATTCCATAAAAGTGATGAGGACTGAGGACTGAGTGGATAGTTTGCTCAGTCCTCAACCCTCATCACTCATCCCTTTACATGACTCTCGACGACCTCGCTTTCCTGCTTTCGCCTGCGGGACAACAATGGCTGGCTGAAACGGTCGTTTCCCCCATCACGCCGCAAAACCATCTCCAAATCGCCAGCCGGCTGCGGCAAAATCTGCTGCCGGAACAGGCCCAGGCTGTTTTGGAAACGGTACTGCTGCGTCAATTAGGCGCCGCCAAATTTAGCCGGGCAGCCGAGATGTACTTCGTGCGCGAGGCACTGGAGCAGGCTTCCTCCGAAGTCGTGGCCGCGCACCGCGCCGAACGCTTTGCCGCTGTCGGATTTGAGCGGTTGGCCGATTTGGGCTGCGGCATTGGCGGTGACGCCCTAGCGTTGGCCAAAAAGGCCCACGTCATTGGCGTAGAATGGGACCCGGTGCGGCTGGCGATGGCTCAGGAAAATGTGCGGGTTTACGGCCGTGCCGCCCACTTCCAACCGCTCCAATCCGATTTGTTGGAACTCTCGCCGCTGCCGGTACAGGCCTGTTTCTTCGACCCGGCGCGGCGGGACGAATATGGCCGTCGCCTCTTTTCCGTCTACGAATACCGCCCCCCGCTCAGTCTGATTGATCGTTGGCGAGAGGGAATGGCGGGAACGGCCGTCAAGATTAGTCCTGGTGTCGATTACGCCGAACTGCCCGATGAAGCCGAAGTCGAAATCATCTCACTAAACGGCGAAGTCAAAGAAGCGGTGCTGTGGTTTGGCGATTTACATTCCGGCGCCAATCGACGAGCAACGCTGCTGCCCGAAGGTTATACCCTGACCAATGCCGACCTCCCCGACGCGCCCATTCCTACCAGCGAGCCGCTGGCCTATTTATACGAGCCAGACAAAGCAGTCATCCGCGCCCATCTGGTGGAAGCACTGGCCACTGAGCTTGACGCTTTCAAACTCAGTGATGACATTGCTTATCTGACCGCAGCCGCCAGTCAGCCCACGCCTTTTGCCCGCTGTTTTGCCATTGAAGACAACTTTCCCTTCCAGTTGAAACGGCTGCGCCATTACCTGCGCCAGCACGACGTAGGCCAGGTGACGGTTAAAAAGCGGGGGTCGCCGCTGGAACCGGAAAGTTTACAGCGTCAACTGCGCCTCAAGGGCAGTCAACACCGGATTGTTTTTTTGACTCAAGTGAAGGGGGAAACGGCCGTGTTAATTGGCCATGAGGTCAAACATGAGCAATAAAATCTAATTCACTGCTTACGACTCGTTATTATTCAAATAATGACGAATCAATTCACGCAATTTACGAATGTCCAGCGGTTTGGGCAAATAATCGTCACACCCCGCCTCCAGGCATCGTTCACGATCACCTACTAAAACCTGTGCTGTCGTAGCTATCAGTGGTACTGGGGCTAATCGTGCATCGGCCTTAAAGCGTCGCGCCAATTCCAGACCATCAATGCCTGGCAAGTTAATATCCAATAGAATGATATCAGGTACCGTTCCATCTAAAATATCCAGTGCGACATGGCCATCTTCAGCTTTAATCAACTCATGTCCTTCAGCCTCAACAATACGAGAAACCAAAAGCATATTAACTGTATTATCTTCAACGCACAGAACTTGTTTGCGTTCCTTTGCCATAATTTCTACCCTTAATCAATCATATATCAATAACAATGCCAGCGTACTGTACCATATTTGTGACTTATTCTAAATGATTCTTTTGTTTTAGGAAACCAGTCACACGAATTGAAAATTTATTTATAAACAATTCCTTAATTCACGTTGATGCCCAGACCGGGCAGCGGGCCTGTGCCAATCTTTTCCCGCCGGCTCTTTGGTTTTTCAACAGGCAGTGTAAACCAGAATGTACTACCCTGGCCCGGCACACTGTCCACGCCAATTTGTCCACCATGCAGCTCTACCAATTTTTTCGTAATGGGCATACCCAGGCCAGTACCGCCTACACTGCGGTTCAAACTGCCGTCTACCTGGCGGAACTGCTCAAATACAACACCAATATCTTCCGGTTTAATACCAATACCCGTATCTCGAATAGAAACCCTGACCATCTCTTCTTCCAAATCCATAGCCAGCGTCACACTACCCTTCTCGGTGAATTTAATGGCATTACCCATGATATTCCATAAAACCTGGCGCAATCGGGTACGGTCGGCGGTAATTGTACCAACGGCGTCATCCAATTCAAGGATCAACTCCAGCTTCTTTTCGTGGACCAATGGATTGGCTGTGGCCAGAATATCGTGGGCTAATCGGCGCACATCAATTTCTTCGTAGCGCAATTCCATACGGCCGGCTTCAATCTTGGACATATCCAAAATATCGCCAATTAAATCACGCAAATGAGTGCCGCTGTCTTTAATGAGACCAACATCCTGTTCCATCCGTTCGTTCAGATCGCCATCCAACCCTTCCAAAAGCACATCGGCAAAACCAATGATGGAGTTAAGCGGTGTACGCAGTTCATGGCTCATACTGGCCAGGAATTCCGATTTAAGGCGGTCAACTTCACGTAGTTTACTGGAGGTTTCGACCTGTATGGCGTACATAGCTGCGTTTTGGACTGCAACGGCAATTTGAGAAGCCAGGGTACGCTGCACCTGCATGGCTTCTTCTGAAAAGAATCCAACCTTGTCGGATTGCAGGTCCATCACGCCAATTAACCGGCTGCCAACGATTAAGGGGATGGCCATTTCGGCGCGTGTGTGTGGCAGCAGCGGGTGGGGTAGGAAGTCAACGATTTTGCGGACATCGTTTTCGATAAATCCTTTTCGTGTGCGGGCGGAGCGGGCAACCAGGGAATCGGCATTAAAGCGGATACTGCGCCCCTCTAACACCATGATTTGACCAATATCGCCGGCGCCGGCACGCAAAACCAATGAATTGCTTTCTTCATCTACCAGGTAAATATGGGCATGGTAAAGACCAAACCGCAGTTTTACCAGTTCCACTACCGTTTGCAGCAGGTTATCAACTTCGAGGATAGTAGATGCGGCCGTACTCACTTCAGCCACGGTTCGCAGTTCGGAGGCTAACTGCTCCTGCCCGCTTAAAGCATCTTGTGTCTGCTCAAAGAGTCGAGCTGCTTCTAATGCCTCGGACACTTGCCGGGCAATGGCATTCAAAAAGTCATTATCCTGGTCGGATAGTGGCTGTTCCGAATCGCCTTCAATTCCTATAACGCCAATGGAATGACCGCGCACAAGCAGCGGTAGGTTAATTACGGGTTCGGAGTCGGCGGCTAGATCACCATTACTCTTGGAAAACGAGGGTACGGCCGTTGCCTGACTCTTATCAAGCGGTTGGACACCTACCTTACTGTAAAGGAACCCATTCACCTGCGCCTTATTAGATTGGTAATCTCCCCAACCTTCACGACTCATATAACGTTGTAACGTATCTAGTTCGCGGAGGCGGTCTTCCATTTCCTGGCGCAGCCGGGTACTTTCGATCGCCACAGCAATCTGGCCGCAAAGACCTTCCAGTAGAATCTGGTCGTTTTCGTCCAACGCACCGGGGATATGATGCTGAACATCTAATATGCCTAAAATCGAATCGCCCATCTTAATGGGTACCGCAATTTCGCCCTTCGTGTCGGGTAACAGCGGATTAGGTTGCCAATCAGGATCGCTGGCCGTTACCGGACGCAGGATGGTTTGTCCAGTAACAGCCGCTATACCGATAAGCCCTACACCTATTGGCATTGAGTGATGCATGGCTGTCATTTGCTCCCCGATTTTGCCATAGCCGACAACCAACGCCATCACATCCAGCGCCGGATCATGCTGCAATATTTGAACGTGATAATAGCCAAACGCTTCTTTAACCAAAGTAACAACCCGCTCGTAGAGATGGGGCAGATTGGGCGCAACCACAATTTCTTGGGTAATTTGGGTTGAAAGACGCACCTGGTGACTGCGGCGTTCCAACGATTCCTTAATTTCTCGTTCCAATTTATGCCGTTCGGTAATATCCTGGCTGTTAGACAGGAAGTGGGTGATTTGGCCATCGCCATTTTTGATGGGCGTGATGATTTTTTCTTCGTAATAAATTTCACCACTCTTTTTCTTGTTGATAGTAATAGATTGAAATTCTTCACCAGCTAAAATGGTATCCCATAACTCTTTGTAATAGCTGTCATCATGTAGGCCAGATTTGAGGATGTTTAGGGAATGCCCCTTTGCTTCTTCAATGGTAAAGCCAGTTAATCTCTCAAAAGCGGGGTTTACATACTCAACTATTCCCTGAACATCTGTGATTGCTACAGGGTTGGCAGCCTGCTCCACAGCACCGGATAATTTTTGGAGATTCGCTTCTGCGGCTTTTGTTTCCGTGATATCCTGCATGTGTATCAGGAAACTTTGTAAATTACCGTTGACATCATGAATACTGCCGACATTGACAATGGCCCATCGGATTTGTCCACTCTTGGCGATATAACTTATTTCCTGCTGAAGGCGGGTTAACTTACCTCTAAGGAGCCGGACAATATTCCGGGTATTCCGAGCTAAATGCTCGGGATGCAGTAAGTCGGCAAGGGTCAATTGCATGAGTTCGGCTTCCTCATACCCGGTATATTCACAAAAAGATAGGTTAACCTGGAGGAAACGGCCGTCCAAACTCAAAATCGACATCCCTGCTGAGGTGTTGTTAAATGCACCATGGAATCGAATTTCACTTTCCTGTAATGATGCTTCTACCCATTTGCGTTCGGTAATATCATTGGCAACGAAGCCGAGGAAATCTATTTCGCCTGTTTCTGTTCGATTGGGCACCAAATTAACGGAAACGGGAATTTCCAGCCCTTCCGGATTAGCCAGGGTCATTTCACCCTGCCAGGAACCGGACGATACGGCCGTGTCCAACACCGCAGCAAACTCAACCTGCCCGGCCTGAATCAAATCCGCCATATGGAATTGGGTAACATCGTCCTCAAACAAAGCCAGCAAATAACGGCCGTTCTCATTAATCTGCATTACCTGGCCATCCGGCTTTAAGATAGCGACAAAATCGCCCACCTTTTCCAGTAACTGATAAATTTGGACATAGCGGGAATGGTCTGTGCTCATATCACGCCTCATGATCATCACCTAAATAAATGTAAGTTTTACGGCCCAGCGTGCGGCCAATTTCCTGAACGGCCGTACGCATAATCGTTTCCACATCGGCCGAACTGCGAATCCGCTGCGTAATTTGCCGCAGCATCTGTTCTCGTTGGGCACGCGCCTGTTCGTTCGACAGGAACCGCATATTTTCAATATTGGAACCAATCAAAGCCGATGCCTGGCGGAGCAAGTTTTCATCACTGACTTTATACATTTTGGCTTCTTTGTGCCCCACATTCAACGCGCCAACCACCTTATTACCTATAACCAGAGGAACATACAATACCGATCCCATTATTCCTTCAACAGCACCGCGCACAATGCGATTTTCCTGTACAGCTGCGAGCATGGGCGCTTCGGTAATGGGTATGTGGGTTCCCAGCGGCAAATCAGAACCATCACCCCAAACGGCCGTTACTTCGAAACAGTCGCCCGCATCACTTAGCAGCGATAAACCAACCTGGTCAACCGACATTACCTTAGACATTTCAACCACGGCAACATTATAAATATCCATTAACGAAGTAGCATGATTCAAAGCCGCACTCATCTCATTAAGCTGGCCTAACCGCTGTGCTTGTTCTTCAGATTCAGCCAGCGCAATTTGGGTTTGGTCTGCCAAACGCAAATTCTCAATCCGCGCCTCTAACTGTTCAACAACGGCTCGAACAATATCAGCAATTTCCGAATCGACCTCATCCTCATCATCCTCAGGCATAACGGCCAGCCGGCCAACCATTTCGCCATGGATCGCTATGGGCTGAATAAGTGGCTTGGCCGACTGCGAGCCATTACCGTTTTCCAGCCAAAGTGCTGCTTCGTCAGTCGCTTCAGATATTGGTTTTAGCCAGTCATATCCGCTGCTATCAAAGATATACCCCAACCCTTCGGAGGCAGTTTGATCCAGATAGTCTTGCCAACCTTCTCGTGTCAGACGGCGCGTCAAGGCATTCATTTCAGCAACGGCCGTTTGCGCCTGCTCAAAGGAACGGGCATTTTCCAAAGCAATACTCACTTGAGATGCCAGCGTCGTTTGAATTTGCATATCCTGGTCGGTGAAGTGATTCACTCTCGCCGACTGCACGTCTAGCACGCCCACAACCCGGTCGCCAATCATCATCGGCACAGCCATTTCCGCTTGCGTCTCCGGCAGCAGTTCGTTCGGCAGCCAGTTCGGATTCTCACGCACGTCATTAACCACCACCGCTTGGCCGGATCGGGCTGCCTGCGCCACCAGTGATTGAGGAATGTTCAAACCAATTTGGTGTTTTTGGGCCACCAGTTTATGCCCCACATCCCCTGCACCAAACGCCAAAACCAGTGTGTCCTGCTGGGCATTAAGCAGATAAATCTGGGTATGATAAAAATCAAACCGTTCTTTGGTTAAGTCAACTACTTCTTGCAATAATCTTTCCTGCTCAAGCGTCGTGGCTACTGTCGTAGAAAGTTCAGAGACAATCTGCAGTTCGCGCGCTCGTTTGGCCAGCGCTTCTTCCGCCTGTTTGCGCTCGGTGATGTCCTGGTTTGCGCCGTAATAGCGCAGAATATTGCCCTGTTCATCGCGGTCGATGTTAATGCTAACCGTGATGTAGCCGACACCGCCATCGGCATACAGAATGCGGTGCTCCACTGCTTGGCTGTAATGCTGGTCGGTAGAGTTGAGCGCCCGCTCGATTTCGGCGCCTACAAGGGGTAGATCGTCTGGATAGACAAAGTGTTCTGCGTAATAGGCCGAAGGGAGTTGATAGCCGCCATGCTCTTCGGCGGTGGTGTGGAAGAGGTCAAAGAACTGGTCATTGAAGGTGAACAGGTCTTTCTCCACATCGTATTCCCAGTAGGCCAGTTTGGCGACCTTGAGTGCCTGAGACAGATCGGCTTCATTCTGGCGCAGGACCTCTTCCACCTGTTTGCGCTCGGTGATGTCCTGGTTTGCGCCGTAATAGCGCAGAATATTGCCCTGTTCATCGCGGTCGATGTTA
>JBNKZT010000073.1:0-20652 GCA_050301775.1 Promineifilaceae bacterium (SeqCode)
ATCGCCAACGCCGACTTCAGTGCGCTTCAGCGTGCTTTGTATAGCAGCCTGGGAATTCATTCCCTGGCGATTTGCCGACCGTCAACAAAAACTCCGCGCTGCCGATGGAATACGACTGGTTGTGAATCTAACTTGTTTCTGCTAAGATTACGTCAAGCAATTTAAGCTGAACATAACGGAATAGTGCAGTTTGACCGATGCGTTATTCGGAGAGCGTTAGATGAGTGATAGAGATAACAGCCGACGAGCCAAGATGCTTGGCGTTTTAATTCAGGATGCGCGGGAATTTTCGGGCCGGACTATAGCTGAATGTGCCGAAATTGTCGGCATTACCCCGGAACAGTTTGCGCAAGCTGAGAATGGCGAATATGAGATTTCTTTACCGGAATTAGAAGCCCTGGCTATCTTTTTGGGCGTCCCCATGGGACATTTCTGGGGCAGTGAGACTCTGCAAGCTGAGCCGGAGCCGGATTTTAGCCAAATGATTGCCCTGCGACACCGGGTAGTCGGCGTAATCTTGCGCCAACTGCGGCTGCAATCGCACAAAACCCATCAAGAATTAGCCGATGCGTTGGGGCTGGATGTTTCTACAATTCAATCGTATGAGTCGGGCCGTACGGCCGTTCCTTATTTGCATCTGGAACAGCTGTGCCGGGTGATGGGGGCTGGGGTTGAACAGTTTGTAGAACAGCGCGGTCCTTTGGGTCGGCATGAAGCGGAATATAGATTGCACAAGCAGTTCAGCCAGATGTCACCGGAAATGCAGGCATTTCTGATTAATCCGGTCAATATTCGCTACCTGGAGACGGCCAAGAAGTTGAGTGAAATGGATGTGGCCAAGCTGCGACAGGTGGCGGAAAATATCCTGGATATTACTTTCTAAAACGTGAAACGTGATACGTGAGAAATTGGGCAGCTATTAGCTGTCCTTTTCTTTTTAGGGGGTTGGAAGGATGAATGAAAGTCCAGAGCAGTTGAAGGAACAGGGGCAGGCGTTGTTTCAGCGCGGGGCGTATGATGAGGCGCTGGCTGTGTTTGAGCAGGCGGCGGCGGGGTTTGCCGGGCAGGATGATGTGGTTGGCCAGGGGGAGATGTTGAATAATATGGGGGTGATTTATCGGGTGAAGCGGGAGTGGGACACGGCCGTTGCTACCCTCAATCAAGCCCAAACCCTCTTCCAGCAAGCCGGCGATGTCAATCGGCAGGCCCAAACCCTGGGCAACCTGGGCGATCTTTACGCCGCTCGCAAAAAACCAGATGATGCTGCCCGTTGTTACAGTGAGGCGGCAGCGCTCTTTGCCCAGAACAACGACCGCGACAAACAAAGCCAGGTGCTGCGTGCCCTTAGTTTGCTGCGGCTGCGCCAGGGGCGTTGGCTGGAAGCGATGATGCGCATGGATGAAAGTTTAACCGTCGCACCGCGATTGGGGCCGGGGAAGTGGCTCTTGCGTGTTTTATTGCGTTTTGCGTTGGGGTTGATGGGGGGGCGTTGATTGTATTTTGACTGGCTGATGGAACGTTCAGGCAAAGGCGGCACAGCGGTGAGGAGACTCAGTGTTTGATAATGGAACGATGCATTTGCTGTTGTTTTGTGATTTGCTGATGACGCCGCTGGAACAAGAGGAAATTGCGGTACGTGTCATTATCGCGAACATTTGAGAATTCGTAGTGAAATTGCCGAATTCTCCTAAGCTTCCCAAAGCTTCTCACCAGATCCGAAAATAGTAAATTAATTTGACGGCCGTTAATATGTACTGAATCAACTTTTAAAAATGTTCGATCCGCAAATGGCAATCCTATCCGATTCGCTATTTTTGGAACATCTTGACTGCTCACAAAAATAATCTGAAGATAATGGTAGACTTTTAGCCTCCCAAAAATTTTTGTTACTCTAAATACATAGATCGCTTTTTCAGTAACGATTAATTCTGCTCGAAAATCCCGTCTATGTGCAAACAACGTGCCCCGATAACGATTTACTGTTCCACGAACCCAGATTTCAATATGTCCATATTCAATTGATTGTTGGATGGAATCTTGGATTTGATTGCGTCGCCATACTAGCCAATAGTGATCTGCAATCGCAAGGAAAAGAAATACCCCATAAATCCACCAGCCACTCCCGCTCATTTCACTTTTGTCTCTTTGCTAAATCAGTACCAACTAAAATTACGGAACACCTAATCAAGATTATAGGAAGTTAGATTACAAAGTAAATATCAATAATCTCCAAACTTCCAATCTCTTAATCTCCAATTCTCCACGAAGGATGTTTACGGCCGTTTCCCCATCGTTACCGTCACAATATCCTTGGGCGGTCCGCTCACTCCTCTACGGCACGGTCTTCTTTTCATATTGCTAGGGCCGGTGTCACCGTCACGCCCATGAGTGAAATTCAATTACCTGCATGATGCTGCTCAAGCCGATTTGATTTGTTGGGACAGAGTTGATGAGTAAACGGCCGTGTCCCCGACCATGGCACAAAGACGAAAACCGCGTTGGAGCAGGGGGGATTAAGCCTGGTTAGCGACGATTCAGCAATTAAATCTTAGAGTTTGGAACAATCTTTCAAAAACGTTTGCAGCTTCTCAATTGACAGATTTCCGCCGCTCATGACCAGAACGACTTTTTTGCCTGCCAGATGTTGTTTTAGTTGCAAAGCTGCAGCGAGTGGGGCGGCGCCGGCTCCTTCAGCCAGGTTGTGAGTGTGGTGCAGGAGGTGTAAAACGGCCGTTTTAATCGCGTCATCCGACACCAACACAAAATCATCCAGATAATGGCGCATAATGCGTTGCGTGTTGGCAAACGGCACCCGCGTCGCAATTCCTTCGGCAAAGGTGTTCATTTCGGCCGTGACCATGTCACCGCTTTTCCAGCTTAACTGCATAGCCGGAGCCGCTTCAGACTGCACGCCAATCACCTCAACATGTGGATTAATCGTTTTAGACACAATACTTGTGGCACAAACACCACTGCCTGCGCCCACCGGTACAATAATTGTGTCCACATCCGGCAGTGATTCCATAATTTCCAGAGCATAAGTGCCCACGCCGTGAATCAATAAGTCATCTGTCGGACCGACAAACAGCCCGCCTTTATCCTTGGCCACACCCATGATCCATTCCCGCGCTGTGTCAAAATCTGCGCCATAAAATTCGACTGTCGCACCTAGCCCACGCATGGCCGCCACTTTGCCCGGATTGGCCCCTTCCGGCACAGCAATTGTCGCTTTAATGCCATAAGCGCGTGCGGCAAAGGCAATGCTTTGCCCATGATTGCCGGTGGAAGCCGTAAACAAACCTGCTTCCCGCTCCTGTTCGGTGAGATTGGCAGCCAACGTCAAACCACCCCGCACCTTAAAGGCGCCTACCGGTTGATGATTCTCATGTTTCACCCACACCTGCGTCCCAACCAGTTCGCTTAAAGTCGCGTAATGATGCAGCGGCGTCGGCTGCAAAAAACGATACACATGCGGCCGCGCCGCCAGGACATCTTGTAAAGTAGGTATAGATTGGTTACTCATGATTACACTCCTATTTAAATCGTAGGGTAAGACGCTGTCTTGACCTACGATTACACTACCGGCATCCAATCCGAGGATCGTCCACCGGTGTCAATTTGTTGTTTGATTAAATTACCCAGCAGAGTTACACTGGCTCGAATGCCTGCCGAGCTTTGATTGGCAAAACAGAGCCGCATAAATTCGTGTGAGTCATCGTTGATCTGGTATGCCTCGCCGGGTGTAAAGGCAAACCCCTGCTGCAAAGCCTGCCGGTACAATTCGCCGCCGGCAAAGTAGCGGGGCAGCGTTACCCAATTGCTGAAACCACCCGCCGGCCTGCTCCAGGTGACGGCCGGCGGCATATTTTCCCGCAGCGCTGACATGAGCGTATCGCGGCGATCTCGGTAAATAGGTATGATACGCTTCAAATGTTGTTTCAATCCACCCCGGCGTAAAAAGTTGGCCAGTGCCCGCTGTACAAAAATTGGACTACACAAATCTGTAGCGCGGCGTAACGATTGCAAACGGGTTCGCAATCTTGGCGGCATCACCAGATAGCCAACCCGCAATCCAGGCATGAGTACTTTAGAAAAACCGCTGACATAGATGACCTGGTTTTGCTTATCCTGTGATTTAAATGTGGGCAATGGTGAGTCATCATAGGCAAGCTGGCCATAAATATCATCTTCGAGAATCATACAGTTATATTGGCTTGTTAGCTGCAAAACGGCCTGCCGTCGTTCCACCGACATGCTATAGCCGGTTGGATTGTGAAAATTGGGTATTGCATAATAAAAACGGGGATGATGGGTACGCAGCGCCTGCTCAAAAACATCCAAATCAGGCCCATCTTCACCATATGGAACGTGGATGGGGTTGAGCCGCTGCGCTTCGAGGACATTGAGCATTCCTAAAAAAGTGGGGGAATCCACCAGCACGTTCTCCCCCGGTTCGGTGATTGCCTGGGTTGTCAGCGAAACTGCCTGTAATGCACCTGAGGTGATCAGGATGTTTTCGGGAACGGCCGTTATCCCCATCTCTGCCAACATCTGCACCACCTCAACCCGCAGTTCGGCGTCTCCTAGAATCGGACCATACCCCATTAAATCATTTGCTTGAGAACGCAAATGGCCGATTTCTTGCCAAAACGATTCTGTGGGAAATAATGAGCTGTCCGGAATGGCCAACGCCATCGACCGGACACCGATAACTTGATCCAGTTCAATCATGTCGTTAATCGCGTTATCGGGCGTCAGATATTGACCGATGGAAGGCAGCATGGTGATGCGCTGCACGGCTGGACTGACAAACGTGCCGCGGCCGACGGTTGCTTCAATCCAGCCGTCAGCCTGTAATTCGCCGTATGCATTTTGCACCGTCAGGCGTGTTACACTCAATGTTGCAGCCATTTTGCGTATGGTGGGGAGACGGGTGTTAGCGGGTAAACGGCCGTTACTGATCTGCGTCTTAATCTGTTCGGCAATTTGTTGATAAAGCGGCTGCTTGCCGTCTCGGGTAATTTCCAGATTTAACATGGTTATGTGAGTTCGTTGTTTGCTGAATGCTTTGCCCTGAATGATAGTAGGACAATTTCCTAATATCAAGAGACAATGAATGTCAATTGGATAGGACAATGTGAAAATTGGCATACTGCTCGAGTCGGTTTGATTTATTGGGCGCGTGTTGGCAAGTAAACGGCCGTTTTCACGTACAAATTGGGAATCAAGCGATAGGGTCTGGAGAATCTACAAAAGTGGAGAAATAGAGCCGAGACCATCATGGCCCCGGCTTTTGTCAAGGAATCGTTTACAAATAACTTTTTAAAAAGAGAACGATTCCTCTCAAGCAAGCGCAGTTTTCTCCGTTCAAAATGCACAAGTTAAAAACTGCGCTTGCCCACACTTAAATCACTTCATCAAAACGATTCCAGCGCTGTACCAGATTAAAACCGATAAATGGCCCTAACCAGCCGCAGGGCATGACCAGCAGGGCCAGCCAGGCCAATGGCCCGCCTAACAGAAAATCGGTTGGACTGATAAAAACCAGGCTGGGATCAACGCCGGCCGACAGCGAAAACTGAATGTACAAGGATTGGCTGAGAATCAGGACCAGGGCCGTAACCCCGGCGACGACGAGGACATGACCCCAGTGGCGCAAGCGCCAGATACCCAGAGCAAAAATCATCACAACAGACCAGAAAATCATATAAAAAGTGGGCATGGTTACCTCCGTCCTTAACTATCGAAAACCGGCGAGTTTGGTTGGTAAATATCTCGCTGGTCAGCGCTTTTACCGTTTCGCGTTGTTTGTTTCTGTGTGTGGTATGAAAGACGTTGCCATCATTAGAAAAGTTCCTCATACTTGTGATGGATAATAAATTGAATTACCAATAGTAAGGAATCGCCATGCAAGATGACCAGGCGCCGACTGTGACGGCATTGTCGCGTAAAACGAAATTTATTTACGGGTTGGGCGATTGGGGGGCTTCGGCGGCGACGACGGCGCGGAATGCGTTTTGGTTTGTGTTTTTGACGAATGTGGTGGGGATTGGACCGGGGATAGCGGGTACGGTGGTGCTGGTCGGTAAAATCTGGGACAGTATTAATGATCCGCTGGTGGGGACGTTGAGCGATCGGTTGCAGACGCGGTGGGGACGGCGACGGCCGTTTCTCCTCTTTGGCGCTGTTCCTTTTGGCCTAACCTTTTTCTTCCTCTTTTATGTACCTCCTTTTGACAGCCGATTGGCCCTGGCCATTTATTACGGCGCGGCGTATCTGGTGTTCGATACGATTTATACGATTGTTAATGTGCCTTATTCGGCGTTAACGCCGGAGCTAAGTGAAGATTATGACGAGCGCAGCAATCTGGCCGGTTGGCGAATGAGCGTTTCTATTTTTGCCGCGCTGGTAACCGGGGGGACGTTTAAGCTGCTGGCCGAGCATGTGTTTGCCGTCTGGTTTGGCGGCGGCACGGAGGGCATTCGGGCTGGTTATGCATTGGCGGCGGCGATTTGGGGCGTGACGATGGCCATCCCCTTGCTGATTTTGTTTAAGCATATCGAGGAGCCGGAACGCGCGCCGGATGTGGATCCGATACGGCCGTTGCAAACATTCCGCGAAGTATTCAGTAATCGGCCGTTTCGTCTGGGAGCGACTATTTACCTGCTTAGTTTTGTGACGGTCGATATCATCCTGGTCGTCTTTGTCCGTTTCATGATTGATTACGTGAGGGTCAAGCCAGGGTTTGATAATTTACTGTTGGCCGTGGTGTTGGGTATCGCTTTTCTGACCATGCCTCTTGTTGTGCAGTTGATGCGCCGCTTCGGCAAACGAAACACCTACATCGGCAGTATGCTGCTCATGGCCGTTGTCCTGCTGATTATCAGCCAGGTGCCGCCGGGCGGGCAAAATCTGATGCTGGCAGCGGCCGTGTTTGCCGGGATGGGATTTGGCGCGGCGCAAGCGGTTCCCTGGGCCATTGTGGCTGATGTGGTGGAAGCGGATGAATTGAAAACTGGCAAGCGGCGGGAAGGGATTTATGCCGGTTATCTTGTCTTTTTTCGCAAATTGGCGTCTGCTTTTGCTATTTTTATCGTGGGGCAGGTGTTGGCTTTGACGGGATTTATCAGCAGTACCACAGGCAGTGCCTACATCGCTCAGCCAGAAAGTGCTTTGTGGGCGCTGCGTATTTTTGTGGGCGTGGTGCCGGCGATTATGTTGTTTTTTTCCGTCATGGTAGCCTGGCGTTATCCCTTGGATAAAGAAAGCTATCAGGAAATTCAACGGCAGTTGGCCGAGCAGCGGATCAACCGCTCTCAACCATGATACTTTCATGATGAAATGCCGAATGAAGTTGGCAGACCCAGCGCCCTCTGTTTACAATGATGTTGATTTTTAGGTGGTTTTTGAAAGGAGAAAATTATGTTAACTGTTGGTGATATGGCGCCTGAGTTTGAGTTGATTTCTGATGAAGGTAAATCGGTGAAGTTGTCTGATTTTCGGGGGCAGAAGGTGGTTTTGTTTTTCTACCCCAAGGCGGCGACGCCGGGCTGCACGACGCAGGCTTGCGGCTTCCGTGACAATTACCCGGTTTTTGAGACCCATGACGCAACGGTGCTGGGCATTAGCCCGGATGCACCGGATGCGCTGGCTAAATGGCGGGCTGAAGAGGGTTTTCCTTATGCACTGCTCTCTGATCCGGACCATGAAGTAGCTGAAGCGTATGCGGTGTGGGGCGAGAAGAAGATGTACGGCCGTGCCTACATGGGCATCATCCGCAGTCATTTTGTCATTGATGAAGATGGGAAAGTGGCTGATGTGCAGTTCAAAGTCAGTCCTACAGACAGCGTGGCGCGGGCGCTGAAGTTTGTAGAAACGGCGTAAGGAGATTGGAGACTGGAGATTGGAGCATCTCTAATCTCCAGTCTCCAGTCTTAGTGGAACACGATCATCGGGGAAAGGGGTGCGGTCGGGGGTAACGGCCGTTAACCGCGGATATGCGTCACCTAAATTTTCATACCAACCGACCCAAATTGCGGCATCATCGGGCAGGGTTGACCAATCCAGCCGGATGGTGTCAGTAATGATTTCGCCCGGCAGCCACTGGCTGGTAGGGTAACTGTTGCCCATCGCATAGCCATCCATTTGTGCTGGCATCTCGCCGGTGACGGGGTCGGTGATGTGGAGGAAGCGGGTGTAGTTGGTGGGTGTCGCTGCCAGTGATTCCCAGTAGAGGGTCAGTGCGTATGATGTCTTTTGCCAACCGAGTAGTTTGATGATGGGGATAGAGTTGGCGGTGAATACGGCCGTTTCCTCTTCTAAAACCAGACTTTCCGGCAGTGTGAATGTCGGTTTTTGCGGGGTGAAAACAATCCCAAATGTTCCTAATCGCCGAGTCAAAACCACTTTGCCTGTTTCTAAATCATACAAATATATGACCAGTGAATATATTGGATTTTTTTCGAACGTTGGGAAGGGTATGATCAGCCAATCGTTAACCCATTCATTGACCGGCCAGCTGCTGCTAGGCAGGAAACCATAGCCTGGTTGGGTATCAAATTGACCGGCAATAGAGCCATCCTGATCTAGCCAACGGAGCGAAACGTTATAATTTTGACTGAGTGGCTGAGCCGTGAACCAGGCCAACTGTACGTTAAGCACTGCTCCATTGTGGGGCCTTGCTTGGTGGACGATCACTTCAAGTGGGCTGTCGGTTGCTGGCTGTTGGTCGTTGGCTGCTGGTTGGATGCGTAACGGCCGTAAATACAAATCGCCGCGTGTTTGACCTGATGGAGTGAGGGCACGGCCGTTATCCAGCACCAGGCGCGGCACGTACAAACCCGGCGGCGCGTTGGCCGGAATCGCTAGTTGGTAACGGGTTGAGCCAGCGCTGACGATTTGCGTTTGCTCCACGAGTAACAGTGCTTCCGGCTGGCGATATTGGGCCGGGGTAGCCAGGGCCAGGGTGGCTTGAGAAAGCGCATCCGTTCCCCAATCCAGTTCAATAACCAGTGTTTCCCCAGCGGTGATGGTGTCATGGCTGAACGTATAGCCGTTCAAAATCGCGCCGCTGCTGAATTGGATGGTTTCATCGTGGTGCAGGTAGGCCATCTGGTCAAAGTCCCAGGTCAAATTGTTAGTGGGCAGCGTTGATTCTGGCCATAAGTGCAGCCCGATGGCCAGGATGACAACGAGGAGACTGGCGATTAGAGACTGGCGACTAACTTTTATTCTCCAGTCTCTAGTCTCCAATCTCCACCTTTTAAGCAATAATCCGATTGTCAACACCAACGCTGCCAATGAGACCAACCCGGCCACCAGTCGTACCGGCGTGCGCGTCAGCCGCAGGGTGATGGTGTGCGATCCTTCTGGAACATCTAGCATGATGAGGCCGGAACCGGGCGACGGCCGTATCGCCACTTGTTCGCCATCAATTTCTCCGATCCAGCCGGGCCAGTGCAGGGTGGGGAAGATGAGGGAGGTGGAGGTTTCCGTTTCTACTTGCCAAATTTGGTGAGTTGCTCGCTTATTCGTTCGTTGGCTGGCGATTAAGTCGCCGGAAATGGCTTGCACCCCATCTCGCTGGCTGTTGTTGAGCCAGGGGCTGGTGTAGGGGCGTGGTTGAACAGTGGTTGGCAAATATTCGGCGCTAATCGTTGTGCCGATGTTGCCGGTGAACCATTCGTATTGAGCCAGTTTTTCGGCGGTCACGTCGCCATCAGTTATGGCAAGGTGGTCGGTTTTTAGGTGGCCCAGACCGGCGGTGAGAAGGAGTACGGCCGTTACCGGCACAACAACTTTGCGCCAGGGCAGCAAAGCCAGTCCACCCACTGCCAGCGACCCGGCAAATGCCTGCACCGACAGAAACCGCCAGGGGAATTGGGTAAACGGCAGCAATGGCAAATTGTCCCACAACGGCTGGGCCAACGGCGTGATCATGAAGGTGGCGATGAGGAGGGACGCGGTGATGAAGAGGAGGGCCGGGGAGCAGGAGGGCTGGGGAGCAGGGGCGGGTTGGCTATCTGCGTTAATCGGCGCAATCTGCATCCTGTTTTTATAAATAAGTAAAGTGATTAGACCGAGAACGGCCGTTACCGCCTGCACCAGCCCCATCCGAAAAGCCACACCACCATCCGGGTTGTAATCAAAGAAAAAACCGCCCTGAACTAAATCCAGCCCGCGAAAATGATTGCTGAAATGGAAATAGCCCTCCGTCACCGGTCCCAATTGGGCCAGCGACTGTTCGACCAGCGCCGGGATGAAGAACCAGGCGGAGAGGGCGAAGGCTAGCAAAAGAGCCAATAATGAATGATGAATTTTGGACGGCCAACCGCGCAGAAAAATATATAAAAGCAAGAACGGCGAGAAAATCAAGGCCGAGATGTTGTGGCTCAAAATCAATCCGGCGTAGGCCAGGGCGAGTAAGGCCACTCTGCCACTCGCTACTTGCCACTTGCCACTTGCCACTTTGTCTACCGCCAAAATCACCAACGGATAAAACGCCATCGCCCAAAACTCGGCCAGGGAGTCGCCGCGCACGTAAACATTAACCATGTGGAAAGGGGCGATGGTGTAAGCGGCGGCGGCCAGCAGCCCCGCCCAATCGTTTTTGAACCAGCGCCGGGCCAGGGCAAACATGCCCCAGGCCGCGACCAGGAACCCGGTTAGTTGGGAAAATTGAATGGCCCGCACGTAGCTGAAGCCGATGAAGCGAAAAAGCAGGGTGATGTAGATGGAGAGCGGGGCGTAGTAGTTGAAAAAGGGGTAGCCGTAACCATAATTGGCATCAGGCATCCAGCGGACGGGGAAATGGCCTTGCAGTACGGCCGTTTCCATTTGCTGTAACCGCTGTAAAAGAAAAGGGCTGTCGCCGCCGCCCCGTGTGTTCAGCAGTCCCGGTTCAGCCAGTATAGGCCAGGCGGCCACGACAGCAATGGCTAACGTGACCGCCAGAAATTTGTAACGTGAAACGTAAAATGTAAAATGTGAAGCGTCATTTTTTGACTGATTGCTCATGTCCAACCGTTTACATTTTACGTGCTTTTTTTTATTTTGTTTGCTGGCGCAGCACCAGGAAGATAAGCACACCCAGCATAATGACCGCCAGCAGCATGACCACCAGGCCGCTGATGGCTAACACACTCATGCCGCCGCCTTCTTCTGCTGGAGCAGGCTGGGTTGTGGGAACGGCATCGGCCGGTGTAGGTTCCGGGTTATTGGCAACGGCCTGTCCATCGGACGAACCGGCCGGGCGCAGGCGACTGCCGAATTCCACCCCGAAGCTGCTGCTGCCGCTGAGCTCCAATGTTGTGTTAGCGGCTGTTGTCATTTCCAGGCGGGCGGGCACAATTTGGGCGATTTGATAGGAACCAGGCGCCAATCCTTCCAGGCAAACGGGGTCCGCACTGCCGGTGGAAATAACCTGGCCAACAACTTGCCCGTTGTTGGCAATTGTAAACGTTACCCCGGCCATGTAGCCTTCTTCAGCGTCATTGACACCATTGGCATTATTATCGGTAAACGCGTTGACGCACAGTGTTGCCCCGGTTGGTGTGGGTGATGGGGTATCGGTGGGGATGGGCGTATTGGTGGCGGTAGCAGCCGGCGTGTTAGTGGCCGTCGGCGGCACAGGTGTGTTGGTGACGGGTGGCGGTGGCGGCGATGTTGGTGGCGGTGGTGGTGTATTGGTTGCTGGCGGCGCGGTTTCAATCAGTGCGGCATCATCGAAATAGGTGTTGAGGAATTTGTAGCATTGGTTGACGCCTTTGACAGCCCAGTCGGCAGCAACGAATACGGTCATTTTATTTCCGGTGGCAGTCGCTTCGACTGCAAATTGCTGCCAGGTGTCGTGGGGGCTGCCAGAAGCGCCCCAGATGACGTCGCTGTCGAGCCACAGGCCGCTGCCATTGGGATCAACACCGGCGCGCATGTTCATATTCAGGCCGGTGTCGGAGGGATCGCCGGAGTCCATAGAGCCATAGCCACGGCCGTAAAAGGTGAAGCGGTAGGTTGTTCCGGGCACGACGCTGACGGTTTGCCAGACACCGCCGGCCCAGGTGTCCCAATTGTTGCCAACGTATTGTGAAGCGCTGCCACCGTGGACAAAGTCGGTGGCCATGCCCCAACGAGGTGATTTATGGTAGCCGTTCGTGCAGTCGCCGAATTGGTCGGCGCTGCTGACGCGATCCCAGCGAACCCAGCTAGTGGCGGCGCCATCGTTGTTGTAGGGGGATTCGAACCCAGGATTGGCGAGTAAATTTGTCTGTTGTGGCGGAACAGCGCCCACAGGCAATGCCGGTACAGCCAGGAGAATGGCCAGAAGCAGGATTAGAAATTTTGTTACAGGTGTTGGTTTCATATTTTTTGACCTTTATTTGTTTTTTATTCGAAGAATTTTCCCGTTTTTACCTATGAACGATTTTTCAACTGGATGATTGTCCATCCGATTGCCAGCAGGAAGATTACCACAAGCGCGGCTCCAATGAAAATGAAAAGAGAACGGCCGTTATCTTCATTGGCTGTTCGTGGTGCAGGCGTAGACTGGGCGACGGCCTGGATAGCGGTGACGATGGGGGTAACGGCCGTGTAACTGCCAAAAGCCAGCTCAACCACGTTGCCCGGCGCTAACGAAATCGTCCAGTCGCCCTGCGTTGTTAACGTTTCTCCCTGGCTGATGGAGCGGGTGATATGGTATTCGCCGGGCGTTAGATTTTCCAGACAGTGCGGTTCAGAAATGCCATCGGTGACGTAATTGTCGATGACGGCCTGATCGGTAAAGATGGTGAAGGCCACAGACGCTTTGAATGGTTCGCCTGCGTTGTGCTGTCCGTCCCGGTTCAGGTCGGCGAAGGCTTTGAGGCAGATGGCGGTTGGGGGTGGGGGAACGGCCGTTGCCGTGGGCGGTGGTGGCGGTCGGGTGACCGTCGGTGAAGGCGGCGGGAGCAATTCAGTCGGGGTGGCTGCCGGTTCAACCCGGCCAATCAGCAGCCGATCGCCCGGAGCGATGACGCTGGCTTCGGTTAGATTATTGAGTGCCAGCAGTTCAGCCAGCGGAATCCCGGCGCGGGCGGCAATAGCCCACAGCGAGTCGTTGGGCTGGACGATGACGACGATATTGCCTTCGGCGTCCGGCGTGGGCGTGGGGCTTTCTTGAGCCAGCGACGTGTAGGCGTTGGCGAACAACAGCACCATGAGGAGAAGGAATAATGAATTATGAAGGCAACTGGGAGTTGCATGAATTCGTGAATGTTTAATCATCAATCTTCAATTCCCAATTGTCGCCAATTATTTGGTTAGAATCGTTCAAGATTGGTAGACGTAGACCTGTTTGCGTATCGTAAATGCCTATCAGAATCTGGTGACGGGCCGGGTCAAATGGCTCTGGCAGCAAAATGGTATGGCGATCATGAAGAAACAGCCCGGACCGCCACCAGTGGGCCGGCCAATTACCGCTGCCGGGTGGCGCATCGTTTTGGGCAATATTGCCTTCTGGCCCGGCAACGTGGATAAAAACGGCCAACGGTTGGGAGGGCGGATTGTTGGCCGACCAGATTAAATCCACTTGCAGCGTTTGGGGATCGAGCAGTGAGGTCTGTGTCTGATGTAGCGTGAATATACCATCGAAATTGGCGGCCAGGGGTAATTCTGGCGGTACAGAGGTGATGAGATAGCGATCATAAAGCGGATATGGTTCTGGTTCCAGATCGCCGCGTGACAGCGGGCCTGTTTCGGACCAGACCAGGGCGTTGGGTGGGAGCGCCTGGGAGATGAAGTCGCGATCGGCATAGGGCCAGACGAATAGCTGCGACGTCCGCGTTAGAGGCGGCAAACCGTTTTCTGGCAGGAAGCGCTGGTTGTTGGGATTGGTGACCAGGAATTGAACGGATGGCCAGCCAGACCAGTACCGGTCATCCATAAAATTATCTAATCCCAGGACGTCTTCATTTACTTTTTCGGCAAGTGTGCGGGCGGCTTGCTCGAATAAGTAGCCGGTATCTGCGGATTGGCCATAGTTGACATAATCGAAGACCGCCATTGTTAAACTGCCCGCTGCCAGTAAAATAACGGCCGTTTTCCGCAACCAACCAGCCAACCATCCCCATTCCCAAATTTGGTTCAATCCGATGGCGGGCAAAATGATGATGCCGGGCAGCAGGCCCGATGCTCGTAGAAAATGAGGCGCATCGGCGGCTAAAATGGTGGGGCCCAGCATAACGGCCGTCCACAACAGCAGGGCCATCACTGCCGGCCGCCACCAATTTTTAATACACCAGCCCAACCCTATTAAAAAGGGCAGGGTCATGAACCAGTCGAACACGGGCCTGCCGGCGGGATTGTGCCGCAAAATCGTATCGCCGCGCCAGAAGAACATGCCCAACGCCTGCCAAATTTGCTGCCAAAGGGTTGACCAGAGACGGCCCTGGTTAACGGCCGTATTCAAAATGGAAACCTGTCCGGTGCGTCCTAACAGAATGTCCGGCTGCTGCATAATGAGGATGGCGAATGGGGTGAGGGTAACGGCCGTGCCCAATCCAAACCAGACTACTCCTGGCCACATACGCGGCCATTGCTTGCGCCAAATCAAAAAAACGGCCAACGCCACCAGCAAAACCGGCGTAAAGCGGACGGCCAGATAGGTGTAGTAGGCCGCGCCGTACACCAGTCCGGCCAGCAGCCACAGCCAGCGGCTTTGCCGCCGGTAGGCCAGCGTCCCCAGCCAAAATGTGGCCGCCAGGAATGGAGCCAGCAAAATAGGCCGCAGCCCAATCCGACTCAGGTGAATGGGCCACAGGGTAATGGCCCAGGTGAATGCGGCAAATAGGGCAGAGGAACGGCCGTGCCAACTCTCTGCCAATTTATAAACCAATACAGTCGTCAATGTGCCCACGACAGCCGCGCCCAGCCGTACGGCCAGCGCTGTCCGGCCAAATAAGCCCACAAACAGAGATGTCAGATAGATGTAAGCCGGTTCACGGCCGTTGTTAGCCGGGAAGAAGAGGGCATGTTGACCATCCAACACATCCAGTGCATCCAGCCCGTTAAACGCCTCGTCCCGATACAGACCTGGGGGCAGCTCGCCCAACTGCCAAAAGCGCAAAACGGCGGCCAGGATGACCACCATGAACAAAGCCCACCCCTGTTGGGATGGGCCAAAAAGTCGTTTGGGGATGAATTTCCCGTCCGGTTGCGTAGTTGTCAAAGCACGGCAAGTATAGCAAAATAGGTTAGGTGGGCAAGAGACAGTGAGCAAGTTACAAGTGTGCAAGTTACAATTGGGGAGGTACTAGAAGTGGGAAAACCGTTTAGTTATGAAGCCTGGCTGCGAAATGTTCATTCAAGTCTTGTGGATGACCCACTTTGGAGCTTTCAACTGTATCCGAAGACATTATTTGCTTATGATTTGGCTTGGGAAGATTGTGAAAGTTTATTAGGGGATGAACGAGGGAAGGCAATTGCCCGACAACTTATTCGAAGCGTAGGATCTATTAGCGCTAACATTGAGGAAGGTTACGGCCGAGGGTATGGTAAAGAATATGCGTACCATTTACGTGTGGCTATGGGCGAAGCTCGTGAGTCGCGGGGTTGGTATTGGCGCGGTCGTAAATTGCTGTCAGTAGAAGTGCTTGACCACCGTCTAAAATTAATGGATGAAATTATTGCAATGCTGGCCCCAAACATTAATCGGCAACGCAATTTGAAAAAATAAACAGGGAACTGCACACTTGCAAACTTACCCACTTGCATACTTGCAAACTTAAATCATGCGCGTATTGATGTTGTCTAAGGCCTGTTTGGTTGGGGCCTATCAAACAAAATTAGAAGAAATTGCCAAACATGATGATGTGGAACTGCTGGTTATTGTGCCGCCGGTTTGGTTGGATCCAGCCGGGCCGGTAACGCTGGAACGTAGCCACACTGAAGGCTACCGCTTGCTGGCTGATCCGATTCGGTTCAATGGCCAGTTTCATGTGCATTACTATCCGCGGTTCAAGCAGCGGCTGGCTGAATTTAGGCCAGACATCGTCCACATTGATGAGGAACCTTACAATTTCGCCACCTGGCTGGCGCTGCGGCAGGCTAAAGCGGTCGGGGCTAAAACGCTGTTTTTTACCTGGCAAAATATACAGCGGCGTTACCCATTCCCGTTTAGTCTGCTGGAAAAGCAGGTGCTAAACGGTGTGGATGCGGCGATTATGGGCAATCAGGAAGCGGTGGCCGTGTGGCAGGCTAAAGGATATGCCGGGCCGCACACCGTTATTCCCCAGTTTGGCGTTGATCCAGCGCTGTACCAACCGCCGGCGCGACGTGATCCGGGGCGTAGTTTTGTCATTGGCTCGGCTAATCGGCGGCTGGTGCCGGGTAAAGGATTGGATGTGCTGCTGCGGGCGGCGGCGCGGCTGCCGGGTATTTGGCAGCTGCATATTGCTGGGGAGGGATCGGAACGGCCGTTACTGCAAAACCTGGCCCGTGAACTAAAAATTGCCAACCGGGTCCACTTTGATGGCCCGATTCCTTCCGGCCAGATGGCGGCTTATTTACAGCAAATGGATGTACTCGTGCTAAGTTCGCGCACACTGCCGAACTGGAAAGAGCAGTTTGGCCGAGTACTGGTCGAGGCGATGGCTTGCGAAGTGGCTGTTGTCGGGTCTGACAGCGGCGAAATCCCCCACGTCATTGGCGATGCCGGGTTGGTTTTCCCGGAAGATGATGAGGATGCTTTGTTGGCTCATCTGCTGCGGTTGATGCAGTCGGCGGAACTGCGCGATGAATTGGGGCGGAACGGCCGTGTCCGTGTCCTGGAACGTTACACACAATCCCAAATCGCTGCCCAAACGGTGGCCCTTTATCGGGACATGATGGGGGATTGAGGGTATACTTAGGGCTGGCCCAAGTGGCTCCGGCCGTATCTCAGCCCCGCAAGGCTGTTCCCCATACCGAGCCGCGTGGTGGCGCGGTGATGACACCGGCCACAGCCACAGTAAACGTGTAATTTTATGATGGATTTGTAATGAACGATACTGTATCACCGGCCGACAACCAGGCTGACGAACTGCCTCCTGAGAAAACACAACCGCGTAAGACGATGCGTCTGGCGGGGTTGGTGTTGATTGTTTTGGCTGTCTTGTTGGGCTGGTATTTGTTGGTTGGGTTTTTGGGTTGGCAAAGCGGCCAATCGGCTATGATTGAGGAGCGCGAGGCGGAATTGGCGGCGCAAATTACGCGGCAAACCGAGTTGGCCCGCGAAAATATTGGGCAGGGCAGCTACAATCTGGCCTTGCGCCGTTTGGATTATGTGCTTGACCTTGATCCGCAGAACAGTGCAGCGCTTGGCTTACGTGATCAAGCGCAGGCTGCCCTGGCTGGTTTGAATACGCCGGAACCGACAACGGCCGTTACCGCCATCCCCACGCCTTTACCTGAACCCTCGCCTACCCCCGGCCTGATCAGTGATCCCGATACGGAACTACAGCGCATTCGCCGCCTGACGGCAAACCAAAATTGGGAAGATGTGCTGCCAGCATTGGTTGCCTTCCAGCGCCAATTCCCGGACGTTGATCGCCAGGAAACCGATACGCTGCTTTATGATGCTTACGTCAACTATGGTTTGTCGCTGCTGGAAGGCGAACGGGTCGAGTTGGGGCTGTATTATCTGGATCAGGCGGCCCAATTGGGGGATTTGACACAGGAAGTGTTGGATTATCGATTATGGGCTGAATTGTATTTGCAAGGCATTGCGTTTTACGATGTTAATTGGGATGTAGCGACTTATTATTTCCGCGAATTATGCTTGTCGGCTCCTTTTTACCAGTCGGCGTGCGAACGGTTGGTAGAGTCGCTGGAGAATTTTGCCGACCAGTATGCGGTGGCGCTGGATTGGTGCCCGGCTCAGGAATTATATCAAGAAGCGTTATCACACGGCCGTTCCCAGCCCCTGGTAGAGAAGTTGAATGACGCGGCAGAGGCCTGTTTGCTGGCGACGCCAACGCCGCTGGCCCCCATTACCGGCACGCTGCCCATCAGCGGTACAGAACCGATATTGGGGTCGCCGTTTGTCATTCCGGCGACGGCAACGGCAGAAAGTGGCAATTAAAGATTGATGATTAAAGATTCAAGTGGTCTGACTTAATCATTAATCATTGATCCACAATCTTACTCTATGGCTGAACTTGGTGAATCTTTAAGCGAACGTGAATTGGATGTGCTTCGTGCCATAACGGAAGGTGCCACTAACAAAGAAGTGGCCCAAATTTTAACGATTAGTCAAAACACGGTCAAAGTCCATTTACGCAATATGTATACAAAACTCGGCGTTTCTACCCGTACCGAAGCAGTGACTGCCGGGATTCAGCAAGGACTGGTGACGCTGCCGGGGGCAGAGTTGGTTGAACCGGCTGAAATGGTTCCTGCGGAGGTGGATGCCGAAAGCAATCAGGTGGTAACGGCCGTAACTCCTCGCCCCTCTCGTTTTTCCCTCAACCGTACTGAAATTGCTCTGATTCTGGTCATATTAGTCGTTGTCGTTTTGATTGGACTATTCGGCTGGCAAAATTTGTCGGCCCCGGATGTGATTACACCGGAGCCGTTTGTTGAAGAGTCAATTGGCGAGACACGCTGGCTGCGTAATCGCCCGATGCCCGTCGGGACGGCGGGCATGGCTGTTGCCGCCGTAGGTCTGGAAGTGTATGAGATTGGTGGCGAAACGGCCGTTGGTGTTACCAATGCCGTCGCCGCCTACAACATAACCGATCATGTCTGGATAGAGAAAGCGGCCAAACCAACGGCCGTTTCCGAGGTCACAGCGGCGGTTTTGTTTGGCGAGATTTATGTGCCGGGGGGGCGGTTAGGCGATGGGTCGGTAACGGCCGTGGTCGAGGCCTACAGCCCGGCCAACGACGCCTGGCGGCCCGTGGCCGCACTACCCCAGCCGGTTGCCGGCGGCCTGACCTTGAGCGACGGCAGCTTTTTGTACCTTTTTGGCGGTTGGGATGGGGCGCACTACTTGGACACCGCTTACGTTTACGATCCGGGAGCCGATAGTTGGCGGCCTTTGGCGCCGATGGACCAACCGCGGGCCTTTGCCGCCGGTGAATTTGTTACCGGTCATTTGTATGTCGTTGGCGGCACCGATGGCGCTGAGTTGGCCGTTTGCCAATTGTATGATCCGGTGGTTGAGACCTGGTCAGATTGCCCTGCAATGCTCGCCCCGCGGGCCGGCGCCGGAGCCGCCACACTACTCAACAAGCTCTACATTTTGGGCGGTGGCCTGGATGAGATTGGCGACGTGGCTTACAGCGAAGTGTACGATCCGGTGACTCAGATATGGCAAGTGGTCAACACGCCGCCGTTGACTGAAGCTGCCCCCTGGATTAATCTGGGTGTTACCAATGTAGAAACACGTATTTATGCTCTGGGCGGTCAGCGCGGCAGTACATTTTTGGCCGACACCCTGGTCTATTCACCGTTTGTTTACCAGACATTTATCCCGGCCGCCTCGGCCGGAAAGTAGAGTCATCGCGTAGAACGATTTGCCAAATCGTTTTACGAAGCTTTATACAACAGCGCGTTCCCTTGTTTCCCTACCACCTCAATCAATCCGGTATGACGCAGTGTGTAAGTTGTTTTTTGTGCTAGATTGGCGTGGCATTTCAGAGTGGCTGCCAGGTCTCGATTGGTAAAGGGTTGGGGTAGCTCCTGGGGCAGCAGTGTCAGCCAATCATTGGCCGATTCGAAAGAATGTTGGCCAACCACATCCAGCAGGCGATGGTCGTAGATGCTCCACCGTTTGCGCCGCCAACTACCCTGACCATCGTCGCGCCAGATTTCTTCTTGCTGTGTGAGCAGTACCGTCACTGTTAGATTGGGTTGGGACAGCAGGTGAGGAATTCGTACCAATTCAGCGAAAATATCCACAAGCCGGCCTCGTTTGGGCGATTTGCGGCGGCTGATGGGCTGGCCGTCGGCTGTTTGGCGCACAATCCATTTTTCGGCAGCAATGGGGTGGACGAGCTGAATGGGGTGGTGGGGCAGCAGTTTAGCCAATTTGCGCTTCATGGCCCCCAAATGGCGGGTCTGGATTTCGATGAGATTGTCGCCGCGCACGATGTCGATCACGAAGCCATCAACGCGGACTTCTTGTTGGTCGCCGGGCTGAGACAGCCAGGTTTTTAGTGCGGCATGTAATGATTTTTCGGCCAGGGTGCCGATGTGGGGTGGGCTAGTTTCCTTGTTCACGCGGCCATTATGGGGGCGATGGGGTAATGGCGCAACTTACTCATTCATCACAAGAATTTCATGGGTCATTTATGGCGAACATATGTTCTTTTTGCTATGATGATTGGCATGTTAGAAACTGAGACTTTAGGCTTGGCGCAGGCTCGTTTGCGTCACCATCTTGAAATGCAAAGTATGATAATTGAAGAGACGGTGAGCCGTTACAGCCGGCTGCCGCTGCGTGTGTTGGGCGGCAATGTGCGGGCCAACCGTATCTGGTATGAACTGCCCCTGGATGCAGATCCATTGCCCGCCAGAGCGATTGAGTATGATTTGCAGGAGAAATTAGGGGTGGCGGCGCAGGTTTCTCTAAAAGCGGGTCGTTTGCATGTGGCGGTGGAACGGCCGTCCCCTCCCGTTGATTTACTAACACTCATGCAG
>JBNKZT010000074.1:0-20599 GCA_050301775.1 Promineifilaceae bacterium (SeqCode)
ATGTCAATCTTGCTGCCGCCAATACCAAAGCCGGCCAATTCCTCAATACCAACGGGGTTCCCGTTGGCACCACCATCGTCAAAAACGGCGTCCCCATTACCACCACCATGGCTAGCAGTGCCGAGCGGACAGAATTAGGCGCCATGGAATATACGCTTACGGTTACCTGGCCTGTGGAACATTACTTTTTGCAGCTTGTGGGCTGGGATGTCAATGAATTAACCAAAGCAGCCACCGCCGCTTACTTCCCCCTGGCCGACATTTACGCCAGCCGCCGCGTCGAGTCTGGTGTTCTGAGTACATCTAATCAAAGTCTCTTTGGCCCCAATATTTGTACTGATTACGGCGACCCCTTCTCACCCTGGAACAGCCCTTGGGCGCCGGGTTCCTACACCTACCACTATCGAATCCTGATCCCCGAAGACTACCCGTCTGATGTATTGCGTGTCGAATTATTTGATCCCGATTCCATTAATCAAGTAAATACGCCTCAAGACGTTAGTTATTCGGCTAACGCTCATGCCTTAGATGCAACCAACTTCCCGTTGGGAACAGAAAGCAAATCCTGCCCTAGTTCAAACCAGCGAGATGCTTGCCTGATCTCGACTGGAGAGGCAAGCCTGGTCGATCCGAGTGGCACACCGCCTGTTGAACTGGATCAGATTAATCCTTTCTGGTTCGTTCGTATTGATGAAAATCGTGGTTCCGGCAGCGCCCCTGGCAACGGCTATTGTGGCCAACCAGGCTCCTATAACCCAGCTTTCAACACTCGCACTCTTTTTGAACTGTTTTACTATGCACAAAACAGTGACGGTACAATCACTAAGATTCCTCTAGCCCAATATACGGGGCAAACCGGCGACAACCGAGACGTGAACGGGATATCCTCATTTGCACCTGGTGACCATCGAACCGACATGCACTGGGCGTCACCTGGCGGTACCCGCCTCTATGATCAGCCAGCCGATGTACTAGTAGACCCAGGTTCACCAGGTGATTTTGAACTGAGTATTGCCGGTGATCTGAACGGAATTCTGGTCGACCAAGGGTCGGGAAATAAATATGTCTACCTGGACATTACAGCCTTAGAAGGCGCATCAGAAAACGGTTTTGAAATTTGGGCCGGGCCGTTATATCCCGATGTTTCCAGTGATGTCAATCTCCGTAATATTCAAGTTCTCAACAAACCTGGGGTACATAACTCTAAAGGGGCAACGGTATTCGCCATGGGCAACTTGCCCATGAACTCCAATGTTACCAACGCCGTCGAAATTCCTCTCATCTATGTCGGACCGGAATTAGCTGGCGAATCTATCTTCGTTAGCTTGTTCGATACCGATTCCGGCGCCAAACCGCCTATTACTTTCTATTTTGACTCAGTTGCCCAAGATGACTGGTCCTTAACTTTTGGCGCCGGCGATCCCGACCCGGATGGTGTTTCTGGACGTTGCAAACCAGGCAGCTGCGATAATCATTGGGTAAATCCATCCTACGATATTGAAATTCCCGGTATTTTAGACAATTGTGACTGGAATAACCCCACCCAACAATTTTGCACACCTTTCTATGGTGGGCGTTTGATGGCTCATTATATTGGTGGTGGTGGTGATACGTATGGCTGGCAAATCAGTGTAAGCGGCCTGCCTTATTTAGTTAAATAACTTCACACTCCCGGAGGTTTGGAATCTCGGGGAGATTGGCGAACTCGGAATCTATTTCCAAGCAAACCCAAAGAGTGTCCCTATGAACAAGAGAACCACACAAAAACAAAACACCTCACATCATTCAACCCAAAATCAGGGACAAGGCATTGTTGAATACGTCTTGCTGTTGGTATTGGTGGGCATTGCCGTTGTGGCCATTGTCCAGGTAATGGAACCGGCTATCGCGGACGTTTTTCAACGCATGGTTGATAAAAACGTGGTTGCCCCGCCGGCTTTGGCCGGTTATACGCCGCCTCCCACCTATACATCCACACCGACGATTGACCCTAATGTCACACTTACAGCAACGCCGACAAACGCGCCAACGGACACCCCAACACTGACGCCGGAGCAAACCAACACGGCCACGGCAACTAATACCCCCACCAACACCCCGACCAATACAGCCACGTCTACAGCGACGCCGACATGCCCTTACGGCCCTTACAACGTACCTGGCCGGGTGGAAATGGAAAATTTCATGTGTGGCGGGGCGGGTGTCGCTTTTAGCGATTCGACCACAGATGGCGGACCAGGGAGTGGCAGCTACCGTTCGGATGTGGGTGCGGAAGGGCCGGATATACAAAACACTTCTGATACAAGCGGCAGTTATAACCTGGGCTGGACACGAGACAATGAATGGGTACGTTATCAAATCGTCGCCCCTCAAACCAGGCAGTATGATTTTGCCGTTCGCGTGGCCTCGCCCAACAGCGACGCTCGCCTGCGTATTTCAGCCAATGGGATCAATATCGTCAAAACCATACCCAATACCGGGGGATGGCAAACCTGGGCTGACGTTACTTTGTCCGGGGTTGCCCTGCTGGCCGGTACGAATACAGTCGAGTTTTACTTTGAGAAAGCCGGGGCCAACTATAATTACTTTAACGTGACGCTCTTCGTACCCACGAGCACGCCAACCAATACGCCGACCAATACACCCACGAATACGCCAACGCCGGCACCAAATGATTTCTATATATTACGTGATGGGCTGGAACCGGGTTGGCAAGACTGGTCGTGGACAGTTGATAGCCTTAATTTATGCTCCACGGCAGAAGCATATGCCGGTACTTGTTCCGCAGCCGTTAACCTGGATAACTGGGGAGGCTTTTATCTGCACCATAGCAACTTCAGCACCAATAACTATCAATCGCTGTCGTTCCAGATTCGTGGCACAAGGAGCGGGCAGGCATTCAGGGTTCTCTTGTTCGATGCGAATGGCAACAGCATGACATCTATTTCTCTGAACAATCCAAGTTACATTGCCGGGGGGACGATCGAACGCAACACCTGGAAACAAGTGACGATTCCCCTGGCTGACTTAGGAGCAGCCAATACGACTATTAGCGGGGTCGCCATTCAAGGCGTGGACAACCAGCGCCTGGTCTACATTGACGAAATGAAGCTTGACGCGAAATAAAGCTCCAAAAAGCATATCCATTTAGGCAAGTGCCCCAGCCAGCTGGCCGGGGCACTTTTTATTCCTGATAGTCACAACCCTCTGAATCGCCGATAGGATAACCTTCCCCCCTCAGGACTTATGTACCAGATCCAAGAGGCCGATTCGTGAATCCCCACTGCTATAATATCGTTAGCTTTAGTAGATTGATTTTATGCATTCAAATATTTGAACACAGGAGTAATAAAATGACAAAGAAGCTGACATTATTCAAGAAACAAAGGGGACAAAGCCTGGTAGAAGTGGCTTTATTTCTGCCCATTTTTGTCATACTCATTGCCGGCGTTGTCGAGATAAGCCAACTCGTTATCACCCAAAATCGCATCAGCAATGCCGCCCGAACGGGCGCACGGTTTGGCGCCAATGGGGGCGAGGATGAAGGCATCGTGTTAGTTGCGCTAAATTCGGTCACTCAGACCCTGGAAATGGATGAAGATCGTTGGGACATGTGGACGATTCATGGGACAACGAACAGTAGTGGCGATGGATTTACCGATTGGACTTTTGATCATAATTATGGTATCTCCCAAACGGCTCTCTTCAGTAAAGTGAACGAATCAACAATCCAACAAGAAATTTTAGATGATCTGCAAAAAAATGAACAGGGCGTAACCAATAGTGGGATTGCCGGTGATTTACGGTTTGTTGGCACCTACATTTTGCATGATGTGGATTCAATCATTGGCCTGGATGCTTACCCCGCTTTGGCCCAGGTTAGTTCAGCGCAAGCACTCAATGTCATGCGTGTCACCGGTCTTAACCTGGAACCGACAAAGGGCTGCGATGCCTTCCCCATTGCCGTTCACCGCGACATTCGCTCTGTATCCCCTCCAGGAACCGGGAGCAATCCTTTTCCCGCTCCGGCTGATTTTAGCAATAAAAGCCCTCAACCTCTGCCTGAATACGGAAACTTCACCAATCATGTTCCCGACATTCCATTGGATCAGGCAAAAGAGGGGTACGTTTTCAAAATCAAGAACGGCAGCAATCCTGGGAGTTTTGGTTGGCTCGTCTGGAATGATGTCACTAGTGCCGATGCCAACACATTGGCGGACAGCTTAACCTGGCCGGGTGACAGTGCAAATTATAATGTAGGGCCTGGTGGTAAGTTCGCGGGCTATCAGGAGCCAGGCGATCCCACCGATCGGACGCTGAATATCGGCGACTGGGTAAAGAGCAGCACCGGGTCGATCAACTCTAACGCCGCTCGTGACGTATTTAACGAGCATATTGATTTCGAGCGGCAGTTACGTATTATTATTTGGGATACTTCCACAAAGGTTACCGGCGACGACCTATACCATATTTCAGGGTTTGCCGTCTTCCGTATGCTTGGCTACAGCCTCGATCAGAGTAGTGGCTCGTGGATTTTGGCCGAATTTATCGGATGGGATGATTCTTGCGGTCAGGAAATTGCCCAAACCCCGTAAGTTTCATCGTCTAAGACGAACATCAAGACCTCACCAACCTGTATGTTGGTGAGGTCTTTTTATTTCTAGTGCCGCAGCCGGGTTCCCACAGCAATGAAACCAGCCAACAGTAGCCCCACTCCAATAAACCACCAGGAAGCCTGACCTGTAAAACCAGAAGCTGGCTTTTCAGCTTGTGATGGTTCAATTGTAGGTACTGGTGGTATGGTCGCGGTAGGTAGTGATGTGATTTCGGTGGCCACGGCCGTTTCCGTCACTTCAGGCGTCGGCGAAACAGTTGCAGTTGGAGTTGGCGTACCGGTCGGTTCCGGGGACGGTGTTAACGTGGCTGTTGCGGTTGCCGTTGCTGTCGGCGTCAGAACGGCCGTTGCCGTCATCTCAACTGTAGCCGTTGGCGTAACTGCCGGCTGCGAAATCGGCTGAGCCGATAACCCCGGTTCTGAGACCACGCCTTCTTCCACCAGGAACAGGGGCGGCCCGCCAATCAAACATTCCCCGGCACAGCGCGCCGGGTCCAACGTGATGTCATAGGCTCCGTTCACGGCCGTTACCACCTCCACCTGCCCCATCACGTCTACCAACTGGGCCGACTCGGCCAGCGCCGGCACACGCAGCGACACCGGCGAACCATACCGCGCCCACATCAGCCGCGTTACGCCCTGCGGCCGGCTAAAGCTGACGATGAAATAATTGCTGCCCATCTCCCGCCGTACCGGGTAGGTGAACCCGCTCAGGTACTTGATTGTGTTCTGGTAGGCGTAGTAGGCCGGGCGGCGGCTGAAATCGTACGGCCGTATCAGCCCCCACGACTCGTCGCCCGGCGCCATGTTCACGTCCACCAGCTTGTAAATGCCCATCCGCGCCGCCCCGGCATAAAAACCTAAGGCAAACGCCTGGGGGATGTACCAGGCCTGCTGCTCTATATCCAGCGGGAACAACTCCACCTGCACCGGCCATTCCGGGTCCGAACTGGGCCGGGCATTGGTCTCATTGACCCAAACCTCCTTCAACGGCGAAATGCCATTCTCCACCTGCGCCGCAAAAGCGTTGCCAATAATCGTCTGCATCGTTTCCGGCCGGAAATAGATATGCAGCGAGATGACGTCGAAAAAGTAGTCGTTGGCCGCCGCTTCCGGATCGGCTGTGGCTACGCGCAAATAACGGCGCATAAAGCCAGGATCATGCCAGTAGGTCATGCCGCCCAAGTGAATAGTCGCTGTCGGATCAACCGTTTTGATGGCCTGATAAGCGACTTTGACCAATTGGTAATAATCTTCCGTCGAGCCGCCAAATTCGTAGCCGTAAACACCGGCGGCAATGTCCGGCTCATTCCAGACGATCCAGTTGTGAACGCCGCGCGGGCCGTAGTAGCTGGCCACCTGGCGCACGTAGTTGGCCCACAAATTGCCGGGATCATCTACCGGCAGGTACAAACCACGGGGCACGCCGGAATAGGGTTCGCCATCGGTCGCCCAGACGGGCGTGTTTTTGAGCAGGCCGAGGATGGTACGGCCGTGATTATTGGCATCCACCAGCCATTCTTCCAACACGTGCAGGGTATTCCAGTCGCCAGGGCCGTTGGGCTGGATTTCGTTCCAGTAAAACAGGACACGGTCCCAACCCACATTCAAATCGGCCGCCTCATTGGGCGCCCAAAAGGATTCGACCGCACCAAAACGGGGGTCGGCGGCTGTTTGAGCCGCTGCCGTTTGCACACCTACTTCTTGCGTTGGTAAGGTGGGGGTGAGAACGGCCGTTATCCCCAGCAGCACCAACAATAATTTCCACCACGATTTCATCATATACACTATCCTAACAGCAAATGGGGCGAATTATAAACTCACAAACCGGCACGGCCAATCTTCAATATGCTTTAACCTGTCCCCTGCTCCCTGACAGCTGTGATATCCTGTTCCCAGTCGGCCGGCCGCTTAGTAACCGTCCAACAATTACTTCCCTTTTGGGAAGGACAGTTACTCGAAGGTCATCCACCAATTCCGATAACTTAATTCTGGACAGACCCTTACTGTGCGGTCGACCACTAACGCACCAGCACTTTGTCTACCCGGTAACCATCCATATCGACAACTTCAAAAGAAAGCCCTGACCAGTCGAATTTGTCCCCAGTCGTGGGAATCCGTCCCATCATCGCCATCACAAATCCGCCCAGCGTCTGATGATACTGGATTGCTTCATCCGGCAGTGTATCAATGTCAAACAATTGCTTGAACTCATCGACGGTTAACATACCATCCAACAACCAGGATCCATCCTCCCGCTTGACCACTTCAGGATCAACCACCTCATCTGCCTCAGGAATATTCCCCACCAATTCTTCCAATACGTTATTGATAGTAACCAAACCTTGCAGCACGCCGTACTCATCGATCACCAGCGCAAACTGCGCCCGTGCTTCCTTAAAGCGGTCCAGCACTTGCAGCGCCGGCATTCCCTCCGGGACGAACAAGGGTGGCTGCAGCGCCTTTTCCAGATTGATGGCCTCACCAGCCAGCAGTTGGCCCAGCAAATCCTTGGCCAATACCATACCCAGCACGTTATCCAGGCTGCCATCGGCTACCGGAAAACGGGAATGGTTATTGGTCGTTAACTTATGGGCCAACTCCTCAAACGAATCGTTCATGTCCAGCCACACAATCTCAGTGCGCGGTGTAATTAACGCACTCACTGTACGATCGCTAAGCCAAAAGAGCTGGCCCACCATCTCCTTCTCAATGGGTTCAAAAACGCCAAACTGGGTTCCTTCCTCAATCAAGAGTCGTACTTCTTCTTCGGTCACCGGCAAATCATTGTTAGGTTTGATGCCCAGCAGCCGCACTACCATTTCAGTGGAACGGGTCAGCAGGTAAACGGCCGGGCGAGTAATCTGTGACAGCCGCAGCATAAAGGGGGCGACAAAAGAGGCAATCCTTTCCGCATAAGTCAAGGCCAATCGTTTGGGGACCAATTCGCCCAACACTAACAAAAAGTAGGTCGTGACCAGCACTACAATTCCGACGCTGATTGCCGGGCTGTACGGCCGTAACCACACCACCCGATCCACCAGCAGCGCGATCTCCCTGGCCAGGGTAGCACCGCCAAACGCCCCGGTAAAAATACCCACCAGCGTAATCCCAACCTGCACGGTAGATAGAAACCGGCCCGGCGAATCGGCCAGTTCCAGGGCCGCCTTCGCCCCACGGTCCTGTCCAGCAACCTGCTGCAAACGCCCTTTCCGCGCCGTAACGACGGCGATTTCCGACATTGAAAAAAAGCCGTTCAACAAGATAAGCAAAAAAATGATAATGATTTCCAACAAAGCTGCGTTCATTTTAACTATTCACCACTTCCCAAAAACATAAATCTGTTCACGTTCATTTACTTTCTAATCATAGGAAACAGCCCCATGCAAGCCAACGGCAGTGCCTAAAAAACGAAAAAATTGCCAGGGAAGAGTAGAAAAGGTTTGTACGACCATCTTTCCGGCCTGGCAATTACCCATAACTTGCTAGCGGACATACCTATCTGATTCAGAGTCAAGCATCTTATTTTTGATGATAGCATATTTTAGTTTGAACGATAAAGAGGGCTACTTGATTCTCTCCACATCCTAACCTGTTCAGCCCGGTTCACCAGGCATCGTTTACTAGGCCGGTCGTTTACGGCCGGTCGAACAGACAGCCTTGTCTCCAATTGCCCGCCCGATTTCCCATAGATTTCCTTGTAGGACGATTTTGCAAATCGCCCTACAATTCGTGTTATTCGCCCATTATTCGTGATTGATTGGCAAAATCGGTTAGAATAATCCGCAGCAGGAGGACATCAAATGCCTGATGACAACGATATAAGTAAACCGGATCGAGCAGAATTGCTTGTATCTCAAATATCAATCTATTCTCATGAATTTCGCACACCTGCTACCAAAATAGCGGTTTATGCAGATCTACTTCTTAAGGACAAAGCTGGCCCCCTCAACCAAAAACAAACTGAATGGATAACGATTATTCACAAAACGATAAATCAACTAATCGAACTGAATAACATATTTGTGAGTACTGCATTTGATTCAGGCTCAAACCAATCGCTTTCAGATACAGAGAAACCGAATGAATGACTTGATATTACGTCCCGCTCAAGCAGAAATATTAAAATATGAAAACGGCCGTTTAGCCATCAGCGCCGTGCCCGGGAGCGGGAAAACCTTCACCCTCTCCCTCCTGGCCGCCCAACTCATCGCCGAAAAGGTTGACGTGGAAGCCGGGCAGCAGGTCCTCATCGTCACCTACCTCAACGCCAGCGTCGATACCTTCCGCGCCCGCATCCGCAAACGGCTGGAAGAGATGGGCCAGCCTGTCACCGGCTTCGACGTGCGCACCCTGCACAGCCTGGCCCTGGAAATCGTGCGCCTCTCCAGCAGCGGCCTGGGCGAAGACACCGACCCCGATGTGTTGGATGAAATCCGCAGCAACAATGCCCTCTCCCTGGCTGTCGATGGCTGGATCGAAGTCAATCCCGACCTGTGGCACGCCTTCTTGCCCGACAACAGCCCGCAAATGAAAGCCCGCTGGCGCGACATCACCGCCCGCACCGCCCGCGCCTTCATCCGCACGGCGAAGAATGAACGGTATTTGCCGGAAAAGATTTTGCAGAGACTGGAGACTGGAGACCAGAGACTAGATGACGACAATCTCCAATCTCCAATCTCCCAGTCTCCACTCTTATTTATGATGTCCGGCATCTACCAGCGCTACCAGACCATCCTCACCCGGCAGGCGGCGCTGGACTTTGATGACCTCATCTGGCAGGCGGCCGATTTGATTGAGCAGCGGCCTGATTTTGCCGAAGAACTGCGGCGGCGCTGGCCTTACGTGTTGGAGGATGAAGCTCAGGACAGCGTGCCTTTGCAAGAGGTGCTGCTCTCGCAGTTGACCGGACCGGATGGCAATTGGGTGCGTGTTGGCGACCCCAACCAGGCCGTCACCAGCACCTTCACGGCGGCCCATCCCCGCTTTTTTAATCGGTTTATTGACAGGGAGGAGGTGGTGCAACGGCCGTTACCCAACTCCGGTCGCTGCGCCCCCCTCATCTTCAACGCTGCTAACACATTACTGCATTGGGTCATGGACAAACACCCCGTCCTGGAAGTGCAGGAAAACACCTTCCGCCGCCAAGACATCCTGCCCACGCCGCCCGGCGACGCCCAGCCCAATCCGCCGGACAGCGAAGCCAGCATCCGCATCAAAGTCTACAAACACCGCGAGGATGAAGAACTGCCGGCCATCGCCAACCTGGCCTATCGTTATGCCAAAGAACGCCCCGACCATACCCTGGCCATCCTCGTCCCCACCAACCAGATTGGCCACGACCTGGCCGAACACCTCGACGAACTGGACGCCGATTACGATAATCTGCTGCGCGGCGGCACGCGGGAACGGGAAATCGCCGCCGCCGTGCACGCCATCCTGGCCGTCCTGGCCGACCCGCTGGACACCAAAGCGCTGGTCAACGCCCACGCCAGTCTGCACGAACTAGGCCATCCCGCGGCCACCGCGCCGCTGGAAGGATTAGACCGCTTTCACACCATCCTGCGCAGTGTCCACCGGCCGGAAATGCTGCTCTTCCCCCTGCCCGGCGACGACCCGGCCGACGCCCTGCCCATTGGCGTGGCCGACGAAGAAGATTTGCAGCACGTCGAGCGATTTGCCGATTATTTGCACCGGTTGTTCGCCTTGCGCCCGCTGCCCATCGACGATCTGGCGCTGGCGTTGGGCGACGAGTTGTTCGCCGCCGGCAGCGACGTTCACGAAAGCGACCTGTCCATCGCCCACCAGATTGCCGCCATTTTGCGCCGCTGGCGGGACACCAACCCCGACTGGCGCTTGCCGGAACTGGCCGCCGAGCTAGAAGGGGTGGCCACCGGGCGGCGCAGCCTGCCCATCACCACGCCGGCCGACCTGGGCTACGAGCCGCAGCCAGGCCGCATCACGCTGACGACGCAGCACAGCGCCAAGGGGCTGGAGTGGGATGCAGTCTTCCTGGTGGGGATTGACGGCTTCTGGATTCCGGGCAGCCTGGACGCGCCATTTTTGGGCGTACACGAGTTCCTGGGCGGCGACCCGGAGGCGGAGGCGGTGGCCCAATTGCGTTATTTGATGCAGGGAGAGTCGGGGTTATATGACGGCCGTACCGCCACTGAATCGGCCCACATCGACATCATCAGCGAGCGGCTGCGCCTGCTGTACGTGGGCATCACCCGCGCCCGCCGCTACCTGCACCTCAGCCGCAGCCGGGCCACCCGCCAGTACAACAAAGAGCGTGACGCCGAACCGGCCACAGTGTTGGGGGTGTTGTACCGGTATTTGAAGGAGAGTGGGGGTGCGGGGGAGCAGGGGTGAAAGGGTAAAGAGGTGACAAGGTCAGATGAATATTTTTAAGTTCTTCTTGTCGGCTTTGGTTTCAATTAACACAATCAGATGTGCGAAAGATTTTGTCTCGGGCCAACCAGAGGCAGTTCCCCTGACTTCGGATATTGACACGAAAGACTGGGTGGAATTTCGAAGCGATGAGCATGGCATTGTTTTCAAATACCCGAGCGATTGGGCAGTTGCAAGTTTAGAGGGTCTCGCAATCATTGTTGCTGAAAACGAAAAGGATATATATTCACTGAATCAATCTTATTCGATCCGGGCAATGAAACCCTATATGAAACGCGGCAACCAAAATCTCAATATACCTCAATCGACGAACCAAGTTGCTCAAGCTCTGGCAGATACCTGGATAAAGACAGGTTCACAATTAACCATTCCGGTTACCGATGTAGACATTAATGGGCATGCTGGAGCGATTTTCTCGGCAGAGGTAAATTCATGGCACAATAATTACACTATCGTTTTGCGATTGACGAACCACAAAGTGGTTGATTTAAGTGTTACAGGGGAAGAAGACAAGATTGAAGAGATGCAAAATACGTTAAATGCACTCGCCCTCACAATTCAACCATTACAGAATTGACCTCTAACTGGGGCTGGTCTTCCAGACCGTGTCACCTGTTGCTAAATGTGGTGTTTTGTAGGGAAAACGGCCGTTACCCCCCTCTCCCACAATCAAAGTCCGATCAGAATCATCTTGCAAAAAGGTACTGACTTTATCGTAAAAAAGTACGGACTTTTTTGCGAAGAAGTGCGTACTTTTTCGTGAACAAATACGTACTTTTCCATAAAGAAGTACGGACTTTTTTAGCGTGACCTAGTTAGAACTCGATTCAAGTTAAACGGCCATTTTCCCACACCATCTTGTCCAATACCTGCCGCAACATCTGGCGAGACGACCGGGAGACAACGCCAATCGCTCCGACCAAATCCTGGCCCGGTCGTCCCACCCCTACGGGATGGATGGTTTTTGGGAAAACGGCCGTTCCCCCCATCACCCCATCACCCCTTCACCCTTTCACCCCCCTCTCCTCTTTACCTTTTCCCCATTCCGCTTTACAATAATCCCCATGAGCATCGACAATCCATTCTACCACCGGGGCGCAATCCGCCGGGCCGAAGATTTTTACGGCCGTACCGCCGAAATTAACCAAATTCTGGGATTGCTGCGCAATGGGCAGAGCGTGTCGCTCATTGGCCCGCGCCGCATCGGCAAAAGTTCTCTGCTGATGCACTTATGCCGGCCGCAAATTCGGCAGCAGCTTGACCTGACCCCGGACAACTCCTTCTTCGTTCTGGTAGACTGCCAGGAGTTGGGCGGTTCGCCGCCGGAAGAAGTGTACGAGGTGCTTATTACCGGCTTGTTGGATGCAGCCGAAGACGCCGGCGTCACCCTGGAAAACGCCAAAGGACCAGCCTCCTACCACGCCCTGGACCGGATGCTGCGGCAGCTCAGTCAGAATGGTATTTCGGTCATTGTCCTGCTCGATGAGTTTGAACTGCTGGCCGTCAACGAACATCTGACCCCTTACTTTTTTGCCCGGCTGCGCGGCCTGACGACGAAACATGGACTGGCTTACCTCACGGCATCGCAACGGCCGTTATTCGCCATCACCGCCCAAGAAGAAATCCTCAGCTCGCCTTTCTTCAACATTTTCGTCACCCTGCCACTGGGACTGTTCTCGGAGGAAGAAGCGTTGGGATTGCTGCAAACGCGCCTGGCCGATACCCCCATCAAATTTTCACCGGCCTTGCAAGACCATTTGCTCTTCATGGTCGGGCCGCACCCGTTTTTCCTGCACGTGGCCGGCTATTACGCTTTCCAAATACTGGCTCAGGGTGAAGGCCTGAAATCGGACGAAGAATTTGTCCTGCTAGATGACCCTGTTGAAGTAGAAGCCGGCTCCCATTTGGGCTACTTGTGGCAAAATCTCGCCCCAGCCGAACAGTATGCTCTGGCCATTGCCGATGGTCCAATTGATAATTTGCGCCTGTTAGAACAGCAATGTTTGCTGGAACAGCAGGACGGCCGTTACCACTACACCAACGAAATCCTGCGCCGCTTCGTCCGCCGCCAGGAAGTCGAAGGCTTGATCCAGGCCGGGCCGTTCGTTATCGACCAGCAGCGCCATCAGGTTTGGGCGATGGGGCAGGAAATCAGCCTGACCACTTCCCAATTCAGCATTCTGGTGCGTTTGTGCGAACTGGAAGGTCAGGTGGTCCACGGCGATGATTTGGAAACGGCCGTATGGGGCGACGTCCTGGTCAACGATCCCGACCGGCTCAAAACCCTCATCAAACGGCTGCGCCGGGCTATCGTCCCCTACGACACCTGGATTATCAGCGAACGAGGCGTCGGTTATGCCCTCCGACCGCCAGACTAAGCAGGAAGTGTCACGTATCACGTTTCACGCATCACGTTTCACGTTTTACGTCTCAATCCTTCTCCTATTTCTCACCGCCTCCCCTGCCGCTGCCCAAACCCAATCACCCAGCTACTGGCAGTACCGCGCTGCCGGCCGCTTGCAGCATGTCATCACCGCCGATTTGAACGGCGACAGCTTTGACGAATTTGTCGTCGTCGATGAAGATGGCAAGGTAGACATCCTCGATGCTGATGGCGTCTGGCAAAACAGCTACACCGCCGCCGCCCCGGTCGCTGCCATACAGACGATGGACACGGATGATGCCCGCCAATCACCGCGCGAAATCGTCTTAGGCTACCCCAACCGGCTGGTTCTACTGGCGGCCAATGGCAGCGAACTTTGGCAAACACCCCTCACCGCCCTGGCCACGCCGCCCGATTTGCTGGCCAGCAGCAGTCGTGCAGCGGAACTGGCCTGGCAGTTCCAGTACGATGCCATCCCAACAGCGATTGAACGTTTTGATTGGGATGGTGACGGCCGTTCCGAAATCCTGGTACTGCTCAACAGCGGCCAACTGCAACTGCTGGATGGGAATGGCAACCTCATCTGGCGCTACGTGCGCGGCAGCAACCCCGCCATTGAAATTCAGCCCCTCATGACCGTCGCCGACTTTAACCAGGACGGCCAGGATGAAGTCGCTTTGGGCTACTTCACCCCTTCGCTCCGGTTTAGCCAGTTAGCCTTGATTGACCGGAACGGCCGTCTCCTTTGGGACCAGGAACAGCCCATCTCCGGTCGATTGACATCACTGAAAACAGCCAATTTGGCCGGCCGCAGTTACATCGTGTTGGGCAATAATTTGGGCCACTTGTATGTTTACGACAGCAATCGGCAGCGGTTCTGGTTCCGCACCATCAACCGGCCCATCACAGCACTGACCACCGTTTCCCTAAGCGATGGACCTGGTATCGCCGTTGGCACCGATGGCGGCAGTGTCATCGTCTACAATTGGGAAGGCCAGCGCCAATGGACCCGCCACCTGTCGCCCAATGCCCAGCGCCGCATTATCGGGCTGTCGGCCGCCCCCCCGCTCACACCCGATGACCAGCCGTTTTTGGCAGCCGTCATCGAAGGGGCTGGCGATTCGGTGACACCGGCGGATGTGGTGCTGTTGTCGCAAAACGGCCGTTCCCTGAACACCCTGGAAGCCGTTGATAACTCCGGCCTAGTTTGGCTACTGGACATCAACCACGACCAGCACACTGAACTGCTCCTGGCCCGCTTTTCCAACCTGGAACTGTTGGGATTTGGCATTGGCGCCAGCCAATTGGCCAGCGATTGGGAATATGATCTGCTGGGGCTGCCCCGTTCGATGCTGGTGGTTGATTTTGATCAGGATGGCGAAGATGAGCTGCTGGTGGGGACGGAAAACGGCCGTATCCACCGACTCAATAACGACGGCACCTTCCCCTGGGTTGTCAATCCCGGCGTCGCCATCACCCATTTGGCCGCACTGCCCAACCCGGCCACAAACACGCTCGACGTCGTTGTGGTGCGCAGCAGCCAACAATCCCAATCGGATGCGGGGGTGGCAGCCCAAAGCTGGCTGGCCGTCCGGCAGGCCAATGGTGAACAAATCTGGGAAGAATCGCTGCCCACCACGATTACGGCCGTTCAAATTGGCAACCTGAACATCAACACCAGCCCGGAAATTGCTGTCGGCACGGCCAACGGCGATGTGATCGTCTTAAACAACGCCTCAAACATTCTATGGCAAACACAACTGCCGGAGCCAGTGACCCAACTGCTCATCGTACGGGATAGTCTTACCCAATCACCCGCCATTGTCGCCGCCACAACCCATCGCCTGTATCTGGTCAATTCTAATCACGTCCCCTGGATTATGGCTGTTTATGACACACCTATCCAGACCGTTTATCCCATCAATCAGCCGGGAAACGGGCTGTCCGGCCTGATCATCTTTACCACTGAAGGTCAGGTATTTGCCACCTCGCTGCTCGGACGCCCAGCGCCTCAATGGCCGTTCACGATTGATGGTCCGCTGCAGCACACCTTATACGCTGCGGAACTTTTGGCGGATGAGCCACTGCCCAAACCGGCAGCGGATTCATTTTTGGTAAACACCGCCGGGGGAACGCTGCGCAATCTGCTGATTGAGGAGGGTCAACCACGGCTGTCCTGGCTGCTGACCGGCCTGGGGAATATCACCAGTCTGCATTGGGGCGACCTGGATAATGATGGCGTGCCGGATATGATTTTGGGGGATAGCAACGGCCGGGTCAGCCTGTATGAAGTCAATCCCAACCTCCGCCAACCGGAGTTGAAAAACCGGCTCAATCTGGGCAGTTCCGTATTTGGGTTAAGCATCCTCCAGCGTGAAAACCGGCAAACGGCCGACCTGCTGACCATCACCCAAAACGGCGTTATCCAACTATTTCGCGGTCAAGAAAATCTGCCGCCGCTGCTCACCAAACCCCAGGCCGAAATTATTCAGGGGCGCTACAGTCTGGCCGTTTCTGTCCGGGATGCTGAGCGGGATAATGTTGTCGTCGGTCTGGAAACGTTTAATCCTGAATCACAAACGTGGGACCGGCAGGAAGAACAGCAGTTAATCGGCGGCAATGGCGACTTGTTCTGGATTTTGAACACGCTCCCCGCCGATCCGACCGGCGTCCAATATCGTTTTCAATACAATGATGGCTTTCATCAAGGCCATGTCACGCCACCCAGCGGACCGCCGCCACCATCACCGGTCATCAACAACAATTCGCTCACCGGCTTGATCATTCTGGGTATCAGCGGCCTCGTTTTCACCTTGTTCTTCCTGCGGCAAGCCCAGGCGCCCACCGCTCAGGCCCGTCGTTTTTATCACGTTTTGCAACAAACACCGGGCTTAACTTTGCTTCAAATGGAAGCCCGCTACCGGCGCAACCGAGGCTCGCCGGACTTTTTATTGGCTTTAGCCAGCCACGCCCGGCAGCGCGGTGACAATTACGTAGCCAGCCTATCCGACGGCCTGTTTTTGCTGGACGGCCAACTACGGGCCGGCCTGCCCATCATCATCCACACCTTACAGGATGCACTAAAGTACGCCCATCCGCCCTGGCAGTGCCTGGACCGCTGGCGGCGCACATTTGAAGTGAGCCGCGCTCTGCTGGAAGCGCCGTCGGTGACCGAATTGAGCCTGCTGCACCCAGAATTGGAGCAGCTTTTAGCGCTGTTTGAGAAGGCCGAGTATTGGTCGCCGACGTGGGAAATGCTGCCGCCTATTTTAACCAATTTGCGCGACAGTAAACGGGTCAATCTGGCCGAAGACAGTCTGGTTTATTTGAATGAGGCAGCGATCTTTCTCAACGAGTTTGGCGAAAATACGGCCGAGATTCCCTTTAGCATTGACCAACCGCTGGTAGAAGCAATTGTAGCGCGGTGGACCGGCCTGGTGAGCGCCGAAATCGAAGCCTTGCGCGGCCGGGCCGATCTGGCCATCACCCTAAAAACAAAGCGCATCGCCCCCAGTGAACAGACGGATGTGGTGCTGGAAATTCAAAATAACGGCCGTGCCCCGGCTGAAAACCTGATTGTGACTTTAGCCGAAAACCCGGCCTATATCTGGAACGGCCGTCCCACCATCATTTCCATCATCCCCCCTGGCCGCAGCCGCCAGGTCAGCTTCGTCATCGAACCGGCCGTCAAAGACCGCTTTCGGCTGGCCCTTAACCTTACCTATGATGATCGCAACCAGCGCGGCAAAAGCCTGGCCTTTGGCGATATGGTCCACCTGCTGCCACCTGTGCGCGAATTCCGGCCTATCGCCAACCCTTATCTGCCCGGCACACCGCTGCGCCCCAACAGCACCATCTTCTTTGGCAGGGACGATTTATTCGCCTTCATTGCCGAAAGCGCCGAACGGGTGGCTCAGCACAATGTTCTGATTCTGGTCGGGCAGCGGCGCACCGGTAAAACATCCATCCTGCTGCGGCTGGAGCAGCACCTGCCGGCCAACCTGCTGCCAGTCTACATCGACTGCCAATCACTGGGCGTCACGCCGGGGATGCCCGCTTTGCTGTACGATTTGGCCTGGCATGTCGCCGATGCGTTGGCAGCGCGAAGCATTAACCTGGACGTGCCGGAGCCGGAACTGTGGCAGGAAGACCCAACACGCCATTTCCAACGCCGCTTCCTGCCCCACGTCCAGTCGCTGCTGCCGCCGGGCACGACGCTGCTGCTCGTGTTCGACGAATTCGAGGCGTTTGAGAATCTGGTGCAGGATAAAATTTTACCGCCGACGCTGTTCCCCTACTTGCGCCATCTGATGCAGCATAGCGAAGGGCTGAGTTTCGTTTTTGTCGGCACGCGCCGCCTGGAGGAAATGAGCGCCGATTACTGGTCGGTGCTGTTCAACATTGCCCTGTATCAAAAGATTGGCTATCTACGCGACGCCGTGGCTAAACAGTTGATTGAGGAGCCGGTGGCTCCCAATTTAGTGTATGATGATCTGGCCATCGACAAAATTTTGCGGGTCACGGCCGGACATCCTTATTTCTTGCAGTTGGTTTGTTACACGCTGGTTAAGCAGGCCAATAAACTGCGCAAAAGTTACGTGACGATCTCTGACGTGAATGCGGCACTGGACGAGATGTTGAGCCTGGGTGAAGTCCACTTTGCCTACCTGTGGCAGCGCTCGACTTACGGGGAAAAGGCATTGTTAACGGCCGTGTCCCACCTCATGGACCAGGACATGTCCTTCCACCCCGGCGACATGGTGCAGTACCTGGAACCCTACGGCATCCACCTCACCCCGGCCGACGTCACCACCGCCCTCAAAAGCCTGGTCGAGCGGGACATCCTGCAAGAAGTCACCGAAGGCACAACCGCCCTCTACGAACTCAAAATTGGGTTAGTGGGATTGTGGGTAGCCAGGCAAAAGAGCCTGAGCCAACTCTATAGCAGCAACGGGGAAACAATCAAACGAGGGCAGCACGCTTAGCTTGTCAGCATTTCAGCCAATCAGCCGGTCGCTTTAATTTTGGTTCCTCCACTTGCACCTTACTTCGGCGACCCAGTTTTCTAAATCCTCTTGGTTTTGCACCCGCTTCAACCATTCATCTCGCCCAAGTTGATGTGCCTCCTGAGCCAACAGCGGCAAGATTTTTCCATGCTCCCGCTTCAACCAACGATACCATTGGGGAGCAAGCCCATCAGGTTCGAGGTATGCAAATACAAAACTTATTATCCAAAAACAAAACGCTAAAATAGTGAGAATTGGTGGTGTTTGTTCATTGATATTGAAGAGGTGTATATCAACAATTTGCAACAACAAACCCAAAACAAACGTAGGCAAAGCAAAGTAAAAATTTCGGGAAATATAATATCCAGGCATAACAAACCATCGTTTATCACGCCCCAACTTCATGAGAAACCACCATACTCCAAAAGCAAAAGGCACAGCTAAACAAAGAATGAACGAAAGATAATAATTTATTCCCATTTTGCTCCCTTTAACTAATCACCCCAACTCTTTCGGCCGCCAGAGATTGACCAGTTCGCCAGTTGTTTCCTCGTCTAATTCACTCCATTGATTGATAGGCAGCGAAATTTGGGCCAGGGCCGCCGTGGACATCTGCTCCCACAAACCGGTTAATTCCTCCAACAACTCTTCCATCCCCGGATTATGCCCCACGACCATGACCCGTTCCAGGCTGTCGTCAAGCTGGCGCAGCACATCGAGGTACGCCTCCGGGTCGGCGTGGTAAAAGCTGCGGGTGGCGCGAATCTCCTGCTCGTACCCGCTGGCCAGGGCGACTGCTTCGGCGGTGGCCAGGGCACGTTCGGCACTAGAGGTGATGATGAGATCGGGCACTAAATCTTGTTCGCGCAGCAGTTTGCCCATCCGGGGTGCATCCTGTTTGCCGCGTTTGTTTAACGGCCGTTCATAATCCGTCAACAAGGCATTATCCCAGCTGGATTTGGCATGGCGTAAAATCAGTAACGTTTTCATCATACCTCCAATGCAACCCAAAAAATGTTCTCTACTGGCCAGAATCGTACACCAACTGGTTAACAAATAGCAAGCAGTTGCTCATTTGCTTCTTGACAAAGTGTAAGTAAAACACTATTATTTCCATTATCAATTAGTGTTGTTTTTACACCATTAAGGAATTCAAATGCTGAGTCATGCGATAATTAACGGCCGTTCCCACCGGCTCATGCAGCAAAACAGTCACGATTTCGCCAGCAGCGGCAGTCCCCGCCCCGACACCGCTTTTGGGCTGGTGCTCGATGGCTGCGGCAGCAAATACAACCGCCAGCCATCCAGCAACGAAGTTGGCGCAAAATTGTTGGGCCAATTTGCTGCCGGCTGGCTCAATCGGCAGTTAGTTATGAATGAACCCTTTGACCCAGATGATTTTCCGGCCGATTTGTTTAACGCCTGTCTGAACTTTATGCGCCAGACGACAGATTTGCTGCCTTTCGCCGATGATGCGGCGCGGACAGCGTTTGTGATGACTCATTGGCTGGCGACGCTGGTGGGTTTTGTGGTAGTGGGGCAAACGGCCGTACTCTTCTGGCAAGGCGACGGCTGCCTGTGCGTCAACGGCGAAGTCACCGCCCTGGACAGCGGTAACCAGCCGGATTATCTAGCCTACCGACTTCTGAGAACGGGTGAACAGGTGAAGGGGCGAAAGGGTGAGAAAATCACCCCTTCACCTGTTCAGCCCTTCACCCCTTCTTTTATAACCGTTACTCGTGCCGACATGCACTGGCTGGCCGTGGCCACCGATGGCTGGCGGCCCGATTTGTTGGCTCAACTGGCCGAACCCCGCCCCAGCCTGCACTTGCAGCGCTGGCTCAACGTCCAGGCCAGGCAGCCGGGTAATTTTGAGGACGATGGGGCGGTGGCAATCTGGTGGCTGGCGGCTAGCTGCTAGTAACCAGCCACCAACAACCAGCTACTAACTATCAATCATGACCACAACAATCTTCATCAACAACACACGTTTTCAACTCGATTCGGCGCAGCTCATCCAGTCGGGCGGCGAAGGGATGGTGTTTGGATTGGATGGGGGAACGGCCGTTAAACTTTACCACCAGTCCACATCGCAGCGCACCGCCAAACTGCGCCACCTGCTGGACAGCGGCCTGGCTGCCCAACTGCCGCCAACCATCTTGGGACCAACTGCCCTGGTCACCG